>JAGNUG010000049.1 GCA_017987115.1 Flavobacteriales bacterium | reverse complement strand
ATCGTACCTGATGCGGTCGAGATAACAAGATCACCTTGAACGCCTGTGTATGGGATACTAAGGTCGTAGGTATCACTAAGGCCGGGTGTGTTTCCGTTACAGGACGTTGTTGGTGTTCCAATGATAAGTCCACACCCACCGACTACCGCTTCATATGTGCCTGAAATCGTGAGGTTTCCAGCCAATCCACCTGTACCACCAGTAGCTTCTGCATTGTATCCGTAGAATCGGAAAATGACCACGCCTGTTCCCAGACCTTGAAAAGCTGCTGCACTTAGGTCAAGATCGTTTCCGGCAAAGGTTGTAGTTACATCACCCTGTGTGAGCGCCCCGCTGGAATTTGCCAAGCCCGCATTCAAAACCGTATAATTGGGCAGAGGCGCTCCATATGTGTCAACACTTGAGCGCCATTGCCAGTTTCGCGGTCCGGTTCCACTTCGTCCAACGCCAAAATTGATAGTGGTCATGTCAATTGAGAAACCCGGTTGAACGGTTATCACAAACTCAATGTATTTGCCAAGATCTGGCGAACCAACATCCACCGTCCCAGTTGGCCAATTGCTGCCTCGGTAGTTACCCGTACTCGAGCTTGTCGTGATGCCAACCTTGTCGAGTGATCCAAAAGCGGCTGCGGGGATCACAGTTCCATTGTAAGCGAACGTTGTTACGTTGTTGCCATTGCCGGCAAGATCATAGGTCGCTGTGAATGGAGTTTGGGCCAGGAGAACTGTGGTCAACAGCGCCGTGCTCAGTATAGCGAAGGGACGGAGCCCATAATACCGAATGGGTGGAGAAGCTTTCATTATAAGGGGGTTAGGGTTAGACGACATGTACCATTTCATGTGATACACGCTGCAAATTACAACATGGAATGTTAGGTCCAAATGAACAGGGAATTATTATTCCGGTCCAATACCCTACCCTAACCTGAACGACTTCTTGTCAACTTAACAACCTCTGTCTTTTGCTCTAGCGTTATGCCGTCTTTTGCAATACCTGTCCTGGTATCCGGAAGCCAACAACAAGAACGTCATCCACTTGCTCTTCGGTCTGTTTCCAAAGATGGAATTCATAACGCATGAGCATGATCTGCTCCTCCATCGGATGCTCTTGGATCAGGGAGAGAAAGTTGTTGAAGCGCCCTGTCTTATAACGCTTGCTTGCTCCACCACCGAATTGATCAACGAATCCATCCGAGAACAAATAGAGCGTGTCTCCCGGTAAGACCTGTATGGTCTGTTCTTTGAATTCAGGGACGGACCCATAAGCACCGATACCTGAACGATCGCCTTTTATCTTGATCAATTCACCATCGCGCATGATCACAAGCGGACGCACTGCACTGGCGAACGTGAATAGCATAGTTTCTTGATCATAACAGCACAACGCCAGATCCATCCCTGCCGATCGCTCTTCATCCTTATGCCAGTTCTTACGAGTGATATCATCCAATTCATGGAGCATTTCAGCAACACTTTCACCATTGTGTTTCAATACATGGTATAACGCACTTGAAGCCATCATGCTCATCATTGCCCCAGGCACACCATGCCCAGTGCAATCTCCAACAGCAACGTAAACCTTGGCCCCTACTTTCTCATACCAATAGAAATCACCGCTCACGAGATCTTTGGGTTGGTAGAATACGTCGAAAGTCGGTAGTTCTTTTCTGATCCGTTCAATGCTCGGTAATACGGCCAATTGGATGCGCTCTGCTACACGTATGCTGTCAGTAATATGTTTGTTCTTGGCCGCGATCAGTTCAGAGGAATTCAAAAGTTTATTTCTGATACGCTCCTCATCACTGAGAAGCTTGTTCAACCAACGGATCAAGACCCCGATAGCGATCACAAAGACCACCAAGAACGTCAACAATGTGTTCAGGAAGGACATCCGAGCTTCGGACATGAACACGTCGAATCGCTTATCTGCCTGTACGATAGCGATGGTTCGTCCGTTCAGTTTGATCGGTTCGAATACGGAAAGCCATGTCCCGTTCTCATCAGTGTATGGTCCGAATTGAGCACCGAGATCGTATTTATCAATGGTCTCCTGATGCGGCCTTTCCCAAACGTGTTTGAAGTACGCTTGATCGGCACTTGTAACAATAAATACCATTTCTCCGGATGCAGGATCTTTCACAAGCGTATAGATGTCGGAGTCGAGTCCTAGAACGAATTTGGTTTCTTTCAACTGCTCATGTAGATGGAGGTAACCGGATATTTCAATATCATCGTCCAAAGCAATTGGATCGTTGTATGCTGACCGGATCTGTTCGTGTTGCTTCGCATCGATACGGCTTGCCAAAGGTCTGGTCGCACATTGTAGGCGAATGAACTCGCGTTCTACCGCCGACGCAACATGTGAACGATAGCTCAAGTACAAGAATATCAACGTAACTAACACCAAAAAGAAGAACACGGTCAACATGATCTTCGCAGTGAAGTTCTTAAAGACCTCGTCCAGGCGATATTTCAGGATCCTACCCATGGAGATACGCGGAAAGTATCTTGTACGTAAAAGCATCGCTGATGTTCCGCACGCTCGAAACTGTTCAGAAGAACAGACCCAATAGTTCACTACTGGACCCTTCCAAAGATCAAACTATCAGCTATTACCGGAAGAAAGGATGCTTATTCGGAACCCAGATCCTTGCTGATCACAAACCGGTCATCGTTGAATACCAGCCCGGTCTTTATCGATGCCACTTTAAGTTGAATAACCCCTGTAATTCCACCATCCTCGTCTATCGTATGTGGGAACAATACCCCATCCACTTCTCGATAGTCTGAATAGTCCGTTGTGACCGTGTAAAATTGACCGAGGTTCAATTGCCTTACAATGCGTCTGACTTTTAGGCCCGTATTCACATCGAAATAATCCGTGGTCACATCGATCTCACCAACATTGGTCGTGATCCTGTACACCGATTTTTCACCAATTGTCGTGCGGCCATCCATGAAGCGTTCAATAGGCGCACTTATTTCCAGCACCTCTGGAACCGGATGCGCCCATAACATCAGTTCGCGTAATCGATCACCTTCCACTTCTTGAGGGATATTGCTTTGCACATCAACAGCTCGTGAACCATTACAAACAACTTGCTGTAGGACCCTGTTATCCGCAACTATCGTTTTCCGATACTTAGTATTCTTTCCAAACTGCTCTGTGATAACAACATCGGCCTTACCCATGTTACCGGTCATTTGCCTTTCCATTGTGGAGATCTTGGCTACGGCTTTGCTACCACCGATCGCATCCAAATAACGATCCATCACCTGTTGGGCGGTAGTATCTCCTGCAGCCACCAAATGATCTTCCTTCGCTTGCCCTTCAACATCCAATTCAATCAAAGGAATGAACGGCTCCATACTTATCGGGATCATTGCCCGGCGGATCTTCTCGAGATCACCTACTACGAATACGACCGCATTCTCCGGCAGAAGAAATGCATTTGCTGCACGCAGAATATCATCAACCGTGACCTTTTCCAACCGTTGGAGATAGGTGGCATAATGATCCTGAGGCAATCCATTCAAGTAGGTATTCAATGCGAAACGTGCTACGGTGCGCGGATCTTCCAAGGACCGGGCAAAACTCCCTGCCATATAGCGTTTGGCCAGATCAATATCCGCATGTGGCACAGGCTCATCACGCAACCGCTGCATTTCTGCAAGGATCTCCGTAACCGCTTGGGCTGTTACTTCAGTCCGCACACTAGTGCTGGCCGTGAAACTACCGTTGAAGCGATCACTCTCCATACTTGAATAAGCTCCATACGTAAAGCCTTTATCCTCGCGTAGATTCTGCATCAACCGTGCATTGAATACACCTCCACCGAGGATCGTATTGAGCACCTGAGCATCAAGAGCCCGAATATCCTTGGGCTTCAGATTGAACGGATAGCTCACACGAATGATCGACTGTGGCGCTCCTGGCCGATCAACCACAACTACTTGCCGATACACGGCGGGCATCTTCGGTTCTCTTAGGAAGAGGACACCACCCATTCCGGGAACAAATTCACCCGCAGCGTCTTTGTCCACTGTTTTACCATCCGGCATCCATTTCCCGAAGTGCTTCTCAGCAAACGTCCTCGCCTCTTTCTCGTCGATATCACCAACAAATACCAGATAACCATTTTCTGGTCTGAAATAATGAGCGTGAAAGGCTCGTATAGTTCCTGCGTCGATATTTCCCAAGGTCTTCAGAGTGGTGATCTCTCCATAAGCATGGTCCGAGCCAAAGACTGCCGCTTTGCCAACCGATTCAGCAATGCCCTCGGGATCGTCCTGTCGCTGTTGGATCGCACTCCGATGTCGATTGATCGCCTTGGTGAACTCTTGATCCGGGAAAAGCGGCGCTATTACCACTTCTTCAACCAAGGTCAATATGGGTTCCAAGTTCTTCTTCAATGTACTCGCGTAGATCCCATCGTTACTAGAACTTACCGATGCCCCATTCCGATCAACAACTTCATCGATCTCTGATTTAGTAAGCGTTGCCGTACCCGACATCAACAATTCACTGATCAGATCCACGAACCCTGCCTTTTCGCCTTGAGCAAAGGGCGGTATGTCGAAGCGCACCTGTACACTTACCATAGGCAACTTGTGGTTCTCCACAACGATGACACGCATGCCATTCTCCAATGTGAAAGACGAATGCTCGCCTAAATGCACTGTTGGAGCAGGTCCAGGAGGAGGCGGTAAGGTTCTGTCTACTTGTGCGTACATGGGCGATATAACATAAAGTACTCCTACCAATAGCAGACCAGCCGCGGTCGAGTACCGGAACAAAGAGTACTTACTTTTCATTTGTTCTGTTGATCCTGAGGAAGGTAATGAAGTACGACGCGCCGGTCTCTCGCGAAGTATTTTATAGCGGCTTGTTGCAGATCCGCAGGTGTTAATCTCAAATAGTGTTCCAACTCCGTATTGATATGCTCCGTGCTACCGAACAGTGTGTATGCAGTGGCCAAATGCCCTGCAACACCGGCTACGCGACTATTTTCGGATAAGGTCTCGGCTTCAAGCTGCATTTTCAACTTGGCCAATTCCATCTCACTCACGCCATCTTCCTGGACTCGCTTCAATTCAGAATCCATCGCTTGCTCAAGGTCCTTCGCGTCCACACCACCATTGGCAATGGCATAAAGAATGGCCAGTCCGGGGTCCTCGAAGGGCAAACTGAACGCACCGACATTGAGCGCCTTTTCCTGTTCATCTTTCAACGCTTTGTTCAATCGCGAAGAATTCCCATTCGAGAGCAAGCGATTCAACATATCCACGGCATAGAACTCGGGAGCCCCAACAGCAGGGATCCGATAAGCCTGTACAATAGCTGGTAATTGAATACGATCATAGATCACATCGCGGATCTCCCTCTCCAATGCAGGTTCAACAATATCCGGTCTCACAATATCCTCGCCTCTCGGGATATCCTGGAAATACTTCTTCACAAGTTCTTTGGCACGGTCCGGTTCGATGTCGCCAGCCACTACGAGCACAGCGTTATTGGGTACATAGAACCGCTCGTAGAATGCCTTATAGTCCTCTTCAGTTGCATTATTGAGGTCATCCATGAAGCCGATCGTGGGCCATTTATACGGATGTTTGGTATAGGCCCGATCCAGAACCTCGATCAAGATGCTGCCATAGGGCTGGTTCTCGTAACGCTGTTTTCGTTCTTCTTTTACGACCTCACGTTGCGTTGTGATCCCTTTTTCATCCACTTTAGCGTGCAGCATCCGCTCACTCTCCAGCCATAGGCCCAATTCCAACTGGTTGCTTGGTAGCACTTCATAATAATATGTCCGGTCTCCACTCGTGTTGGCATTGAGTACGCCGCCTGCGTTCTCTACGAGTTTGCTGAACTCTCCTCGCTCGATATTTTTCGAACCTTCGAACAAGAGATGTTCAAAGAAGTGAGCGAAACCACGGCGATCCGCACTTTCATTCTTACTTCCAACATGATACATCACACTTACTGCAACGATAGGCGTACTGTTGTCCTCGTGTATTATCACGTGTAGACCATTATCCAGATCGAATTCGGAATAGGCTATGGCACGCTTCTGTGCAGCAACAGGGGCTGTTATCATATATGCAGCGGATATGATGGTAAAGATCCGCTTTGTCCTGGACCCCATCTTTCAATTAAGTTGATGAGCGATCTCGCTCCATATCTAAATGACAAGGCGCGAATTTAGGGGATCGGAGGGAAGAATGTTCCTCTGGCATTTGGATGGCGCTGTGCATTGGCCTGTTGGTTTCCGCGCAGTAGTCCGACGCAGGTCATTTGAACAGATCGCTGATCGACCTGCAAGGCTCCATACCAATATGCTCCGTAGGGTCTCCTTATTTTTGCACTTAAGATCGCTATGGAACATTCAATTTCATTGTCTGATAGAAGAGCAATGCGCATTCGGGCCCTCCGGTACACGGTTACATTCATCGTTCCTGTATTGGCTTTGACGGGCTTTTTAATGAATGGGATATGGACTTGGTCCGTACCCATCTTGTCATTCGGTATCATACCGCTGGTTGAGCTGCTGCTGCGGCAATATGACCATAACCTCACAGATCCAGAGGAACGCGCTGCCGTTGAAGACCGGTTCTATGACCTACTACTCTACTTCATCGTTCCAGTTCAATGGGCATTGCTGTTGCTGTTTTTCGTTCAAGTTCAGGAGTCAGGTCTAGTGTGGTGGGAGATAATGGGGCGAATTGCGACCATGGGTGTGCTTTGTGGTATTTATGGGATCAATGTCGCGCATGAACTTGGTCACCGTGCGAAACGTTGGGAACGAGATCTTGCAAGGGCTTTATTACTTACCAGCTTGTACATGCACTTCATCATAGAGCATAATCGCGGGCACCATCGAAACGTTGCAACACCGGATGACCCAGCGAGTGCGCGTTATGGTGAGACCATTTTTGTTTTTTGGTTCCGGAGCATTGTTTTCAGTTTTGTTTCAGCTTGGCACATCGAGGCTGAACGCATTAAGAAGTTGGGTATGACTCCATATGGTCCAAGGAATGAAATGCTGCAGGCCATCGCATGGCAAGCCACTTTGCTTGTTGTGATCGGTCTGGTATTCGGAACGCTGGCGTTGTTTGGTTTTATCTGTGCAGCGGCGATCGGCATCCTGCTTTTGGAAACAGTGAACTACATCGAGCATTATGGTCTCCGTAGAAAGCGCACTGACGCAGGCACCTACGGACGCGTGCAGCATGTTCATTCGTGGAATAGCAACCACCTCATTGGCAGGCTCATGTTGTTCGAACTTACACGACACAGCGACCACCACTGGAAGGCGAGCAAGAAATACCAAGTGCTGCAGAGCCTAGAAGACGCTCCGCAACTTCCGACGGGGTATCCCGGAATGATGGTATTAAGCCTTATTCCGCCCTTGTTCTTCAGGGTCATGCATCCAAGGCTAAAAGCCATGTTGCAAGCACATGACACGCTGGAAATAGCTAGTTGAACACTTCATGACAGAGCGGCTTGCACCCAAGAACTGAACCTAAATACCGCTGCGAACGTTGAAGGGATCCAGTTGCACTCCAATGGACGTTATTCGACCCGTACAAAATAGTACTATGCTCCCCAATACCGGTTCGCTGATCGATACGCTGGTCAAGAGTTTCGATGATCGTCGTAAAGAACTGTTGGTTGATCGTGAGGCATATACCACGACCTTATCCCAGGGAAATGTTGCATTCCCTGATGCTACAGCTCACATACGTGAGGCAGACTGGAAGATCCAGACACCGTCAACATTACTCGAACGAAGAGTTGAAATGATCGGTGGCGCCACGCGCTCCGAACTTGTGAACGGACTTAACTCCGGAGCTAAAAGCTATATCGCCGATCTCTGGAATTTTACTGCCGGAGACCCATTCAATATTGTGCGCGCACATCGGAATTTAACTAGAGCAGCTAAATTGGATCTGGCGTATTTGCCGGCTGAAGGAGGTCGCGTGCGGATCAATCCACTGTCCACTTGCCGGTTAATGGTCGTTCCACGACCAATGTTCGTGCTTGAGCCAGGTCATATGATCGGAGATGAACCTGTATCCGCCTCACTGTACGACCTTGCGCATTTCGTGGCCAATTGTGGATCAGACCTTAAGGCCAGACAAGGAAACATCGTATTCTATCTGCGTGATGTGCGAACCCATCTCGAAGCTCGATTCTGGAACGACCTGTTCGATGTTCTGGAAGAGCATATGCAGTGGACCCGTGGAACTATTCGGGCTACGGTTATTCTTGATTCGGTGTCAAGCGCTTTGGAGGCTGAGGAGATCCTATTCGAATTAATGCACCATAGTGCGGGACTATCCTTGGATCCTCAGGGATACGCCGCTGATCATATTGCACTGTTCAATGCACCGGACCGCCAAACCTTACCGGATCGGGAAAGTATTGGGCTTAATGCCCCTTTCCTGCGCGCCTTGAGCTTGTTTGCGATCGGTATTTGCCATCGAAGGGGTTGCCATGCGATCGGTGCAGCATCGTTGGTACTACCATCCCGAACTCCTGAGAAAGTGAAAGCGGATTATTTGAACATGCTTGGCGATAAGGAACGTGAAGCGGTTGACGGCCACGATGGAACATTGGTGGTACACGCCGATACAGTGACACCGACCATGGTGGAATTCAACAAAAGCATGCCGCTATCGAATCAATTGAGCTATTTGCGGAATGATGAAATATCACCGGCTGACCTGATCCGTAGACCGGAAGGGAACATTACCGTGGAAAGTTTGCTGTCGATCATCCGTTCTACACTGCGCAATTTGGTAGAACGTCAGGACCATAATGGATGGATAGTCCAAGGCAGCCGCGTTCATGACCGTTCCTCCATCCGATTATCACTGCGTTTGTTGTGGCAGTGGAACAAAAGTGAATACGGTAAGATCACCAATTCGGGGTTAGAGATCCATGATGACCTATTGAAGTATTTGATAAAGAAGGAAAGTGATAAAATGTATGGGAAGAGTTCAGATCTGATAATAAAACGTGCAGAAAATGCCGTAAAACATCTTCTCGAGCAGGTCACAGGCGAGATGCTTCCGTTGGAGCCTATGGTCTGAACTCCGGTCCGATCGTTCTAAATATCTTGCTCCCCTTCCGACGAACATCGGATCTGAATTTCATTGTAATTCATGGATGACTGGAACGCTATAAATGAGCTACTGCCAGAGGATGGCGAACGGGTGCTATGCTACGTTCCTGGCCATAGTGTCTATTTGCCAGGCAAGACGGGGGCGCGCGAGGACCGGCATGTGATCATCCTGAAATTCCAAAAGGACTACTTCCTAAAAAACCCAAGTAAGACCGGCTATGCGGGTAGCCCGCATTTCTGGAGCGGCGAAGGAACCAGCAATCATTTTTTCGCGGATGTCACGCATTGGCGGTCATTGCCCATGAGGCCACTGGAATGATCAATTGACCATTGGTTGCGACACGCAAGCAGCTTGCGCTGCTCATTATTCCTATCCAAGTCTCCTCCTTTGAGTAACGCCCTTAAGAAGCTGGGCAAACAAAAAGGGTAAAGAGGCAGCGCTTGGCTACTTCTTTACCCCTTTTCAGGTTGTTCCGTATCACTTACTTCACAATATCCAGCAACTCAACTTCGAAGATCAATGTGCTGTTCGGTGGGATCGTACCACCTGGAGCGCCACCTGCGCCATAGGCCAATTCACTAGGAATGTAGAAATTGAATTTGCTGCCTACGGGCATAAGCTGTATGCCTTCTACCCATCCTGGGATCACTTGGCCCACTGGGAATTCCGCAGGTTCGCCACGCCCTACCGAGCTATCGAACTCGGTTCCGTCGATCAACGTTCCTACATAATGAACTTTCACATTATCGGTTGCTACAGGTTTAGCTCCTGTGCCCATGGTCACGACTTCATATTGCAGGCCGCTTGGTGTGGTAATAACTCCTTGTTTCTTGCTATTTTCAGCTAGGAACGCCTCACCCTTGGCAATGTTCACCTCACCTGCAGCACGTTCTTCTGCCTGTTGCGCAGCGCGTGTCTTCGCCATGAATCCTTCAATGCTTGCACGCATTGCGGCTTCATCGAGGATCGTTGCACTATCCAGACCGTCGCGAAGACCCATGGAGATCGCATCGATATTAACGCTGTCCAATTTGCTGCGCTTAAAGTTCGCACCGATATCCGCACCGATGGAATAACTTACTGAGTCCATCTCATTCTTGAGTTGAACGCGGCCTTTCTGGCCTTGGGAACATGCACTGAGGATGGTCATCGCCAGCGCTAGAGAAACGAATCTTACTGTCATGGTTTGTTTTGTAGGGGCGCGAAGGTAATATCCTCGTTAGGATAGCCTTGGAATATCCAACAACTTTGGTCCTGCCATGGCAGGACTTAACAACTGTTGCGGTATACTACGCTTTCGGGAATGCCAAGATCCTGCGCAATTGGGCGTTGAATCGTTTGAATCCGGCCAGGTCGCTATGATGTCCTTTTTCGAAGGTGAACATTTCGCGGTCTACCGTGGTAGGTACCAAAGAATAGAGCTTCAACGCGGAATGATATGGAACCACAGTATCGCGCTTCCCATGAAAGATATAGACCGGGCATTGTACCCGCAGCATGGCCTTATCGTTGCGGAACGGATACCGTAGCAAGAGCCTGTAAGGCAATATCCGCAAGTAATACCGTGCTACATCATAGAGATTGGCAAATGGAGTTTCCAACACCAACATGCGCGGCCTCCGCTCTGCGGCAACAGGAGTTGCCAACCCACTGCCCAGCGACCTTCCATAGATCACGATGTCATCTTCTTTCCATTGCTGGCTTAGCAGATCGTACCATTTCAACGCATCCGAATGCAGTTCCGGTGCGCCCAATTTCCCTTCACTTAGACCATAATCCCGGTAATCAGGCATCAATACATCGTAGCCGAGTTCAGTGAACCGCGGAGCCACCTTTCCCCATTGGTGCAGATTCCCTGTATTTCCATGGAAATAAAGTACGACACCTTTCGCAGATCGAGCCGTGAAATACAAGCCATGCAGCTTTGAACCATCCGCAGCAACGATCTTGCGTTCCTCAAATGGGTAGTCGAACTTGAAATGTTCCTGAACTGCGAGCTGGTATCGAACAAATATGAACCGCTCCTGAAAGATGAAATAGAATAGGCACAATAGCACATACCCTAGGAAGAGCAGCAGAATTATACCAAGGAGGAGCGGTAACACGTTGCAAATCTACCGGTGTGTTCCGAACAGGAGACCGATCTTTGTAACGCGTGATCACAAAGAAGCAGATATTACAGGTCAGCATGGTCTTCATAACGTTGACGATGTGGACTCGAATGAATGCTCAGTCCGTCCATCGAAAGCATTTACTCACGAGTTTTGGTGCGGGCATCGGGCAGCTTCGGGTCGCAACTGGTAGCGACACGTCGGGCTATGCAGCTCGAAATGCAACGTGTGCCGCAGTGCGTTTCGCGTTCGCCTATGCACTTACTGACCATTGGTCCTTGGGTTTCCACTACGATCGGCTCGGTACCGAGGGACTTACGATCATTACGGATAAAGTACGATTCACCACCTATCAACTAGAGGCCATTTGGCGGCCATGGATCGGTAAGAATTCATCCTTTGAAACACATGCAGCTTTGGGTGTCAGCCTTATGGCACTTACACCACGTAGATCCGATCTTCCGCTACGATCAGAAAGCGGGGTACTAACCGTTGGAGGACGTTATCTTCTGATGTTCAGCAATGTCGTCGGTTCATATGTGGCACTGGAACACACGGTTTCCTGGGATGGCGACCTTACGGACAATGAAGATGTAGTGATGGGTACCGACCTGGAACCAATTAAGCTCAATTGGAATGCACAACGCATTTCGGCCGGCATGGTCGTACGGTTCTGAGGTCCCATTAAACGGCACTAGGCGTTATGAAATGGCAAGATCCACCTACTGACGCGTATCCCGTAAGAACACGAATTCCGTTTCCGTGCTATCCTCTTTGGAAAAGCGATATCCATCGCCATCGTATTTCTTCAGCTTATTGGGATCAAGAATTCGGTGCTTGATCACGTGCCGCACCATAGCCCCGCGCTGATGTTTTGCATAGGCCATTAGCATTTTGTATTCCGCTCCTACCCTGTCTTTGAACACAGGCGTGATCACTGGAACTTCGAACACATCCAACTGCACAGCTTTACTGTATTCAGAGCTTGCCAAGTTTATCAACGCACTACTGTCACTGGTTTTCAGGTCTTCTTTCAACACATTGTTTATGCGTTCTCCCCAATATTGGTAGAGATCCTTTGTACGCCCTACCTTCAACTTCGTGCCCATTTCCAAGCGGTATGGTTGCATCAGGTCCAATGGGCGCAACACGCCGTACAGGCCAGAAAGGATCCGTAAATAGCGTTGTGCGAAGGCGAGGTCATTCGCATCCAACGAGCGGGCATCCAATCCGCGGTATGCTTCACCATTGAACAGCATTGCTGCCGGTGTTGCGTTCTTTTGCGTGAACGGCGTGTTCCATTGCTGAAAGCGCTCTACGTTCAATTCCGCGATCTTAGGATTGACGTCCATCAATGTGCTCAAGCGTTTCGCTGTAAACCCGCGTAACTTATTCACCAAAGGCTGGCTGTGCTCCAACAGAACTGGCGTCGTCGTGCCTTTTACACTCGGCGCCGGCAATGTGGAAAGATCTTTAGCAGGTGAAAGGAGAAGGAGCATAGTTTTGTTAGGGACTATTATTCATACAGCAAAAGGTAGGTCGAGCGATCCGTTGGGAGCATCAATTAATGCCGCGTTTCTTCTGGATCGTTTCATACGCTTCCTGAACTTTCTTGAACTTTTCCGTGGCGGCTTTCTGAACATCTTCACCGAGCTGCGCCACTTTATCGGGATGATATTTCTTGGCCATGTGACGGTACGCTCTCTTCACTTCGTCATCGGTTGCGGATGGTTCAATTTCAAGGATCTTGTATGCTGAGCTTGGATCTGATGTTCGGAACATGGCATTGAGCGAACCAAGATCCTTATCGCTGATGCCCATTCCATGCCCAATACGCCGCAACATGTCGAATTCACTGCGATCCACCGTGCCGTCCGCATTGGCCAACCCGATCAAATAATGCATCAATTGAAGACGCACCGCATGTTGCATGTTCTGCCGTATTTGCTCACACACATCATGCACAGGGATCTCACGCTTCAGCACGTCACGCAATACCATCAATAATTGGCCAGCCTGCGCTGCGCCGAATTGCTTCGAAAAGAACTGGCGGACATGGTCCAGCTCTTTCTGAGTGACCTTACCGTCGGCTTTCATAAGCGCTGCGATAAGCACCACCAAGCTCATGGTGAGGTCACCGCCGGTAGTAGTATGCGTTGTCTGGCGATACCGCGGATCCCCTTCTTCCAACCTGGACTGGGGCTGCATATGATCCAACATGGCACCAATGGCAAAGCCAATGACACCACCAATTGGACCCCCGAACGCCCATCCTAATCCACTTCCGATCCACTTTTTGAAACTCATTGCTATCCTCTACTATTTGTTCGCGAAACCCTGATCAGCAGGAAAGAAAAAATCAATTCTGATCTCAATATGCCGCTTTTGGTACTACCAGGACCCACCAGCCCCGCCGCCTCCGAATCCACCACCGCCAAAACCACCGAATCCACCGCCACCGCTGAAACCTCCCCCACCGCCACCACCTGTCCAGCCGCCGCCACCTCTATACCGCCCAGGGTGCCGATCGTTCATCTGGCTCATCAACCACATGGCAGTCCAGAAATCAACTTTATTGGTCGCAGCGTAGTTGCTCACGCGATTGCGCCATCCATAGAACATGATCGCTCCGAAGACCCCGAAGAAGATCAAGATGCTCCAGGGGAATGGTTTCTCGCCATAGCTATGCTCGTTGTATTCACCTTTGGCAATATCCATCAGCACAGTTGTACCCGCATTCAATCCTGCGAAATAGTTACCTTCCTTAAAGCGCGGAATGATCTCGTTATCAACCACGCGCTTTGCCATCAGGTCAGGAATTCCTCCTTCCAAGCCATAGCCAACAGCAATGAACACTTTACGCTGTCCTGGCGGGCCATTCGGTTTTACCAATAGCACAATGCCATTGTCAAAACCCGCCTTACCTATTCCCCATTTCTCGCCAATATCAAAGGCAAGATCAGATTCCGGTAGGCCACAAAGTGTATCAACTACGATCACCAATAGCTGATTACTCGTCTCTCGTGCGAACTGGACCAATTTAG
The DNA here is from genome assembly GCA_017987115.1 of Flavobacteriales bacterium. Lineage (GTDB taxonomy): Bacteria > Bacteroidota > Bacteroidia > Flavobacteriales_F > PHOS-HE28 > PHOS-HE28. The sequence continues at coordinate 8,488 of JAGNUG010000049.1, read as the reverse complement.
CATTGAGCTGTGCTTCTTCGCTGCTGCTCAAGAGTTCGGTATATTGCCATACCAGCTTGTCCTGTTCACTTTTTGCAGGAGGAGTCAACTTGCAGTCGAAGCTCGATGCAGTTGCGGAAAAACCAATTAGGATGGTTGCAAGAAGAATTACGATCCTCATGGCTCGGGATTCCATGAAATAGTGGGTTTTCCCACGGTGACCGTATTTGACAATTCATTGGTATCATCCGGCAAAAGCGGAAAGAATTCTTGCAATTTTTGACCAACCAAGGTCACTGCCTCACATAACCCGTCCACTTGTTGTCCGGCTGCAAAACGTGTTCTCAAAAGGTGATAGACCTCATCCCAAAAACCAGTGGGAACGACTTTATTGATCGCGACATCACCGAGCACCGCCATTTTACGATCCGCAACTACGATGTAGATCAAAACACTATTCCGGTCGCGGGTCCTGTGCATGTCCAATGCTTCGAACATAAAGGCCGCGTGGTCCATTACATTCTCTTCAATGTGGTGATCAATGTGTACGCGGATCTCACCGGACGTAAGCTTTTCAGCCGCTTCGATCGCACGCTCGACCTGCTCCCGTTGAGCAAGCGTTAGGAATTCTTCTACGTTAAGCACGTTCTACTTAAAGGAGATATCAGGTGCATTCTCAGTTCCCTCCTGAGCTTCGAAATAACCCTTCTCACTAAACCCGAACATGCCCGATAGAATATTACCCGGGAACTGCTTGATGCGCGTATTGAAGTCGCGCGCAACATCATTGAATTTCCTGCGCTCTACGCCGATGCGATTCTCCATTCCCTCATATTGCACCTGGAAATCCTGGAAGCCTTTTACCGCCTTAAGATCCGGATATTTCTCTATGGTCACCAACAAGCGAGACAACGCTCCGCTGAACTGGTCCTGTGCCTGCTGGAATTGGGCAATTTTCTCCGGCGTTAGGTTGTTCGCATCAATATTCACACTGGTGGCCTTCGAGCGTGCCTCAACTACCTGTACCAAGGTCTCTTTTTCAAAGTCCGCTGCACCTTTAACGATCTCCACCAGGTTCTTGGTCTTGTCTGCACGAAGCTGGTACGCATTCTCAACGTTGCTCCATTGCTTGGTCACATCCTCATTGAGGCCAACAGTCCCGTTGTAAAATCCAACGCCCCACATTACGATCAACGCAAGAAGGCCAAGAACGATTATGATCCCTAAGTATTTTCTCATGGTTGTTTTTGTTGCGCTGCGAATATAGTTGCCGACGCAGTAGTGCGCCCTATTGCGATCGGCGTGCCGGATCCAAAATTGCGTCATACTGGCAGTGCCCCGTTCGATTTTTCTCAAATGTGATCGAAACGATCGCCCGCCTCCGACATTTGTGGTAATGCTAGTTCGGGATGACCGCAGTCTTTCTGCTCCGCTCTTGGAGCTATTACATTCAGTTTCCGGTGTGGATCGTCACCTACTTGAGCGAGCTCGTATCTATCCGCATACCGCGAATTGGCTGCATTTCCCATGGTACCCGAACAGTCGCGGCGGAGCTTTTGTGCTCGGTCATAGGATCTATCTCAAGAAACGGTCACAAGCAGGCGCCCTTCTAGCTAAAGGCCCTGAACATATTGCTGCGCTACTTCTGTTGGCTCATGAAGTGGGGCACCTGCCGCAAGCCGACCGTTTCGGTATGAGCGGCTTTGGGAAAGCGCGATTCATATGTTGGGCTGCATGGCAATACACACGGAGCGCGTTAAGGAACGGACCGATCAATGCCCACGATGATGCTCCTTTGGAACGTGAAGCGGATGAAGGTCGGTGGGTGCTGGAAAAATTATTGGAAACCGTTGCCAACGCAGAACACGAGCAAGAACTGTCTAACCTACTTGCCTTGGAAGATCCGAACGCCATGATCAACTGGCTAGGGGATCATAATACATTGATCGCACGTTTACGAACGACCTATCAAGCCACATACTTGTGCCTGCCTTAGTATGAAACAACGAATTGAACGCTCCATAGCCGGTCAGATCCGACCGATCGCAGCACGTACGTCCCCGGCTCCAATTGCGCAACATCGATCTTCAATGGATCCACACCATTTATGTATATGCCAGTAAGCACTTCTCTTCCGCTCGCATCACAGATGGCCACCGATCCTGTCATATCATACGGTATCGAAATAGAAAGCTCCTCTGATACTGGATTCGGATAAACGTACAGTTCCGATCGATCATTTTCTGCAACTTCGGTCATGATGGATGGATCGTAAAAGAAACGTGCAGTCGTTGCCACACCTCCAACCGTAGTTGCGATCAATACCGGTGCATCCATTCCGGCAGCGATCCATTTGTATTCGATGGTTTCCGGTTCATCGAAACCGAAGCCGGTCCCAAATTGCTCAATATAGATCGAATCGCGTCGCTGAATAACCGACTTTACACGTAACACTTGGAAGGTATTCGTCGGCAAATTCAAGGTCCCCCAGCCATCAACAACATTGTCACGCTGCTGACTTTGTGAGTAATACAATAACGCAGGTACTGTGAGTTCGAAGAAACTCGGCGAACTGCTCACATCGCCGAAATTCATCGGGAATTCATAAACTACGTCAACGGGAATACGACGAACGCTCGCAGGCACGCCATTGATGTTCGCACCGAAGCCAACATTCCTGAATCCATCCGACCCTTTCTTGTAATACTCGTAAACATCACTGACCTGTAGGCCTTGCGCCCCAAAACTGACCCCTTTCTGCGCATAGTCTGCTTTATGTTGTGGATAAAGGATCTGGTTGTTGAAGAAGAATTGATACAGTAAAGGCGTGGACCCAACGGTCACTGCCGTATCAGCACCGTCCGCTAGCGGTAAAAGGTCACTCATATCCCAAGTAACTCCCGCGCCAGTGAATAACAGATCCATATCCAGCGCAGCTATAGTGCTATAGCGCATGGTATCCCCGGCACTTGGCATATCTGCGTCTGAAATGGTGATCTGTGCTGAAGCACAAAGAATGCTAACTGTGGCAGTAAGCGTAAGGATCGAGCGCATTGGTTCGTTGTATTTCGCCAAATTTATCGGTTTCACTTGCTCTCACCCATGGATGTCTGCCATAGTTCTTCACAGAACCAATACCAAACTTGGTATGGCAATTGTCCTTTACACGTTTTGGACCGACTACCTTTGTCAATAATGAAAACTTACGTTCTATCCATTTTCTGCATCGCCTTTATTGCCTTCTGCGCTCACGCCCAGACAGTTCAGCCCAACCTTGTGCAATTCAGTGGTGTGGTAGTTACAGATAGTCTTATGCCGGTACCGTTCACGAATATTCTGATCAAGAACTCCTATCGCGGCACCATGTCCGATGTTTATGGTTATTTCAGTTTCGTTGGTCAGGAAGGCGACACTATCCTGTTCTCGGCGGTGGGTTTCAAACGTTCGCAATATGTGATCCCGGATAGTCTTGGGGAGAACAAGTATTCCATGATCCATGTTCTTAAACCGGACACCGTTCTACTGGATCAGTTCGTAGTGACCCCGTGGCCATCACGCGAGCAATTCCGGGATGCGTTCTTGGGTCTTCGATTGCCTGAGGATGATTACCAGATCGCCATGCGCAACCTCTCGCCCGCTCAAATGATGCAGCGTATGGAGAATTTGCCACCGGATGCATATACCAGCTTCCGCTATGCAATGGCCGCTGACCAAACACGGCTTTACAATTCCGGCGGTACTCCGAACATTAACCTGTTCAACCCGGTCGCTTGGGCACAATTCCTGCAAGCATGGCAGAATGGCGATTTCAAAAAGAAAGGTCCATAGGCCACGACGTTCAGGACCAACCGCCATCGTTACAATTGAATTATCGTACATCTCATTTTGGCAGACACTCAGACCCATTCCTTCCGCATGGTTGCCCAAACTCTTCACGGTCTGGAAGAGGTGTTGCGACTAGAGCTGCTGAAACTTGGGGCAAGGGATCTTGAGCGACATAACCGAGCAGTGAGCTTCACAGGTGATCTCGGCTTCATGTATAAAGCCAACCTGTGTTTGCGAACAGCCCTGCGAATACTGATCCCGTTAGAGACGTTTGAGGCACGCAGTCCTGAGGAATTATACATGTCGCTCCGTGAGATCGATTGGGAAACCTTCATGGATGTGAAGGATACCTTCATGTTCAGGGTTTCGTTGAACTCGACCTATTTCGGACATTCGCAATACGTTGCACAAAAAGCAAAAGATGCTCTTGTGGACCGATTCCGTGATAAGTTTGGCGTGCGTCCTTCGGTAGATACAGAGGATCCATTGTTACGGATCCACCTGCACATCAATCAGGATCGTTGCACACTTTCGTTGGATAGCTCAGGAGGATCATTGCATCATCGTGGATACCGAACGGAAACCAATGCAGCGCCGTTGAACGAAGTGCTCGCGGCAGGAATGGTCCTGCTCAGTGATTGGAATAAGCGTAGTCCGTTAGTTGATCCGTTCTGTGGCTCAGGGACTATTCTTACCGAAGCTGCCATGATAGCAGCGAATATTCCACCGAACATTCATCGCAAACAGTTCGGCTTTCAGCGGTGGAATGATTTTGACAATGACCTCTATGACACGATCTACAATGGTGCAATTGATAAGATCATTGATGAACGACCGATCCTGATCGGTTGCGACATAAACGGCGTAACGGTCGGAAAAGCAAAAGAGACATTGCGCAACGCGAAGTTGGATGACGTGGTAACGATCCACCATTGTGCGTTCGCGGACCTCGAACCACCAGAAGGCCGCACTGGTACGCTGATCTTCAACCCACCGTATGGCGAACGTATGGACGAGCGTGGGATCAACGCGCCAAGCGATGATGAGCCCATCAACGCCATGTACAAAATGATCGGCGACACGCTGAAACACAATTGGCCCGGTTGGACAGCATGGATCCTTACGAGCAACATGGAAGCGGCGAAATACATCAAGCTTACACCAAAGCCGAAGATCCAACTATTTAACGGTGCGCTGGATTGCCGTTTTCTGCGGTATGAAATGTATGCTGGATCGCGCAGATCAACGCCGCATCCGCACGATCCAGATCAGCAGATTTCCGATAGCGATTGAACGCATGTGATCGTGTGGTGTACCGATTCGACAAACACCACAACATGAAACACGTTCAACACTTTTCCATCGCTCTTTTTCTTTTCGCTTTAGCTCTTCAGGCCAGACCCCAAGCAATGGGCAACCTGATGTACGAGACCAACAGCCGCATGTTCTTTCAACAAGCGGAACAGACCGTGAAGGCTTCGATACAAGGCAACGTACTGGTGTTGGAAGTTAATGCGATGATGAACATGAAGGCCGATAGTTACTTGGCCATCTTTCATATTTCGCAGTTGGGACAAACTGCCGAAGAGGCTGATAGCTTAATGAATATGCGCATTAGCGGATTCACGGATCGAGTGAAAAAGCAAGGTGTGAAGGACCGTGATGTCTTTGCGGATATGCTCTCGTTCGTACCAGTATATGAGATCGAGACGACCCGCAAATTCTTCAGCAAGACCTATCAGGAAGTGCCTGCAGGTTTCGAGATCCAGAAGAATATTCACGTAAAATTCACGGATGCTCGCGTGCTTGACAAACTGGTCACTGCTGCTGCCAAGGAAGAGATCTACGATCTGGTAAAAGTGGACTTCTTCGTAGAGAAACAAAGCTCTTGCTATGACACCTTGCGCATTTTCGCCACCAAGTTGATGCAACAGAAACTCACCAATTTCGAGAAGCTCGGACTGAAGGTTGAAGAAAGCCACAGACTTGGTGCAGAAAAGAATGCCGCCTACTTCCCGCTTGACCGCTATACCGCCTACCAATCGCGCACTCAGAGCAGTTTGAACAGCAAGCGTCGTGGCCAAACGGTGAATGATATACGTAAGCCGAATACACTGTTCTACAATAAGGTCCCTTATGGGAATTTCGATATCATCCTACACGCCGATATCACTGAGCCACCTGTTCAGTATACCTACAATTTGACCATGCAATGCCAGCTTCCGGAGGCATTCGCGAAGAAGGATGTGAAAGAGATCATCAAATACATCTGGATCACGGAAAAGGGTGAAGTGAAACCACTTGCTATTGGCGGGTAAAGATGAGTGCTCCATGGGGAATTAGTTCCCCAGACCAGCGTAAATCAGTCTAATTGCCTAGCGTGGCTCGTCTCGTCCAACCTACGGCACTCCGAAAAGCGGGCGATAGTAGATCAGGGCCCCGGACATCTGGAGTCTCACCAATGTTTTTCGTGGATCATTGGTGAGACTCCCGGTCTTCAGTCTCAAAGCCTCCTTTTGCCCGGAGTGACGATCCTCGTGATCGACCACGCATTGTTGGGATCTGCACAGCGGCACGTTCTTGGTGCTGTAGTGCGCAGCGTACTTTCAGCCCGTTGAGTGATATAACCGAGCATACGAAAAGCCGCGGACCAGCGCCAAAGAAGCGTAGGACCGCGGCTCAACGGATATTCCGTGTGCTTTTGCACGTCCTGTTTTGGCCACTTCTGGTGGTCTTTCTCGTTGGCGTAGCAATCTACATCCCACCCGTGCAGAATTTGATCCGCCGTAAGGCCGTCTCTTTTTTGATGGAAAAGACTGGCACTGAAGTCCAACTTGGACATTTCGCTTTGCGATTTCCGATCGGTTTTTCACTGGAAGGACTTTATGTTGAAGGGCAGGACGGTGATACGTTGCTCTATGCCGGTGATGTAAAAGCGCGCTTGGGCCTCACTGCGCTAACTCAGAAAAAGATCTTGCTCGGAGGTATTGAACTTGCGGATGTCCGCGCTACAGTGATCCAGAATTCGGATAGCGTATTCAACTTCCAGTTCATTATCGATGGTTTTGTTACTGAAGACCCGGTGACCATTACTCCGAAAGATACCACTGCGGGATGGGCATTTGCGATCGAAGATGTGCGACTGAAGAACATTGTTTTGGACCTGGAACTAGAGCCTTCGAGCTTAGCATTGGACCTGCAGCTCGGCGAGCTATCCGTTGATCTCGACGAATTCGATCTTGACCACCAGCGCTACTATGTTGATCAACTGCAGTTGAGCGACACGCGTATCGCCATGCGCACGAAGAGTTCTCCGCCAGAGCCGAACACCTACCCTGCCCTTACCAACCCGCTGGACAGTTTGGATATTCGCTTCCAAGAACTCGGGTTGAAAAATGTGTCCTTCACCATGAAGACCACGAACACGGGCGATAGTCTTTGGTTGTACGCTGGTGAACTCGAAGCGATCGCTGATGCCATTGACCTCACGAAGCAGCAGCTTTCACTTGAGAAATTGGCATTGAAGGGTTCCACGTTCGGAATGCTCACGGCGCATCCGGATACTTCCGTGCAACCGAAAGTTGAACCACCATGGCTCGACCAGAACGATGGGTTCCGATATTTCATTCGCGACTGGAACGTGAAGGCGAAAACACTTGCCATCAGCGCAAGCGAATTTGCAATGCACTCCGTTGCTGTATCCGACGCGAGGAAGCTTTTCGACCCAGAACATTTGGTGGTCAAGCGGATCGACTTGGAGTTGAACGACCTCGCCGTGAACAACGAAAAAGTGGCAGGGAAATTCGAGAAACTCAACGCTTTAATAGGGCCGGATGACACGCCGCTCAAAGCCGCATTGAATTTGGATGTAACGTCTTCGCAGTTCGCGATCAACAACGGATCGGTTAGTGCTGCCGGGAATTCGGTGCAATTCAACGCGTTCGCAGAATTAGGCGAACTGGCACGGTTGTATCGGGATCCAGAAACTATTCCACTTGCCTTGAAAGCTTCATCCGAGATCGATCTCGAGCGCCTTGCACTGCTGCTCCAAGCTTTTGACATAAAGGTGCCTGCTGAACTGAATACAGATGAAGTGTTGGCCACTAACATCAACATACGAGGGACAATGGAAACATTGGATACGCTGGCGCTTTTGTTGGAGGGTGATCAAGGCTCTCTAATACGTTTGAATGGTCGGATCGCGAATGCATACGATTGGCCACGGTCAACGTTCGCGATGGATGTGGAACAGATCACCATGGGTATTGGAATGCGTCAGGCGATCCAGCTATTCACACCCCAAGGAAGCGTTCTTCCACAACGCTTCACCTTACAAGCCGATGCTACCGGGAACAATGGATCCATGCGCGCCAACATCAATATGGATAGCGACCTTGGTGCTGTTCGTGGCAATGTAGGTGTGGACGATTGGCGCGATAGCATTCCCGATGCATTCAACATTGACATTGACGTGGACCGCTTCCGAGTTTCGGCCTTCACACAGGATACCGCATTCGCACCGATCAGCGCGCACATTACAGGTTTCGGAACGCAGATAAATTCACCGAACAGGAAAGCGCATATCGAAGTGCTACCAACAGCTTTGCGCTATCAAGGAAATGACCTCAGTAGTTTGAAAATTACCGCAGATGCCGATGGTGACTCGATCCATGCGATCGTTATC
>JAGNUG010000162.1 GCA_017987115.1 Flavobacteriales bacterium | reverse complement strand
AACGGATAGCTGGGTAATAACTTGGCATGGTCAAGGGACACACCCAATGCCTCTCCATAAACACCGATCGTATCAACTGCTACCACTTCCACACCAACATACAGGAAAAGTGCAACTACACCAAGTACGAGGTTCGGGAATGAGAAAACGGATCGTGCTTTGTGCCCTACTGTTTCCTGAACGGTTTCTTGCTCCAGTTCCGGCAATGGTGACCATCGCACAAGCAGTCCAAGTGCTGCAAGAATTGTTGCCATTCCCGCGTATGGCATGATCACTCTGGATGCAATCTCATCCAACCGAGCATCCTGAGCAGCTCCTTGCAAGGCATCCAACTCAGCTTGAAGCGTGGACGCATCACTTAATAGCACAGCTCCCAGAACGATCGGTGCCAACACACCAGCCATCTTATTACAAATGCCCATGATACTGATACGAGCAGCCGCACTCTCGATAGGTCCGACGACGGTGATGTATGGATTGCTCGCTGTTTGAAGCAAGGACAGGCCAGTACCGATCACGAACAACCCAAGCAGAAACAATGGATATGACCGGATCTGTGCTGCGGGGATGAACAGCAATGCGCCTACGGCCATGGTCAACAGTCCATAGGTCATGCCAAGCTTCATCCCGGTTCTACCAAGCACCCACGCCATGGGCACGGCAGTAAAGAAATAAGCAATGTAGAAGGCGAACGTAACATAGAACGGCTCGGCGCCAGCATCCAGCTGACAAATGATCTTCAAATAACTGATCAACGGTCCATTGATCCACGTAGTGAACCCGAACAGAAAGAAGAGCGCGCCCAGAATAATGACGGCGGATGTGGTTTGCTTACTGTTGGCCATTGTGCTGGCCGGTGAAAGTAGGTGGGTGGCTCACAAAAGCCGTAAGCCAAGGAAGCAGGTCATGCACATAGGGCTGTGGAATGACCGATCATGCCAAGTCACCAATTCAATGCTTTCTTATAATAGCGTGGGAACCGTATGGACTTTCTCATCTCCGTGTAGTACTTATGCCACAGCGGGGTTGTCAAGTCGTACAAATTCTCCTTCTTCGGCTTGTTCTGGTCCTTTTCTTCGGATGTTCTCTTGCCTTTCATACTCTAGTGACATTTAAGTTCACAAGAACGCTGCCTGCACCTCAGAAGAACACGTGCATCATTGAGGAACGGTCGCGTATGAGCAAGGACCGGTAGAAACTGAACCCGACCGACATAAGTTCGAATCGCGGTCAAGAAGCAAAAAGCCAACTTTGCAACCATGAACCGGACTAAATCCATTTTCTTTTGTTCGCGGATGTGATCCTTCCTTTGGCAGTACCTGGTCAGTTCACTTACGCATTACCTGAACTCATTGGTAAAGTGGAATTGGGCATGCGCGTTGTCGTGCCTTTTGGAAGGGGTAGGAAGTTGTACAGTGGGCTTGTACAAAAGATACATGATGAGCGTCCTCGTTACAAGAACGTTCGTGAGGTGGTCTCCGTACTAGATACGGTCCCCATTGTTTCCAGGCAACAGCTGGATCTGTGGGATCGTATGGCGGACCATTACCTCTGTACGCTAGGCGAAGTGATGATCGCAGCGCTACCTGCCCAGCTATCGTTAAGTAGTGAAACCCGGTTGATCGCTGCGGCGGACATTGCCGAAAAACCTGCACCGAACGCACGTGCCGTGCTACTGCTCGATGCATTGGAATTAAGGCAAGTGATCACATTGGATGAAGCTGGAGAACTGCTCGGACTAAAGGATCCGATGCCAATGGTAAAAGCCCTTATGGACAGTGGCCACTTGCTTTTGGAGGAGGAACTTAGAAATACATGGAAGCCGCGCACGTATACCTACGTAAAGCTCGTTGAGGCTTCATCCTCCGAAGAAGCACTGCACCGTTGGTTCGATAAGTTGGAACGCGCACCCAAGCAACTTCACGTGCTGATGCGCTTCATTGAACTGAGCCGTTGCTTGAGTAATGCACCATTGGAAGTGGACCGAACGAAGCTGGTGCATGCAAGTGGCGCTTCTACTGCTGTGGTAAAACAGTTGGTTGATAAAGGCATCTTTGAACTGTACGAACGCGAAGCCGGTGCACCATCAAAGGATCGCTTGGGGCTTGAGGCACCTGAACTTTCTCCAGCACAAGCAACTGCATTGAAAGAAGTAAAAATAGCTTTTGCGGAACGCCATGTAGTACTGTTACAGGGCGTAACCAGTAGCGGAAAAACCGAGGTATACACCGCACTGATCGATTCGACCATTGAACGCGGTGAGCAGGTCCTGTACCTTCTGCCGGAGATCGCATTGACCACCCAGATCATTGCGCGTTTACGCGAGCGTTTCGGTGAGGACATCGCCGTGTTCCATTCGCGCATGGCGCAGTATGAACGAACAACCTTGTGGCTTCGGTGCGCGCAGGGAGCAGATCCTCCGCGGATCATCATAGGAGCGCGATCGGCATTGTTCCTACCCTTCCGTAAGTTGGGACTGGTCGTGGTCGATGAAGAACACGATACCAGCTACAAACAGCACGACCCTGCACCGCGCTACAACGCACGGGACATGGCCGTAATTCTAGCCGGACTGCATGGTGCAAAAACTTTACTGGGGTCCGCGACACCGAGCATGGAGAGTCAACACAATGCACGCACAGGTAAGTATGGGCACGTGCGATTGGATGTGCGCTTTGGAGACGTCGCGTTGCCCCATATTGAGCGCGTGGATCTGCGTGATGCGTACAAGCGCAAGACCATGCGAGGCCATTTCTCCGCTACGCTGATAGAGGCAATTCAAAAGGCATTGGACCAGAAAAAGCAGGCGATCATTTTCCAGAATCGCCGCGGATATGTGCCTGTTTGGCAATGTGAGACCTGCAGTTGGGTGCCGGAATGCGAGCACTGCGATGTGAGCCTGACGTACCACAAGCAAATGCATCAATTGCGTTGTCATTATTGCAGCAGGCATTATCCACCACCTGCTACCTGCGGGAACTGCAACAGTCCGCGCTTACGGATGCTGGGCTTGGGAACGGAAAAGATCGAAGAAGAACTAACAGAGCTATTCCCGGATATACGCATCGCGCGCATGGACCAGGATACCACACGCGGGAAGCATGCACTGGAAAAGATCCTCAGTGATTTTGGACAAGGAAAAGTACAGATCCTCGTTGGCACACAGATGGTAACTAAAGGCTTGGACTTCGATCATGTCAGTGTGGTGGGAATTCTGAACGCCGATACGATCATGCGGTATCCGGACTTCCGGGCACATGAACGTGCCTTCCAATTAATGGCGCAGGTTGCAGGGCGTTCCGGACGCCGGGGTGATGCCGGCACTGTGATCATACAAGCACAGGATGTGCAACATGAGATCCTTGATCTGGTGTCTCGCCATGACACGGATGGCATGTACGAACGGGAGATCACCCATCGCCAAGCGCATGGCTATCCACCTTTCATCCGGTTGATCGAACTCACGTTAAAACACAAGTACGAAGATCGTGTAGCCGCAACCGCAAGTGCTTTGGGAATGGCATTAAGAGACGGGCTCGGCGACCGGGTACTTGGGCCGGACATCCCACTCGTATCAAGGGTTCGTGACAAACACTTGCGCAAGTTGTTGATCAAGATCCGGAGAAGTGCTCATCAACAGGAAAAGGACTTTGTTCGCGATACGATCGATAGGGTCTTCAGCATAAAGGAGCATGCATCCGTGCAATTGGTCACGGATGTAGATCCGATGTGAATAATTCCGCAGCGTATCAGTTCAATACCACCTTCATCGTGCGTTGATCACTTCCGGTATCGCACCTAAGTAGGAATGTACCGGGCATCACATCTGAGAAATTCAACAACAATTCACCATTTGCTGACCTCGAGGTCCCGCTCGCGATCCTGCGTCCATCCAACTGCAAAAGCTCCCACATGATCTTCACGTCATTGCCATCAAACGATCGTAAACGGATGTAGCCATTTGAAGGGTTTGGCGACAAAGTCCAAGCACCGGTTGTCTGCTCTTCGATACCGTTCCAGCTACAATCTCCTTTCAATCCATCGAAAAAACTTTTAGCATTCAGCAAAGCAGGAAAAGCACATCCATTGTGGTCAAGTTCACCCATATCAACTCCTTCAACAGCGACAGCTCCGTTCAGTTGCATGGCATTGATCGCGACAATGGAGTTCTCAGCGAATACGTGATCATCACCGTTACAGTAGATGATCCGAGTTGGGACATCAGGAGCCCAATCATATAGATCGTTATCTCGCAAAGCCACGCGCATTCGATGGTTGGGATCGGAAGAGAACGATAGGAGAACGGAATCCTGCAGTATCTCACTCGGTGCAGCCGGCATAATGGCATCCACCGCGCCGGATCCGTTATTTCCTTGGAACAAAGGGGGTAACGAAGTTGCCCACGGTTCCTGGATCACTTCACCAATATCCGTGTATAGATCGGGATACACATAACCGTAGGAGAAGAGCACATACGGCAAATAATAGGGCGCCGGATAAGGGTCCGGAGTAACCATAGCTTGGGCCTGCGAACCACTTACATCATACGGGCCGCTACAAGGAGCACTTGCCGTCAGAACGAATTCTTCCGCATATTGCTCTTGGATCATTTTGTGTGTGGCCATGCACGCATGTCCGCCTTGCGAGTAACCGGTAAGAAAAATCTGACCATTGAGCATTACATCCTGTTGTGCACAGAACTCACGTGTAGCGCGCATCATATCAATACAGGCAGTTGCTTCAGAGGCAGCGTGAACATATGGATGAGGGCCAGGGCTATCTCCCAAGCCCAAGTAATCAGGAAGTACTCCCACGTAACCAGTGCCGCCCATGAAATAACCAACGAGTATCTCGCTGCTCAACCGGGAAGGCACATCTTCGCGGTTGAGAATGGTACCGTGCATGTATGTTGCCAAAGCATGGAAGCAAGATGTACCAACGGGCAGTACCACTGCACCACTTGCAATTGTAGGGGCACCGAACGCATCAACCGTAGAGTAGATCAGGCGATGGACTTCCACATCGTTCTCGGCATTTCCCACACCTAGGTCGATCAATTCCTGCTGCGAAAAAGCGGTAAGCAATGAATCGCTGATAAGTACTTGTGCCGGTAGTGTTGAGGCCATTACCAACAATAAATAGCCGATGATCGTTGCTTTTATTTTCATGAGATCTTGAATTAGCGGTTCAAGGTAACAGAATGGAACTATTACACTGGCGGTTGGTTCAACCCAGCAGTGCTTTCCACAATGTCCCGTCCGGTGCAGGAGCCTCAACTAGAACAGGCGCATCCGTCATAGGGTGTTGGAAAGCCAGAGATCGCGCATGTAACATGATGCTTCGATCCTTCTCCCCTCTTCTAGCCCCATATTTTACATCGCCTTTAATGGGATGACCTGCAAGAGCTAGTTGCGCGCGGATCTGATGAAATGCGCCACCAGCGGGACGAACTTCCAGTAATGTGTATCGATCACCGACTTTCAATGGCTTCACGTCCAAAAGCGCATCAGCACCGTCCGGATCCTTTGCACTTGTCTCCTTGGCTCGCTTCATCTTCTGATCGTGCATCAGGCGGTGTTGTAGTGTACACTGCTCTTTGAATGCACCTTCCACAACTGCCCAGTATACTTTATCCACTTGACGATCCCTGAATATGCCATTCAATGCTGCCAAATTTTCAGCATCGCGTGCAAAGACAACTACTCCACTTACGGGTCTATCCAACCGATGCACCAGTCCAATGGTAGAGTCATCATAATGAGCTTGTAAGACTTCCAGCAACGAACGATCACCTGAAAGATCCTGTTGCACGGGCATTCCAGCTGGTTTTAAGGCCACGCACAGGAACGCATCTTCATAAAGTAGGACCAATGCCGGTTCAGTATTGCTCATCCGGGCTTGGGAAATCCTTTGCCCTTACATCTTTCACATACCCTTCAATCGCCTGGGTGATAGTTGTATGGAGGTCAGCATAACGTCTTAAGAATCGCGGGTTGAAATCCTGATTGATCCCGAGCATATCATGCAATACCAACACCTGACCATCCACATTTTGGCCAGCACCGATGCCGATAATGGGGATGGAAACGCTTTTAGCTACCTCCTCCGCAAGTTTTGCCGG
>JAGNUG010000161.1 GCA_017987115.1 Flavobacteriales bacterium | reverse complement strand
GGCTGCGTCAGAGTTGCCTCCATTGCGCAATATTCCTCACTGCTGCCTCCCGTAGGAGTCTGGTCCGTGTCTCAGTACCAGTGTGGGGGATAACCCTCTCAGGCCCCCTAACGATCGTAGCCTTGGTAAGCCGTTACCTTACCAACTAGCTAATCGTGCGCATGGCCATCTTTTACCGCCTGAGCTTTCAAAACAAAGTGATGCCACTTCGTTTATTATGGAGTATTAATCCGGATTTCTCCGGGCTATCCTCCAGTAAAAGGTAAGTTCCATACGTGTTACGCACCCGTGCGCCGGTCGTCAGCAAGAGCAAGCTCTCCTGTTACCCCTCGACTTGCATGTGTTAAGCCTGCCGCTAGCGTTCATCCTGAGCCAGGATCAAACTCTCCATTGTAAATGTTTGTTTGATCTGGTTCGTTGACGAGGTCTCTTCATGTTAATCTTTTCGATTACAAGGATACCTGCTGTATTCAGAATGGACAATAAGTCAAAGAACTGTATCGGTATCCCGAGCTGTTCAAGGCTCGTTTTCCGGTCGTGTTCAGTCGTTCAAATTCCGGTCTAAAAATGTTCCCATTTTTCGATCGGGGGTGCAAAAGTAATGCATCGAAAAGAACTAGCAACTGTTTGTTGAAAATAAATTTTCAACCCACTTGATCTTCCCAATTTTTGCCCCCTTTTGAGCGTCGCTTCAAAGAACGTTTTTCCGAAAGCGGCTGCAAATGTAAGGAGGTTTTCTGAACTTGCAAGTAAACCGAAAAATAAACCTGAATATATTTCTCAAGGAGTCGATACAGCAACGGGTAATACCTTGCCGTTGTAGTAGTTGTGACCCTCCAAAGCGAACGAAGAAATATAGCGCCCCATTGCCGCTGCAGTGATCGGAGCCTGAAATCCGGGGAATGCAGCACGAAGCATATTGGTATCCACTGCTCCCAATGCTAGACAATTGCTGCGGATCCCAATATCCTTGAATTCTTCTGCCAGACATTGAGCAATACATGCCAGTGCGGCTTTGCTAGCACTATACCCTACCAATCCTGGGAATTTGGCGCTATCCTGAAAGCCACCCATGCTCCCAATATGCACAATATGACCTGGTGGATCTCCCTTCAATTCATCCACCAAAGCTTGTGAAAGCTCCAACGGTGCAATTACGTTGACCCTGAATTGCGCTTCCAGATCAACGCGTTCGTGTTCGCCCATTGTCCGGTTGTGCAGCATCCCTGCATTATGGATCAATGCTCTTACACGCCTACCCGAAACGGCCTTCTTAACGATAACCGCACTATTGGGTAGGGCCAGATCCACACACAACGTGATCAGTTCACCTGTCCCAATTATCTGATCATGTAACGATCCAAGCTCTTCATCATTCCGCGCTATGGCCAGAACCGTCTGTCCCTTGGCAATAAGGTCCAAAACGACCTCCCGACCTATGCCACGACTGGCCCCGGTAACCACGATCATACCATCCTTCCTTGCAGTCTTCTCTTTATCCGTCATGAGCGATCCTACCTTTGCGAGCTATACATCGACTTTGAAGCGTCAAATTCCTATATGCTTCAAAAGTAGATCCGAAACAATTGAGGATGAAAGGAACATTATTGAATAATGAGCTGGAATTATGGATCTTCGGGCTATGTTTCGCAGTGGGTGGCTGGATCGCAGCTCGGGTAGTCTATTTCATTCTGGAGAAGGTCCTATCGAAAATGGCGTCACGTACAGCTACCCGGTTGGACGACATATTGGTAGGCCAATTAAAAGAACCCATTGTGCTGGCCGTTACACTCTTTGGTTTCTATCTTGGTTACAACCAGCTCGAATTCGTTCCACGCGTTGAGCTTTGGGCTGATCGGGTCTTTAAGGTTTCGTTGGCGCTAACGTTCACTTGGTTGATCGCTCGTTTATTCGATGCTCTGGTCCAAGAGTATTTGCTTCCAAGAGCGGAGCGTAATGAAACCGTAGTCATTGAAAGTCAATTGGTCCCCGTTATTCGGAGTTCCATCAAATTATTGGTATGGGGCTTGGGCATTGTGTTGGCCATGAACAATGCTGGGTACAACGTAGGAGCGCTGCTTGCCGGTATCGGGATCGGTGGTCTGGCATTAGCGATGGCAGCAAAGGATACGGTTGCCAATGTGTTCGGAGGCATTACGGTTTTCAGCGATAAACCGTTCAAGGCCGGTGATCGGATACGGATCGAAGGGCACGATGGCACCGTGAAAGAGATCGGTATCCGCAGCACTCGGATCCAGACGTTGGATGGTCCTATAGTGGTGGTCCCCAATTTCAAATTCAACGATACCGTTCTTCAGAATGTGACCAACGAACCGTCCCGCAAGGTAAAGCACGAACTAGGGCTGGTCTATGGAACTACACCGGACAAGATCGAAGAAGCGATCGCTATCCTCACTCAATTGGTATTGGACAACCAAGAAGTGCTTCTTGAAGATCATTTAGCGTGTTTCTCGGCATTCAAAGAGTATTCTTTGAATATCACGTTCGTCTATTTCATTCGCTCCGGTGCGGACATTTTCGCGTTACAGACCAAGATCCATCTGGAGTTGATGCGGAGGTTTGCCAAAGCTGGTCTGGAGTTCGCCTACCCCACTACCGTTGAATTACAAGGCAATTACAGGTCTCTCTCCGACTCGACCACCACCTGATCGAGAATGGATAATATGTGAATTAGCATGAGCATGCGGATCATCCTCGTGAAATTAAATGCAAGTGGACCGTCTACTTTTTTCTCTTCTTCTTGCGAAGTGCTTCTTTCTCGATCTTCGCTTTAATGCGTTCACGCACCTCGGGGTCCATTTGATCGCCGATATTCCGCATTTGTCTTAAAACCCATTGCGCGCGTTTCGAAACGTATGCTGAAGGTCGCTCGCACTTGAACCTTCGGGGTGCTGGCAACGTGGCCGTGATCAATGCGCATTGTTGAGGCGACAGTTTCGAAGCCGGTCTATTGAAACACTGCTGTGCTGCCGCTTCTGCGCCGAATACACCCTTGCCCATTTCGGCAACGTTGAGGTACACTTCAAGAATCCTTTCCTTGGTCCAAATGGTTTCCACCAATACGGTGAACCAAAGTTCTAGCCCCTTTCGTACATAGGTGCGTCCAGGCCAGAGGAAAACATTCTTTGCGGTCTGTTGGCTAATGGTACTTGCACCACGAACGCGCTTTCCCTTTTTCGCTTCATTATACTGAATGGCTTTTTGGATCCGCTCCCACTCGAAACCGAAGTGATGAAAGAAGCGCTGATCTTCAGAAGCTATGACCGCCAATGGAAGACTGCGTGAGATATCCTCAAGGCCAACTGTTGTGCGATGAAGATCTTTCTGTTCCTTGGATTGTACAACCATGGCCCAAGTAACCGGCGGATCAACAACGCCAAGCAACGCAACCCATAGAGCCGTAACGAATACGGTCCAGAACATTATCGCGAAGAGGATCCGAAAAAAGGACTTGAGCAAACGCATTTCTTGAACCGGGGACGAAGATAGTCGCGGACCAAAACAAAGAAAGCGGAGCACGTGGCTCCGCTTTCCCCTGGTCAGCGCCCGTTACCCTCGTTGTTTGCGCTGAACTATAAAGAAATGCCAGATCAACGCAAGGCCACCGAATATGGCGACCATAACAAAGTATGGCAGCGGGTTATCCTCACCATCGATCATACCATACGTTTGAAAGAAGTAGCCGGAAAGCAGACCAACGCCAACACCGATACCTACCATTCCCATCTTAAGGCTTTGGAAAGGGTCCGTTCGTTTTGTGGGTTCTGCCGACATCAACCCTTTTTCGATCATGGCCATGCGTTGGCGATGCTTAGCAGTAACCGCTATGTAAACGATCCCGAACAAGGCTGAAAAAACGATCAAGGGGACAAGTACTTCTGATGCTGGAGTATCCATTTTCTAGTTGGTTTAAGGTGGTCCGTTTTCGTGGTCCGTTGAATAGGACGTGAACTTTCCGGAACTGGTTACAACCCATTCATCCCGAAGCTCACCGATCAGCATTCCAAAGAGTGACCGCTCATCCTATTGAACTTTGAACTAGTTCATGGTGCAGTGACCTTCGTGTAACCTAAGGCGACCGTTCGGCGTCCCATGGTCACGATTTGGAAGACTTAGAAGCCATACGCTTAGCAAGCACCGGAGACCATAAGGCTTTTGGTGTCCTAATTGGGCGGTACAAGCACATGGTATTTACTGTTGCTAGTCGCGTTATGCGCAACAGCATGGATGCCGAGGAGGTGACCCAGGATGTATTCATTAAAGCCTATCAGAAGCTCGGCGAATTCCAAGGTACAGGCAAATTTTCCACCTGGTTGTATTCCATTGCCTATCGGATGTCCATATCTGCATTGCGCTCACGTAAGGACCAAGGCAGTTCTCTGGATGACATGAAAACGGCTGGAATAGAACCACGAGAAGCCCCATTGCATCCAGTTGACGATCGGAAACAGATCCTTGAACAAGCGCTTACTACCTTGGAGCCCGAAGATGCTGCACTCGTAACAATGTTCTACTTGGAAGAGATGAGTGTTGAGGAGATCGTAACCGTTACCCAACTTAGTGCGTCCAATGTAAAAGTGAAGTTGCACCGGAGCCGAAAGAAACTGTACAACGAACTACATCACCAACTGAAAGACGAGCTATGGACCTTAAGAACGAACGCCTAGATGCCAACGACCCATTGCGGTTGTTGTTCCAAGAAATTGGACGCACAACTGCCCCGGCCGATCTTGAGGGCAATGTACTTCAAAAGCTGACTGTTGCCAACTCTGCTCCGGTGAGTTACACACCGCTCATCAGTAAAAAACTATGGTATGGCATTGCTACCATGCTCGCTACCATCATTGTACTATCCGCTATATTCTCTTCCGTAGGAAGTACTTCGGCCACATGGAATTCCAACTTCATGCAATGGCTGCACTTTCCACAGCTCTCAGGCTATCTTATGTCACCATGGGTCTTGGCGGCCATTGCTGGCGCTTTCGTGTTGACGTTGTTCGATCAATTGATCACGAGTCGCGTACGCACGATGCATGCCTTATAGGTTGGCGAAAATCTCTCCACGAACAAAGCGCCGATCGATCAACAATAAGTTGACCCATCGGCGCTTCCGGTAATCAACAATTACCTTGCCCTAGAGAAGCCCTTTTGCGGCCTTCAACGCGGCTTCATAGTTCGGCTCGCTACCCAATTCCGGCACCAATTCGTGGTACCGAACAACGCCCTCTTTATCGAGCACCCAAACCGCTCTGGCCAAAGTTCCTTCCATCGGACCTTCGGCGATACCTGCACCCCAGACTTTACTCATATCATGGTATCGGAAATCGGAGGTCATCTTCACCTTATCAATTCCCTCGGCAGCACAGAAGCGGCTAAGCGCAAAGGGCAGGTCCATGCTATTCACAAGGATCGTTGCGCCAAGATCTGAAGCAGCTTTGTTGAATGTGCGTGTTTCCGTTGCACACACACCGGTGTCCACGCTTGGAAAAGCTAGAACGATGATCACTTTTCCTTTCAGACTTGTGAGGTCATTGTTCGAGCGATCCACTTCAACGAAGCGTAATGTTGGCGCTGAGTCTCCTACTTGTGGGAGTTTTCCGTTCAATTTGGGTAATGGCATATTCTTATGTTTTGGTTCTGACTGTAGGTGAAAGTGAATGAGGTCTGCAAGTGCCGGAGCAGGTTAGTGGGCCATGGCATCCGGGATCGCACCTTCATAAAGCTTTCTTGCTTCTTCGATGAAACAATACGTTTCATCATCCACGACCACTTTGCCTTTTGTAACGTGACCAAGCAAGACACATGGTACACGGCTAGCTTGCATCATGTCCAGAAATTCGGTGTCGGTGTCTTCACTGACCGCAACGATCGCTCGACCTTGTGCCTCACCAAAGAGAAAGGCATCCGGACGTATCTCACCATCTGTCACGATGTCGAATCCGAGTCCGCGTGGTAAGCCCATTTCGATCAGTGTGGTCCATAGACCACCGTCACTGATATCATGCGCTGCATTGATATATCCACGACGTATCAGCATCAGCAACATGGTGTGCAAACGACTTTCCTCCTCCAAGTTGAAATAAGGCGCTGGCGAATTATGGACCTTATGATGAC
>JAGNUG010000160.1 GCA_017987115.1 Flavobacteriales bacterium | reverse complement strand
GAATATACGCCGGGGTTCATAGTGGCAGGATTGTATTGCCCGTTCGTTATTGGGCTGGGCCCACTCCACGTGCCACCCGCGCTGGGGTTGCCGCCGAGTTGTGCGAACAAACTTTGGGGCGCCGTGACGGAACAGGTGCTAAGGTTTCCGTTTGTACCGGCGTTTGATGGCTGCGAGACGGTGATCAGCGTCGTACGCTCCGGACCGTAAACTCCGCAACTGTTCACGGGTGTTACGGTGATGGTTGCGTTAGCCGTTAACGTAGTGGAGAAAGTCGAGCCGCTTCCAGTACTAGGGGTGCCGCCAGGAACAGTCCATTCGAAGTCAACTCCGGAAACCGAGTCGACCGAAAAGGTGGTAAGACTACCCGCACAGGCAACTGTACCTTGCACAGGAGAAGGTTGCGCAGGCTCTTGTGAAATGTTCACAGCGAACGAAGCCGTGGCGCTGGAGCCACATGCATTCGTTGAGAAAACCTGCACCGTGCCCGCCGAACTGCCCACAGTAACGGTAATGGTATTGCCGCTACTTGGCACATGGCTCCAACCCGAGCCGGTTGGAACAGTCCAGTTGTAAGCACCGGGCAAAGCGATATTTGGGCCGGAGGGTGGTGTTGCGGTGAATGTTACGACCGCACCAGGACAAAAGTTATTTGGTACAGGCGTGGCAGATATGACCGGTTGTCCAAGGGTTCCGGCCGTCTCCACATTAACAGTGCGGGACACCACCGAACTCCATTGCCCGTGGTTGTCTTTCAGCTGTAGCTTGAGCGTTTGGTTCCCGGTTGGGAAGCCACACAAGTCCAATGGGCTGTCGGCATAGGTGATCTGTTGCTGCGGCGAGTCGAAGATCTTGGTTCGGACCAAGGGGTCGAATTCATTGGTCGGTGTACCTACCCAGTAGCGCACGGCCACGATCTCCCATGGGCCTGTATGGAACTTTTCAAACGTGCGCGTTACCACACTGCTCCACCGCACAGCGCCGTCAGAAGCATGGTCCTTCAGGCGTAAATGAACGATGTGGGTGCCAACGGACAAGGTGTCCGTATCCAGTGGTACGTTTATCAAGTTCACGGTCGTGGCAGGTGGTACTGCCTCGAAGATCCGGTTCGCATGGTTTTGGTCGAACCAGTATTCATAGCCCCTAACGGTGGGCGATTGGGCATGGAGTGCCATGGCCATGGCCATGGATACCAATAGTATGATGTTGCGTAGCATCGTTTCTTAGTTTTGTTGGGCAGCGCCCTGAATGGTTATATTGATAGTGCCGCCGTTGGTAGCGCCGAGAGTTCCACCAGTAGGCAGTAAGCCTGTCCAATGCGGGTTGAATGGGATCGCGTTCGGCTTCCAAGGGTTGCCAAGAGGACCAGAAAAGATGCCCACCTTATACCCCCCCACACCGACCATAGCGTTGGCTTGGCCAGCAGGTTTCAGCTGGTAATCATCCACGTTCATGTTGAAGGTGGCGACACTCGATATATTGAGGAAATTCGGGTTCGATGCCCCCAGGGGGCCTAAGGGTATGGCCTGATTGCCAGTGTACAACCCCGTGCTACCATAAGTAATGGACGGTGTTCCGGTCAGTGCAAACAGATTATTCTGGAAGGACCCCGCACCATTAAGGTCGAAAGTAGAAGTGTTCTGGAGAACGAATATGTTATTCGTCCATGTGGAATTTGGTGATCCACCGCTGAACCCATTTCCCGTGAGGAGGAACACGCTCTGTGCGACAGAAATGTTCGAGGCGATAGTGTTAAATGATAAACCAGGAGACTGAACAATACAATTGTTCACGGAAATGTTCTGGGCATTTCCTCCCACTATTCCGGACCTCAAAATACAATGTTTGAATTGAACTCCATTTGCATGGACGCTTCCACCCGGCGGGTTAAGTGGGACGGAGAGTAAGAACTCGCAACGCAAAAACGAAATACTTATCACGCCACTACTAAGTGTGATGTTATCTTCGAACTGAATGCCGTGAAATGAAGACCCATTGCCAGAAGAAGAAATATTGAACGAATTTCCACCAAGTGTATTGGGAATAATCGTTCTATCTGTGACTGGAGTACCAGCTGGGAATACTCCGGCACCTACAATGGTAAGTGGCTTACTGATATTGAGCCCATTGTAAGAGGTAATAATACCTCCAGGTAGGATAATCGTATCGTTGTTGGCTGCTACCGCGATCACGTTCGCGAGATTATCCGTTCCCAGGGGCGGTGGGTAGTAGAAATAGGAGGTTCCACCACTAAGCCGGGTGATCACCTGTGCGGTTGCACCTTGTAGAAGAAACAGCGAGAAGAATAGGTGGATTAGTATGCGCATGGGTTGGGTTTGTTTCGGTTTCTGGACCAGAAGGATCCTTTTCGCGAATGGAGACGTTGAATGGTTCATGGTTTTTGTTGGTTTTTAGTTTTCGTTTTTTGATGAAGTTGTTTTCGATGCCAGCCAGTTCAATTGCCCTTAGTGCAAACACATGTTCCACCGACCAACATCGCAGCATCTTCGCACCCTTGGCGTACCATGTCAAGTTGAACTTTGTTGCCGCATTGGTCGTCATAAGGCCGAGTTTCCGATTGGCCATTGCCGTCGGTTACATGGAGCTCGCACGTCAAGCATTTCTGGCATGCTGGCAGGGCGAAGAGTAGCATGATCATGGCGGCCCAGTTCAAGGCGGAACGCTTGATCGAACATGTGTTGTTGGGGGTGTTTGTTGAATGGTTCATGGTGTTGAGGTTTTTGGGGATGATCTCGTTTCGATGGGTCCAAAATTCCTGTGATCCACTACATCTCACCAGCCCGATCGCGTGGATGGCGGAAATGGGCGAGAGGATGGCGAGCTAGGGTCAATTGGGAGTTCTTGCCTGTAGGGATAGCACATGGAACCCCTGTGAACTAACAATGGACATCAGCGGATCTGAAAGCACAACCGAGAAGAGCATTGTGAACAGCACACACGGGATACTTCCTGATTGACCTTTCCACGGATCGACCATCCACAAGTAAGTTCGTACCATGATCGCCCGGTGCATCCTTGTTGCCGCGTGTTGTGTTCTCGTTGTTCGGGGAGCTGCACAAACGACAGCTTCCCTTTCGGGCAAGGTGGTCGATGCGACGACCAATACATCATTGCCCGGTGCTTCCATACAGGTGTTCATTGCTGATTCGATCATGTCGTCCATCACGGATGCAAATGGTGCGTTCCGGATCATCGATCTGCCGACCGGGATCCACCGTGTGCGTGCATCATTCGTAGGGTATGCCCCAGCGGAGATCACGGAGGTCTGGGTGCGTGCGGGAAAGGAAGAAAGCATTGAACTTTCCATGCAGCGAAGCGCGAATGAACTGGGCGAAGCAGAAATACGCGCGGCGGCCCCGCAACGCTTGGATGCGATCGGAACACATGTGCTGACCGTGGAGAAAAGCTTGCGTTATCCGGGTACTTTTTTCGACCCTGCGCGGTTGGCCATGAGCTTTGCGGGAGTTGCATCCACGAATGACCAGGCCAACCATTTCAGTGTGCGTGGGAATGGTCCTGCGAGCAATGCGTGGCTGTTGGAAGGTGCAGAGATCGTGAATCCGAACCACACGGGAAATGCGGGAACACAAAATGACCTTCCGACGTTGAGCGGCGGCGGTACAACTATTCTGAGCGCACAGATGCTGGGGACCTCGCGCCTATTACTGGGTGGGTTTTCTGCACCGTATGGAAATGCGCTGGGTGGTATCATGGACATGCACCTACGCCCCGGAACCAAAGAGCGTCATGCGTTCACCGTACAAGCCGGTCTGATCGGCATCGACCTTAGTGCTGAAGGGCCGTTCAAGAAAGGGAAAGGTGCTTCTTACCTGATCAATTACCGCTACTCCACACTTGGATTGCTCGGAGCCATGGGCGTTGCGTTGGGTGATGAAAAGACATCCTTTCAAGACCTATCATTCAATGTTTCCATTCCATTCAAGGACAAGGCACAGCTCACCTTCTTCGGCATGGGCGGCAACAGTAGCAATGTGTTCGAGGCAAAGGATTCCACGGACTGGGAGTTTGATAAGGACAGTCAGAACATAGACTACGATTCGAAGATGGGTGCAGCGGGTACCACCTTCCGGTTGGCGTTGGGTAAGAATGCCGTTTGGAAGACCACGGCGGTGATATCAGAGAACGACCAAGAGCGTACCGAGACGGGACCTTTTTTTTCGCGACGAGGATCCGTTTATACAGAGCGCAATGCGCTTAATGAACAAAAATTATCGCTGGTCTCATACGTGCGCGGAAGTATTGGATCACGCACCAGTTACCAACTTGGCGGAAGTGCGATGCAACGCACAATGCGCACGACGATCCTCATTGATGAAGTGATCGAGGGATGGCTGACCAGACCCTATGGAGAAGTGGCACATGATCTTACCGAACGCTTACGCGCTAGTGTTGGCTTGGCATATTCGTACTACACACCGAATGGTTCAGAGGTGCTTGAGCCGCGTGTCGCCATTAGCTGGCGCACGTTCAAAGGCAGAACATTGACGCTAAGTGCAGGTCAACGCGGACAATTGCCACGCACACAATTGTTTCCTTCCGGACAGTTCATCGGTCTCGATAATAGCTCCATTGGCATGACGCGTGTACAAGAGTTGGTATTGGCTTATGATCATCCTTTCAAACCTCATCTGACCTTGCATGGGGAAGTGTATGTGCAGCAACTAGTGGATGTGCCGATCTCAAGTGGCTCTGGGTTTTTTGGCGTGATGGGAACAGAAAGCGGTAGTTTGGTGAACGGCTGGGACAATTATTATTTCGTGCAATTATCGGATCGGGGAAAAGCGATGAACAAAGGCGTGGAACTTAGTTTGGATCATAGCTTCCGGAACAACTTCTTCTACCAAATAAATGGCACCGTGTTGGATGCGACCTACACGGATGTGGAAGACCGAACGCACAATAGCCGATGGAACACAAGGGCCATGGGCAACGTGGTCATTGGTCGCGAGTTCGTAAAGGAGAAGGAGCGATTGAAACGCACATGGGGCATCAACATGCGTGCGAACGTAACGGGTGGTCAACGGTACACATCGATCACGGACCCAGCAGCGCAACTCGCGGACCCCTACAGTAGTCAATACCCAACATTCTACAGAGTGGATCTGCGCGTCTATTTGAAACGCGAGCGTAAAGCACACACCGGCATGTGGTCGTTGGATCTGTTGAACGCGACCAATGCGCAGAACGTATCGTACCAATACTTCGATGTACGCAAACGGGAAGTGGTGACCAAATACCAATTGGGACTTATTCCGAACGTGAGTTACCGCATCGAATTCTGATCGTCACGAACACCACTTCGCACCATGAAAAAAGTCGTCTTCCTGTTGTTTGCATTGTGTTTCGCAGCATTCGCCTATTTGAATTTGAACGACCCGGATCCGATCATCTGGGTCGCCGCCTATAGCATTACCTCAGCGCTCTTCGTGATCGCTGCTTTCGGTAAGTCGCAACGAAACGTCATCGGCTCAGTAGCCGCCATCCTTTTCATTTGGATGTGTACCATGGCACCGGGCATGATCGACTGGTTCCAGCTCGGCATGCCGTCCATCACCGGCGAAATGAAAGCCACCGATATACACGTGGAAGTAGTGCGCGAGTTCCTCGGATTATTGATCGCCGTTGTTTCCTTGACGGTATTGTTCATGGTTACTCCAAAGTGATCATAAAAAGTGGAACAAACTACCATGCAGTCCAAAGTTCATTCACCTTAATGAACGTCAATTAAAGGTTGAACATACTTCGACCATGCAGGCGCGATAATTCTACATTCTTCATTTTACATTCTACATTCTAAATTCAATTATGCGCCGCTTCCTCCAACTCGCCGGACCACTCACTGCATTGCTCGTGTATTGGGCCATGCATGAACATGGCAACGCTCCTGCTGCCATGGCCGGAATCGTGGCGTGGATGGCGGTGTGGTGGATCAGTGAAGCCGTGCCCTTGGCCGTGACATCCTTATTGCCGATGGTGCTGTTCCCGTTGTTCGGTATAGATAGCATGGCGGGTACCACAGCGAACTACGGCAAAGAGATCATCTATCTTTTCCTAGGTGGATTCTTACTCGCCTTGGCCATTGAACGTACTGGTCTGCATCGGCGTATCGCGTTGCACATCGTATCGCTTGTAGGGAGCACAGGACCTCGGT
>JAGNUG010000048.1 GCA_017987115.1 Flavobacteriales bacterium | reverse complement strand
CAGCAATACTTTTTCCTTTGGGAAGTATTTCTCCATTCCCGCGTATGCACGAGCGACGACAAGATCCGCAACTGCATAGGCGTAGTCCATTCCGGTAACGAATTCCAGGACCTTACACTCATCATAACCCAGCTCGACAACTGCCTTTTGTGCTTGTTCGAAGTACGGCGTTCCTGTTTGCCAGATCACTTGAATACCAGCTTCCTTGAATTTTGGCAGGGCCACTTCCACGCCTTTGTTCACACCGCGTGCTCCAAGCGATCCACCAGTAATGAAGAGAACCGGCCTTCCTTCCTGTAACCCGAACAGCTCCATGCCCCGTGGCCTTTTACCAGTAAGGCGCACCACCTCTTGTCGAACCGGGTTTCCGGTCAGCAATACTTTTTCCTTTGGGAAGTATTTCTCCATTCCCGCGTATGCCACGCAAATTCGATCCACACGTTTGGAGAGTAGTATGTTGGTCTTACCGGGGAAACTGTTCTGTTCCTGGATCAGCGTCGGCACATGCATACGTTGCGCTGCAGCGAGAACCGGTCCGCTCGCATAGCCACCCACACCCACGGCAACATCCGGCTTGAATGTTCTAACGAGTGAACGCGCTTTCATCATACTCCGGACCAACCGCCAAGGAAGCGATAGGTTCTTTGCAATGGAACCACGCTGGAAACCACGGATCGGCAAGCCTTCGATCTTGAAACCGGCTGCTGGAACCTTCTCCATTTCCATTTTGCCATCGGCACCAACGAACAGGAATTGGGCAGTACTTTCCCGTTCACGCACTGCATTTGCAATTGCGATGGCCGGGAAGATGTGACCGCCGGTACCACCCCCGGAGATCATCACCCTAAGGTCTCCCTTAAGCGACGGCTGTCCGAGGTTTTGCACCATTCTTTATGATCTGAATATCGTCTATACTTCGACTTACGCTTAGAACTATACCAATAGCAAGGCACGTGAACCAAACGCTGGTTCCTCCCATACTGACCAGAGGTAAAGGCTGACCGGTTACAGGAACAAGGTCCACAGCAACGGCCATATTGATCATAGCCTGTAGCACTAACATCAGGCTAAGACCAACAGCTACGAGCGATCCGAATTTCTTGTCGCAACGTCCGGCGATCTTGACCGCTCTGAACAGTAGGATCAAATACAGCAATAACAATCCCAATCCACCGATCACACTTCCGTACTCTTCAATGATGAAAGCATAGATCATGTCCGAATAAGGATGTGGCAACCAGTTCCGGGAATTACCACTTCCTGGTCCGTTCGGTAACAGCCCACCGGAAGCGATCGCGATCTTGGCATGCTCCACTTGATAATTCGCGTTGCGATCATCACCACCGAAATTGGATACACGGTTGGTCCATGTCTCCACACGAGGCAGTACATCCAATTCCAAGGCTTCGTTCGCCATGACCAATAGAAGGAATGAACCCACGGCCAGGCCTACGATGGCTAGCAACCATTTGATAGGCACTTCGCCAATGAACATGATGATCATGCAAAGCAGGAACAGCAATGCAGCCGTAGAAAAATTGGCAGGAAGGATCAATCCACAGATCACTCCTACCGGAACCATGAGGTTCACCAGGACGTCACGGAATGTCCATTCCTTGTCCTGTTGCTTGCCGATAACGCGAGCGAGGTAAACGATCAATACCACCTTGGCCAAGTCACTGGTCTGAAAGCTTTGGTTGATGATCGGGATCGTGATCCAGCGGCTGGCATCATTGATATTCGAACCGAGCAACAGCGTGAGCAATAGCAAACCGGCAACGATACCGATGGCCAATTGTGATAGCCGTGAATACATACTGTACTTCAGCATGGATGCGTAATACATGATAACGCCACCGGTCACCAACATGATCCCATGCTTCATGAGAAAATGAAGTGTGGAACCACCTTCCCTTTTAAAGGCAAGTGAACTGATGGAACTGTAAACCGCGAGCAAACTGATAACGGCCAATATCATAGCGGTCATCCAGATCACACGATCTCCTTGAAGCTTATGTAAGAGGGTTTTCAGTTCGTTCGATGGTTTTTCGTTGTCACTTCGTGATCCAATTCCACTGACTATAGATCTCTAACTGCGCGTTTGAATTCAGCGCCACGTTCTTCGTAATTCGCAAATCCATTCCCGCTTGGACAAGCTGGGCTGAAAAGCACTGCCTCTCCATCCTTCGCCAATTCCCTTGCTAGAAAAACAGCGGTGCGTAATTCCTTTGCGTGGAACACTTGAGCATCCTCTTTTCCTTGCACTTCCTTTACCGGACCGAAGAGCACCACTGCACTAACACGTTCCTCCATTAGTTCGACCACGTGACTTTGGGTCATTTCGTCACTCCAAGCACCAGTGATCCACACCACACGTTGGTCCATGTTACCGAGCGCTTCCAAGGTCGCATCCAAGAATGTTGATATTGAATCGTTGATGTAGCTCACACCATCCACGGACAACACCATTTCCATGCGGTGTGGGCCTTGTCCCTGAGCTTCGATGGCAGCTTGGCGCGCTTCAAGCAACTGCCCGCCGACCATCCGAAGCGAAGAAGTAATGGGTTTCTTTTCCATCATTGTTCAGTTCTATAGCCCCTTCACTGCGGACTTGAATTGACGCCCGCGATCCTCATAATTCTCAAATAGATCAAAGCTTGAACAGCATGGGCTCAATAGAACCACATCGCCGCTTTCCGCAAGTTCATAGCTTGTGCGAACTGCTTGTTCAGCACTTGCCGTATCCACCATGACCGGTACGATGGACCCGAAAACTTCATGAAGTTTTGCATTATCCGTACCCAAACACACGATCGCTTTCACACGTTCCCTGACAAGTTCCATCAGCGACGAATAATCATTGCCTTTATCGATCCCGCCAACGACCCAAACAATTGGCTTGGTCATGCTCTCCAATGCGTACCAAGCTGAATTGACGTTCGTCGCTTTACTGTCATTGATGAATTCGACCCCATGTACCATTGACACATACTCAAGTCTATGCTCCACATTCTGGAAATCACTGAGGCTCTCCCTGATCACGTCACTTCGGATCTCTAGAACGCGCGCTGCAATACCCGCAGCCATTGAATTATACACGTTGTGTTTGCCTTTCAGCGCTAATTCGATCATTGACATTTCGAAGGTGGTTTGGTTTGTTTTGATGTGGATGTGGTCGTTAGCTAGAAATGCTCCTTGGGGAACTTCGTGTTGAATTGAGAAAGGCCATTGGTGCGCCTTGATGGCATTTTTTGATAACCAAGCCGCTGACTCGGGATCATCAGAGCAATGGATGAAATGGTCCGACTCCGACTGATTCATCGTTATGCGGAATTTGCTTTCCACATAGTTCTGCATGTTGTATGCATAGCGATCCAAATGATCCGGAGTAATATTCAAAAGCACGGCGATGTGCGACCGGAAATCGACGATACCGTCCAACTGGAAGCTGCTCAGCTCAAGGACATAATGCGAATGATCTCCATCCGCTACCAATGCAGCGAAACTGTTACCGAGGTTGCCGCCCATGGCCACGTTCAATCCCGCTCTTTGCAGGATATCGTTGGTAAGCATGGTCGTTGTTGTCTTGCCATTACTACCCGTGATCGCGACAATGGTTCCGTTGCAATAGCGATAAGCGAACTCGATCTCGCTGATCACCGGAATACTCTCCTTGCGCGCGGCAACGATCAGTTTTGCCGTATCGGGAATACCAGGGCTCTTCACAATGGTTGATGCACCCAATACACGTGCTTCCGTATGTCCTCCTTCCTCGAATGCGATGGCATTCCTCTTCAATTCGTCACGGTACTTCGGCTTTATCCCACCGGCATCGCTCACGAACACATCGAAGCCTTGTTGTTGGGCCAACCGCGCTGCGCCAACGCCACTTTCCTGTGCTCCAAGTACCACCAGCTTTTTCATCTTAGCTTAAGTGTTACGATGGAAATGACTGCGAGCATTACTCCGAGGATCCAGAAGCGCGATACGATCTTGCTTTCGTGGATCCCTTTTTTCTGGAAATGGTGGTGCAGGGGCGACATCAGAAAAATGCGTTTTCCTTCGCCGAACCGTTTACGGGTGTACTTGAAGTAGGACACCTGTATCATTACGC
This sequence comes from Flavobacteriales bacterium, assembly GCA_017987115.1. Classification (GTDB taxonomy): domain Bacteria; phylum Bacteroidota; class Bacteroidia; order Flavobacteriales_F; family PHOS-HE28; genus PHOS-HE28. The sequence continues at coordinate 19,321 of JAGNUG010000048.1, read as the reverse complement.
TCAAGTTCTCGATCAAAAAGATCCCGCAGAGCACAGGGATCAATAATTCCTTGCGCACGAGAATTGCGAGCGTAGCGATGATACCACCAAGCGCCAGACTGCCGGTATCGCCCATGAACACTTGCGCGGGATAGGCATTGTACCACAAGAAGCCGATGCACGCACCAAGAAGTGCTCCGATGAATACCGCCAATTCACCCGAGCCGGGGATGTACATGATATCCAGGTACTGCGAGAAGATGATGTTACCGCTCACGTATGCGAGGATCCCCAGTGTCATTACGATGATCGCGGATGTACCTGTAGCCAGTCCATCGATACCATCCGTAATGTTGGCACCATTACTTACCGCTGTAATAATGAAGATCACCGCGAGGATGTACACGACCCATGTGTATTGCCTTGCACCGCGTCCGAAAACGCCGAGAATGGATGAATAATTGAATTCGTTATCCTTGATGAACGGGATCGTTGTGTTCGGGGATTTACGGTCGAGCATGTAATGCGCCGTACCATCCTCTTCTTCGAAAACGCTTAGTTCAGAAGGGGCGAATTGTTGTGCCAGAACTTCAGGCACTTCAACGCGTGTACGGATCGAGGGATGGAAATAGACCGTAGCGCCGATGATGATCCCAAGACCAACCTGACCAACAACCTTGAACTTTCCGGCCAATCCTTTCTTGTCCTTCTTGAAGACCTTGATGTAATCATCGATGAATCCGATGGTACCAAGCCATATGGTACTTACGAGCAACAGGATGATGTAAATGTTATCCAGCTTCGCGAACAATACCGTTGGGATGATCGTTGCGGACAGGATGATGAGGCCACCCATGGTCGGTGTGCCTTGCTTCTGCATTTGTCCATCCAATCCAAGATCGCGCACGGTCTCCCCTACTTGCATTTTGCGCAGTAGGTTGATGATGCCTTGACCCCACCATAGCGATATAAGCAACGACACGAACACGGCCATTGCTGCACGGAACGAGATGTAATTGAACACCCCTGATCCAGGAACATCATCACCAAGCCATTGGAACAAGTGGTACAACATTATTTGTGCAGCAGTTCAAGGGTTTCCTTCAATACCGCAACATCATCGAATGGATGTTTCACCCCATTCACTTCCTGATAGGTCTCGTGTCCTTTGCCAGCAACCAGCACGACATCACCCGGTTTCGCCATACCAACTGCTTGGCGAATTGCTTCCCGACGATCCGGGTTGGTCCAAACCCTTCCTTGATCATTCGCAGCAACTCCTTCACGCATTTCGTTAAGGATGGTCATTGGGTCCTCGCTCCGTGGGTTATCACTGGTGAGCACGACTTGGCTACTATTCAACGTGGCGATCTGCGCCATGATCGGGCGTTTCGTACGATCGCGATCTCCGCCACATCCTATCACAGTGATCACTTGTTCCGTTTCACCGCAAACGGCATTAACGGTTTCCAATACGTTCTTCAATGCATCGGGCGTATGCGCGTAATCCACAATGCCGATTATGCCGCTCGTACTGCGTACCAATTGGAATCGTCCGCGTGGTGGTTCCAGGTCACTGAGTGCTGTCAATACGTTCAATGGTGCCTCGCCAAGTAGGATCGCTACAGTGTAAACCGCAACCAGATTACTCGCATTGAATTCACCGATCAACCGAGCGTACACATCGTGTCCGTCGATGTTCAAATGCAGACCGGTCAGTTGGTTCTCTATGATGCGACCGCGATGATCGGCCATATTGTGTACCGCATACGACCGCTTCTCAGCCTTCGTATTCTGCACCATTACGGAACTATTCTTATCGTCCGCATTCACGATCGCAAATGCAGTTGATGGCAACTGATCGAAGAAGCGCTTCTTTGCTTTGATGTACGCATCGAACGTTCCGTGGTAGTCCAAATGGTCGTGTGTGATATTGGTGAACAAACCGGCTGCGAACTTCAATCCGGCGATGCGCTCCTGGACCACACTGTGCGAACTCACTTCCATGAAACAGAATGCAATGCGTTCGCTTACCATTTCAGCGAGCAACTCGTTCAAGCGGATAGCATCCGGTGTGGTATGCGTACTTGGTATCGTGCGTTGTCCGATACGTGTTTCAACCGTGCTGATCAACCCGCACTTATGACCCAAGGTCCTATACAACCGGAACAACAGTGTCGCGATACTCGTCTTACCGTTCGTACCCGTGATCCCGATCAACTTCAATTTGCCCGATGGATGATCATGGAAATTCGAAGCCATGATGCCGAGTGCTTCCTCAGCATGCTCAACGCGCACGTACGTAACACTCTCTTTCAGCTCGGCCGGTAAAGTTTCGCAGACGATCGTATTCGCTCCACTCTCAATGGCCTTCTCGATGAATGCATGCCCATCGACCTGCGTGCCTTTTATGGCAATGAATGCGCTAAAGGCTATCACTTCGCGACTATCAAAAGCCAACTTCTCAATGGCGGTATTCGTTGAACCGACCACTTGCTCAATGCGCACACGATAGAGTATGTCCTTCAGCAATTTCATGTCAGTTCGATCACGATCATTGAACCATTGGTTGCTTTCGTTCCAGGCGGAAGTGATTGACGTTTCACCATACCACTTCCTTCGAAGCGTACACGTAAACCCCGGTTCTCCAGGATGTAGATCGCATCCTTCAATCCCATTCCCAGAACATTCGGAACAAGACCCATGGCACCTGTTGGAATACCGCGGGACAGCAGCGTTACACTGGAGTCTCCCGCTTGCGTCGTAGCCCATTCGCTTTCGGTCTCAATGACCATCGGCACCTTTAATCCTTCCAATGCCGTGCGCAGATCAGCACTGCTACCACTCAACGAAATAGGACTTGTTGGACCTTCGGTCCTTGCAAGGTGAACGCCTTGCTGCAGCTCCAAGCGATTACTGTAGATCTTATCAGCGATCTCTTTGAATATCGGGCCGGCCACAACATTTCCGTAGTAACCGCTCATGGTCGGTCCATTCACCACAACGATGCAACTGTACTTGGGCGCATCGGCAGGGAAATAACCAACGAACGATGCTTGATAGCTCACTCCATGTTGTTTATAGCTACCATTCCTTGCGATCTGTGCCGTACCCGTTTTACCGGCAATGGCGAAATGTGCTGCACGGAGGTTCGTAGCGGTGCCGCTATCCACAACACCTTGTAACATGCCTTGAACGATATCGAGTGTTTCATCGGATGCTATCCGCTCATTGATCACCTGCGGCTCGAAAGTGTTGGTCACTTTACCGTTACGCGTAATATTCTTTACGAATCGCGGTTTCATCATGCGTCCGTTGTTCGCGACCGCGTTGTAGAACGTCAGTGTTTGTAATGGTGTGAGTGAAACTTCATAACCTATGCTCATCCATGGTAGACTAACTCCGCTCCATCCTTTCTCACCAGGGTTACGCATCGTGGGACTTGGTTCTCCCGGCACCAGAACGCCCGTCGGAAGATCCAGACCCATGCGGCGCAGACCATCAACGAAACGTTTTGGATCTTTCTCGTAAGCCCGATTCACAGCAACGCTGATCCCTGTATTCGAGGAGAGTTCAAATGCACGTTGTACGGTGATCTTGCCATAACCACCTTCGTGCGAATCCTTCATGATGCGATCCTTGAACCGCACTTTTCCGTTCTTGGTATCAACCGTATCCGTCGGTGAGATCAATCCATCCTCCAGACCGACCATAAGCGACGCAAGTTTGAATGTGGAACCGGGTTCAGTGCTTTCGCCAACAGCAAAATTCTGAGCCTCGGAATAGGTACTGTCCTTATACAGCATCAGGTTGCTCGCCGCCTTGATGTAACCCGTAGCAACTTCCATCACGATCACACAACCGTATACAGCACCATGTTTCACAAGCTGTTCTTCCAACGCGTCATCGGCAACATCCTGTAAGTTGATGTCGATCGTAGTATGTATGTCAGAGCCCTCTACCGGATCTACACCTTCGCCGTCATCGATCGGCATCCAAACACCACCGGTCAAGCGGCGTTCCAACCTGCGGCCAGTCACGCCTTTCAAATACTCATCGTATCCATTCTCCAACCCGATCGTGGTACTATCCCGCAGCATGTAGCCGACCGTACGTTCACCCAATCGCCCGAAAGGGTGCACCCTCACAGTGCGTTTCTCTGTAACCAAACCACCGCGATATCTTCCTAAATTGAAGATCGGGAAACCCCGGAGTTGCTGCACTTGCGCATGATCCGCGCGACGCTTCACCAGGTGGTAGCGCTCTTTCCGTTTGCGCGCATCCACGAGATCGCGCTTGTATTCAACTGAAGTGCGATCACCAAAGAGTTGAGCCAATCGAATTGCGAGCGAATCCACTTTTGAACTGAACACCTCCTCGCTCAGACCGTCGGGGATCATATCCATGCGCACATCGTACTCCGGAACACTCGTCGCCAACAACCGTCCATCTTCACTGTAGATATGTCCGCGATCCGGTTGAACAATGCGATACGTGGTTGCAACATGCTCTGCTTTTGCACGCCATTGTTCCCCTTCAACAATTTGAATGGTGAATAGCCGAACAGAGATTGCCAGTGCAAAAAGCACCATTACGATATAGACCATGTTGGCCCGAGCGCGCAACTGTCTGGTCGTATCCGTCATGGTGTTCTGGTATGATCCATTTCATTCTTCTCCACGTCGATCTTCACAGGTGGCACAACACTTTCCTTCAAGCCTAGCACGGCGATCCGGTCCGCTACCTTGCTCTGTTGTTCATCGGTCTCCAGCTTGGCGCGCACGGTGATGTATTCACTGCGCAATTCCTTTAGCTCACTATCCGTAGAGCTTAGGTTGCGTACAATACGCTCCGTGTGATAACCATAACCGATGTAGGTGATCATCAACGCTGAGCAGAACAGAATGAAGGGCATGTTGCCCAACACGTTCTCCCGTGTCAGGAATGTTCCGTTCAACACATTCAAAAAGGCACGCGGCATCCGCGCCTTATTGGCGGGAGCTTCTGAAGAGCCGTTGGCTTCCTTCTCTGCTGCTTTCTTATTTTTCAACTTGTTCACGGCGCACTGCTATTCTTAATCGGGCACTGCGGGCCCTAGGGTTCATTGCTATTTCGCTATCGCTAGGTTGTATTGCTTTGTTACTTGTAGGGTCGAAGGGGCGTGTTCTGTTTCCGTAGATATCCTTGTTCTCATGGCCAGCGAGATCTCCACTTCGCATGTAATTCTTCACCAGTCGATCTTCGAGACTGTGGTAGCTCATGATCACAAGCCTTCCTCCTGGTGCCATCACCTCCGGAGTCTGCTTCAGGAACAGTTCGAGTGATGCCAGTTCGTCATTCACTGCGATCCGGAGCGCTTGGAACACCTGTGCTAAAAAGCTGCTCTCCTTGCCGCGCGGGGTCACTGGTCTCAATGCTTCCACCAACTGGAATGTGGTGCGGATCCGTTGAGACCTGTTTACATCGACCAGTTGATGTGCTACGCGGTGTGCATGCTGGACCTCTCCGTATTTGCGAAGAATATCCGTGAGTGCATTCACATCGAGGTCACGTAAGAGCTGCGCGGCATCCCGTGCATTCCGATGATCCATCCGCATATCGAGTGGCCCATCGAACCGAAAACTGAATCCACGGTCTCCGGTATCGAATTGGTGACTGCTTACTCCAAGATCCGCGAGAATTCCATCGACCGGAATAGCGTGGAGGTAACGGAGATGATTCTTGATCCAGCGATAATCGGCTTGCACCAATGTGAAGTGCGGCTTATTCTCACCATCATACTTCTCGCGCAACTCAGCAGCGTTCGCCCAAGCGTCGCGATCGCGATCAAAAGCGATCAGCCTACCGTGCGGTCCAAGTTTTTCAAGGATTGCTCTGCTGTGTCCACCACCTCCGAATGTAACGTCAACGTACGTCCCGTTCGGTTTGATGTTCGATCCTTCAATACAAGCTTGTAAAAGAACGGGCTCGTGGTATTCACTCTTCATCTGCGTTGCCTAGGCTGCCCATGACATCCTCGGCGAGCGCGGTGAGATCCACTTTTTCGCGCAACATTTTCACATGTGTGTCAGTGCTCCATATCTCCACACGGTCCATCATGCCCACCATCCGCAATCCCTTGCCGATACCGGCGTGGGCGAGAAGGTGTTTCGGCAGGAGCAAGCGATCACTCGCATCCAGTTCAATAGGCGTTGCTCCATTCATGAAGCGCCTAACGAACTCGACATTCTTGGCCACGAAGCGATTCAATCGTCGCATTGTGGTCTGAGTATGCTCCCATTCGACCATGGGGTAGAGCACCAAGCACGGTTTGAACACATCGCGATTGATCACGAATCCTTTCTGGATCTCGCCATCGAGCTGCTTGCGCAACCCGGATGGGAGCGTAAGACGGCCTTTGGCGTCCAGTTTCAGATCGTATTCACCGAGGAGGTTCAACATGCAAAGCGTTAGCTCGAAAACGTGGCGAAAGTAGGGTAATTGACCCACTCTGCTCCACTATAACCCACTTTTTTGTTCAATCGTTGATAACTTGTCAACGGTCAAACTTAGCAAATGTTGCAACAACCCGCGAAAAGACTAGAATTAGCGCATTTTCACATGTGGGACAAAGTGGGGCATATGAACAATCAACGGTTCAGAAAATGACTTGGCACTGAACCTCGTTGGATCGCTAAAAGTCTGGGATCAAGGTGGTAGCACTACGGTACTATAGCAGGATCGATCAACCCCATCCTGTTGACAGCTGATAGCATTTGACCGGATGATCAAGCGGGATCCGGGTTTGAGGATACTTGGGGTTCAGAAGACCAAATTGAAAGATCAGGATACTGGTCAATAAGGAGCCTTTGGTAGATAATGTCGCAGTCTTGATGAACGAGATCCGAGGGATCAGTCACCCGTCATCGATCCGGAAAACAAGGGGTCAGTTTGGATTGGAACCCTTCCGCTATCCACCTTCCTCAACAATGATCCAGTAATACTCAGACCTTTCCTCTTTCCAAGTACCATTCATCCGCATACCTTTGGACGGACCGCATAGTGAACATGTCGAACGAACGAACGTTACTAAAGGAGGGTGAATTCCAATATTTGGAAGCGGGGGAAGGGCAACCTTTGATCTTGCTGCACGGGCTTTTCGGGGCGTTGAGCAACTTCAAACCATTGTTCGATCACTTCACGCCGAACTACAAAGTGATCGTACCCATATTGCCGTTGTACACGCTGCCGATGTTGAGCACGAACGTGGATAATCTGGCAAAATTCCTGGACCGTTTCATTCAGCATAAAGGAATCAGACAGGTAAATCTGATCGGCAATTCTCTGGGTGGCCATGTCGCCTTAGTGTATTGTAGTCGACACGCGGAGCGGGTGAGAAGCTTAGTGCTCACGGGAAGTTCCGGTCTTTATGAGAATGCGTTCGGCGGTGGTTTCCCAAGAAGAGAGGACAAGGAATTCATTCGCAAAAAAGTTGCTGTGACCTTTTACGATCCGAAGCATGCAACGGATGCTTTGGTTGACGAATGCTATGAGACCGTGAACGATCGAAGCAAGTTGATCCGGATCCTATCCTTGGCCAAAAGCGCGATACGGCACAACATGGCGGCGGAGATCCCCAAATTGAAGATGCCCGTGTTGTTGATCTGGGGAAAGAACGATACGATCACTCCACCGGATGTAGCTGAGGAATTCCACGCGTTGATCCCGCATAGCGAATTGCATTGGATCGATGAATGCGGACATGCAGCGATGATGGAGCATCCGGATCAATTCAACGCCATCTTGGAAGCGTGGCTGGCCAAGACGTTGGTGTGATCGATCAGCGACATATAACAACGTTATCAGTTTTCACTGTCAGTCCATTGAAATGAAAGCCTTGGTCGCAGAACATTTGGGAAGTGGTCGTGCTCCGGAGCATTGGCCTAAGGCCACGTTACCGGAGTATGCGTTCATTGGTAGAAGCAATGTTGGTAAGAGTTCTTTGATCAATATGCTCTGCCACATCAACAAATTGGCTCGCGTCAGTAACACTCCCGGCCGTACGCGGAATGTGGAACACTTCAGAGTGGATGGTACGTTGAAGAGCGATCGGCAATGGATGCTCGCGGATCTACCCGGCTACGGCTTTGCGAAAGTGAGCAAGACAGAACGCAGCACTTGGGAAAGCATGATCCGCAATTACCTACGCCGCAGAGAGAATCTACAATGCACCTTCGTGCTGGTCGATAGTCGTCTTGAACCGCAGAAGAACGATCTTGAAATGATCCAATGGTTGGGAGAGACTGAGATCCCCTTTGCGATCGTTTTCACGAAAACGGATAAGCTCGGTCAGCCGCAGGTTCAGGCCAACGTAGCCAAGCTGAAACGCGAACTGAAGAAGTCCTGGGAAACGCTTCCAACTCTATTCGAGACCAGCTCCGAGAAGTCCGTGGGCCGCGACGAATTACTTGGATTTATTGAGGAGGTGAATAAAGGCTGGGGCGCTACGCAGTAGGAAGTTGGCAGTTGGCAAGAGCAGTGGGCAGTGGGCAAATTGCAAACTGCGACTGCCAACTGGATCAAGCCTTCAACTCCGGCAACATGTGCTCTGCGAAATACGCTCCGAAATCACGCATTTGCTCCGCCATTTTGCTTTCGTTGGTCGCACGTTCAAAGGTATCCGCCATGGTGAGAATGTTCTGATGGAAGAATGCTTTCATTTCCTCAACGGACATTTCCTTGGTCCAAAGATCAATGCGCAACGTGTTCTTTTCCTTATCGTCCCAAAGGGATAGGAGCACCGCTTTGCTCTGGCTTTTTTCGCCATTATCCTCGGCTTCCCAATCGATGCGTTCGGGCACGTTGTTCTCGTCGAGTTGCACGGAAAGTTTGATCTCGGATCGTTTCATGATGGGTATTGGATGGGTGTGGGGTATGGGGTAATGAGAATTGGGTATTGGGAAGTGCGTATTGAGTATTGAGTCCATTGGTAATCACTACCAGATACTAAGTACTCACTGTTACTTCGGTTTATAGGATCTCAGGATCACCTTCGGATCTTCGATCGCGATCAATTGCGCGAATGATGCATCCGGGTTCTCTTTCAGGTAAGCTGTGACCATCCGATAGCCGATCCATTCACCGATGTGCCCCGGGCTTTCTCGCGGGAGCCCGTTCGTGAATGGACCATCATTCATCATTCTTCCGATGTCATCGGCTTGCTTGCTGAATAGTTTCTCATCGCTCACCAAATTCTTCCAGATCTCGAATTCGTTGGCTTCGCACCAGGCAAGCTGTTCCTTGCTGAATGCAAATTTCAGCTCGGGATCGGTATTCGGAAGCAGTACATCCAAGATCGCCATCACTTTTCCGGTCTCCACCAAATTGGTCAACAGGTCCTCCCCTCTTATGTCTTTTGTGTAGTGTACCAGAAGCCACCCTTTCAACGCGCTTGGCACTAACATTTCAGGTATCATCCGGTCTTTCATGAACTGCGGGAACGCATCAGGAGTTAACAGACCGATCACAGGGTTGTCGCTTCCAATGAACCATTCCACACCCACACCAAGAACACTGTCCGTTGGGAAGATCCCGAAATTGAAACCCGAATTGAATGCGATCACGCTTGGCGTGATACTATCAGGGAACAAGGTTTTCAACCTTCCGAATGCATCCTGGAATTGAACGCGCTGCGGTTCCAGGTCACCGAGCACACTGTCTACCGCTTGTTGTGCCGCAGTCCAGTCTGGATCGCTAATAAAATCAGCAAGCACACTCGGCAAGCGTGGGTCATTTAACGCCGCACCTTGCAGGATGTCTTCAATGTAGATCCGATAGAACGTACCATGTTCATCAGATAGACCTGCACTCACACTGGGCAAACTTTCCAATTCCGCATTGAAAAGCTGTTGGTCCAACCGGCCAATGTCCAGCTTGTGTTCCAGCGGTGCGGGATCGATGGTACGGTGACCATTCTCGGTACAGCCCGTCCAAATACCGACCAACAAGAATGAACCAAGGAGTAAACCCGGTTTGTTCGACCTTACGCGCAACACGTTACCTTTGTCCATTCGTAAAAAGAGCACCAAAACTATGAAGAAGGCATTCGCCATTTTCGCTGCACTACTATTTGGCAGCACATTTATGAACGCACAAACAGATAACAGTGTGCGGTTGGGCATAAAATTATCACCCAATATGTCTTGGATCCGTTCGGATACCAAAGGATTGGGCAGCGATGGCATCTTGATCGGCTACGGCTTCGGCCTGATGGCTGAGTTCCCATTCGGATCGAATGGTAATTACCGATTCGCGACAGGACTTACCTTGTTAAATGTTGGTGGAAAGACTGCTTATTCATATGCGGACACCACGAATGGTGTCGCAACATCGGCAACCAGTACTCAGAAGACCCGCCTTCGCTATATAGAGATCCCATTGGCTCTTAAATTGATGACCAATGAGATCGGTTACATGCGCTATTTCGGCCAGCTCGGTTTCGATGCAGGCGTTAACCTCCGAGCGAAGCAGGATATTGAGACCGTTAGCACTACCAATAATGTTTCTACTACCGCTACAGTAGATAAAGAAGATGTACAAAGCAGCGTGAATCCAGTGAAGCTCGGATTCCAGATCGGTGGTGGTACTGAGTACAATTTCTCGGGAAGTACCAGCATGTTGATCGGGATCGCATACCACAGCTCGTTCACCACATTATTCAAGAAAAACACGTTCTCGGGATATGATAAGGCAAAAACCTACGCTGATTATTTTGAGTTATCGCTAGGTGTTTACTTCTAAGCTAGGAACATAGAACAGAAGCCCCGTTCAACCCAATTGGACGGGGCTTCGCATTTTTGCAACATGAACACGGAAAAGGTAATCGAGCATATCATTCAATGGTTAAAGGACTATTGCACCACATCGCATCAAAATGGATTCGTGGTCGGTATCAGTGGCGGGATCGATAGTGCTGTTACCAGTGCGTTGTGCGCCCGAACAGGGTTCCCTGTACTCTGTGTGGAAATGCCCATCCACCAAGTGGCATCACAAGTTTCACGTGGCCAAGAGCATATTGCGGAATTAAAAAACCAGTTCTCTTCGGTAAGTTCACAGATCGTAGATCTCACACCAACTTTCGATACGATCGCGTTAGTGTTGCCTAAATCGGAAAACGATGATGCCATACAACTCGCATTGGCCAATACGCGTGCGCGGTTGCGTATGACCACCTTGTATTACTTAGCCGGTCTTCATGGCTTTCTGGTAGCGGGAACGGGCAACAAAGTGGAAGACTTTGGTGTTGGGTTCTTTACCAAGTACGGTGATGGCGGTGTGGACCTAAGCCCAATTGCGGACCTGAACAAAACTGAGGTCTATGATCTAGCGCATGCATTGGGAATCGTTGCAAGTGTGCAAAAAGCTGCGCCAACGGATGGCTTATTCGGTGATGACCGTACGGATGCGGATCAGATCGGTGCGAGCTATCCGGAACTCGAATGGGCTATGGATCTGGTGTCTAAAGGAACTTTTGATCGAACGATGCTTAACGAACGGCAGAGAGTCGTGCTAAGCATTTATGAAAACCGCCATCGCGCCAACTTGCATAAAATGGTTCCGATCCCGGTTTGTGAGATCCCGCCGGAACTGAAGAACTGATCAGTGGAGCACGTCGTTCAGGATCTGCTCCGAAACACTTTTGCGAATAGGATGCTGGATCGGCGCGATCAACGAATTGTTCAGCTTCTCTCGCGTACTCATGGAACTACACAAAACTGCAAACTACGAACACCTTGATCACTTGATGCTCCATGTGTGCTCACCACGTAACAAGGCATCGAGATCGCCTATGCCTTTCTTCTCTTTTGCCAAGGCCAACTGAGCATTGAGCTTCGTCTCGTTGGTTGCACGGTCATTCACATAGAACACCCCGAAAGGGCGTGGTAATGCACCCTCCTTTCTCGGATCGTCGAAAATGCGAACGAGTATGCTGGCCTTGTAGCCATCGCGTTCGTCATGGATCCACAGGTCATCGGTTGCTGCACCGTTGGAAAGGTCAACTGTGATGGGTCTCATACCATCCAACTTAATGCCTTTGGTACCGCCAGCAAATATCAGTGGCTTCCCGTGTTCCACGAAAATCGTGTTATCGGGCTTCGACTTTTTCTCGGTGAATACTTCGAACGCACCATCGTTGAAGACATTGCAGTTCTGGTAGATCTCCAACAAACTGGTACCGCGATGCGCTTCAGCTCGCACCAACATATCGCGCAAATGTTTCGGGTCCCGATCCATACTGCGTGCAATGAACGTAGCATCGGCTCCTTTGCACAACGCCAGTGGGTTGAATGGATGATCCGTACTGCCCATGGGCGTACTGCGCGTTATGGCACCCTCAGGTGAAGTGGGTGAGTACTGTCCTTTGGTCAACCCGTAGATCTCGTTGTTAAAAAGCAACACGTTCGCATCCACATTCCGCCGTAGCATGTGGATCAAATGATTTCCGCCAATGCTCAATGAGTCACCATCGCCGGTGATCATCCAAACGCTCAGATCCGGACGCACACCACGCAGCCCGCTTACAATGGCTGGCGCACGGCCGTGAATGCTGTGCATTCCATACGTATCCAAGTAATACGGAAAGCGGGAACTGCAACCGATACCGCTGATGAACACGATATCCTCCTTTGCTTTGCCTTGCTCTTTGAGAACGGTCTCCACCTGTTTCAAGATGCTGTAATCGCCACAGCCAGGACACCAACGCACTTCTTGATCACTCGCATAACCTGCGCTGGGTGCGGCATTATCCAGAACGACATCACTTGCTATGGTCATGCTTTCAAAAGGTTCAATGCAGCGGTGTGGATCTCTGCTGATGTAAATGGCATGCCTTGGATCTTGTTCAATCCTTTGGCATCGATCAAGTATTCGGCCCTGATCATTTGACGCAATTGCCCGCTGTTCATTTCGGGCATCAACACGGTCTTGTACTTCTTCAGAATAGCGCCTAATTCTTTTCTGAACGGGAATAAATAGCGCAGGTGCAAGTGACCGACGCTAAATCCTTCATCGGTCAATTCATTCACGGCGGTCCGGATCGCACCATAGGTGCTGCCCCATCCCAAGATCAACAGATCACCACTTTCGGCCCCGCTGGAAAGATCCAATGGAGGCACATCCTCCACAATGCGTTGCACCTTTTCAGCACGCAACTTCACCATGAGTTCATGATTGGCAGGGTCGTAACTGATGTTACCCGTTCTATTCTCTTTTTCTATACCGCCGATCCGATGCTGCAGCCCCTTCATACCGGGAATAGCCCAGGGTCGCACACCGTTCTTATCACGTTCATAAGGAAGGAAAGGTTCACTGGCCGCACCGTTCGTTCGCGGTTCAGCGAAGGGTGGTTTGATCGCCTTCAATTCATTCGCTTGTGGGAACCTCCATGGTTCAGCACCATTAGCGATATAGCCATCGCTCAGAAAGATCACAGGCGTCATGTGCTCAACAGCAATGCGTACCGCTTCGTAGACCATTTCGAAACAATCCGTTGGACTACTCGCAGCAACGACCGGAATCGGTGCTTCGCCGTTCCTACCGAACACCGCTTGCCAAAGGTCAGCTTGTTCAGTCTTCGTCGGCAACCCGGTACTAGGGCCTCCGCGTTGCACATTCACGATCACCAATGGAAGTTCCAACATGAACGCAAGGCCCATTGCTTCGGTCTTCAGTGCGATACCCGGACCGCTGCTCGCCGTGGCACCTAAAGCCCCACCGTAACTAGCGCCGATCGCGGAACAGATCGCAGCGATCTCATCCTCGGCCTGAAATGTCCGCACTCCAAAATGCTTGTGACGTGATAGTTCGTGCAGGATATCACTTGCTGGTGTGATCGGATACGAACCGTAGAAAAGATCGAGCCCGGCTTTTTGTGCGGCAGCTGTTAGACCAAGTGCAGTTCCTTGGTTACCCGTGATGTTCCGGTAATTACCCGAAGGCATTGGCGCAGGCTTTACCTCGAAGCGGGCCGTGAACGTCTCGCTGGTATCTCCGTAATTGTAACCCGTTTGAAGTACTTTCAGATTAGCCGCAAGTATATCGGGTTTCTTAGCGAATTTCTTGTTGATGAACGCTTCGGTATGTCCCAATTCGCGACTATACATCCAATGGATGAAGCCGAGCACGAACATGTTCTTGCAGCGATCCTTCTCCTTCATACCAAGGGACGAGTCGGCCAGCGCATTGCGCGTGATCTTGGTCACGTCCACGGAATGCACGATGTAGTTCTGGAGAGATCCATCGGTCAGTGGTTCCGCATCATCCGGATACCCTGCCAAACGCAGGTTCTTTTTATCGAACCCATCTGTATTCGCGATGATGATGCCGCCCTTTTTAAGTTTACCAAGGTTTGCTTTCAGTGCAGCTGAGTTCATTACCACAAGCACATCACTCTGATCACCCGGTGTGAAAAGTTCCACACTACCAAAATGCAATTGGTATCCACTTACACCTGCAAGAGTTCCTTGTGGCGCCCGGATCTCTGCGGGAAAATTAGGGAACGTGCTGACATCATTACCGAACAATGCGTTGCTTTCCGTGAACTGGGCACCGGTAAGCTGAATACCATCGCCGCTATCCCCAGCAAAGAGTATCACCACATTGCTACGTTCTTCGACGGAGCGCTTAATTACAGGAGTATCCATTAAAGTGGCGCAAAGGTACGCGTGGAGAAATGATCAAATGTTCCAACAACCAGTGGAATTAGGATGTGCTGATCAATTAAGCGACCAATTCGGCGTTCACGGCTTGCACGGACCTGATCCCGGGGGCTGATTTCTTTATCGCCTCTTCCACACCCGCTTTCAATGTCATTGCAGACATGCTGCATTTGCAGCAAGCACCATGCAAGCGCACCTTGGCAATGCCGTCCTTCGTTACCTCTTCCAAGGTAATATTACCACCATCGGCCTCAAGGAATGGGCGTAGCTCGGCAAGTGCTTCGCGAACACACGCTTCCGATGCTTCGATCTGTGATCTGTCCAGAACGGTCATGCAGGTTGTTGCACTGGAGTTGGTTTTGGTTCTTTCTCAACTTGGGCCAATCGCTCTTGGAATGCGGTACAAAGATCATTGAAAGCGGCAGCGCTTACAGTAGATGCTTGCAGTACCGCGGGTCTTCCAACATCCCCGGCTTCACGGATGCTTTGTACCAAGGGTATTTCGCCCAGGAAGGGCACCTTCAATTCGCTAGCCAATGCTCTGGCTCCACCTTTGCCGAAGATGTAATACTTGTTATCAGGCAATTCAGCAGGTGTGAACCAGGCCATATTCTCCACAATACCAAGTACGGGAACATTAACACTCGGCATTCGGAACAGGCCAACACCTTTTCGAGCATCGGCAAGCGCGACCGGTTGTGGGGTACTTACTACGATCGCACCGGTCAATGGTACGGCTTGCACGAGAGACAAGTGGATATCACCCGTTCCTGGTGGAAGGTCCACGAGCAATACATCCAACTCGCCCCAATCGGCATCCTTGAACAACTGTTCCAATGCCTTACTTGCCATAGGTCCGCGCCATGCTATAGCCTGGTCCGGTGCGGCAAAAAAACCGATGCTCAACAGTTTCACGCCATGGCTCTCAACCGGAATGATCAAATGCTTGCCGTTCTTCTCAACAGTTTGCGGTCGTTCGTTCACCACATCGAACATGATCGGCATACTTGGACCATGTATATCGGCATCCACCAACCCGACCTTTAATCCACGCTGAGCCAGACCAACGGCAATGTTTGCTGTAACCGTGCTCTTTCCAACTCCACCTTTTCCACTAGCAACGGCGACAATGTGTTTTACATGGGGCAGCACTTTGCGCAAATTGCCGCGATCACCGGACAAAGGCGAAACGTTCACTTTCACTTCAACATCCTGCCCTAGTTCCTTCTTCAGGTTGAATACGACCGCTTCTTCCATGCGTTTGCGGCTATGCAACGCAGGATTGCTTACTTCAACGCTCACATGAACGGTGTTCTCGTCCACGGTCACCTCGCGGACAAGATCCAATTCCACGATATCCTTTTTGAGATCGGGTTCAATAATTCGACTGAGCGCCGCTAAAACAGCATCTTCGGTTATCGGCATGGGGCAACAAAGTTAGGAACTGGCGGTCTACCTGGTGGACCTTATCAGACAAGGCCACTCTTCGCCCTTGAAGGACTTGCACCATTACTTTCCATCAACCACAACTGTGCAATGGCAGGATCTTCGAAAAAGTTGATGCTATACGTTGCTTCTTTGGGTGTTGCGTTAACCATCTTATCCACCGCGATCACATTCATGGCATCCAAGCTGCTCACTATGGCAATTCGTTCTAACCCGACAGCGATAAGATCAGGTGTGAATTCCTGCATCGTCCAGACCTGATCAGCTTGCAGAATAGGCCCCATTTTTCGACCATCGCTCAGCCAAAGTTTGATTTCCTGATCCGTTACAATATCCAACAGACACATAAGCAGAGACCTGTAGTGCTCACTACTGACATGCGACTTCCATGTGAGCCTTATTAATTTTTGATCGGGATAGACTTCGATGGATGCAAAATCATCGTCGTGCTCAAGAACTACTTTCATGCCTAATGCTTATAGCCAGCAATGTACTAGATCATAAACGAAGTTCAATTGACGGATCCCAGAATCGGTCGGAAAAATTCAGCACCATATCCTTTTTTACCACTACCCCCTCCTTTGTCAACAACTCTTCCATAAGGGTTTCAGTCGCAAAGTGGTGTTTTCCGGTAAGCATTCCATTCCTATTCACAACGCGATGGGCAGGTACTAAAGGCTTTGTATGATGTGCTTTGTTCATACAAAAACCTACCATTCTGCTACTACGCGCGGCACCTAGGCATTTAGCGATGGCACCATAACTGGTAACACGGCCTTTCGGGATCTGACGCACAACGTCCATTACATCAGCAAAGAAATCGCGCTCTTGTACCGCCTCGTTCTGTATGGTGCGCTTGGGCATGACGGTGTTTCACTTGAATCCCTCGATCCCGAACCGTACGTAATGAATGTTCTTTCCTTCTGAGATCCAGCGCTTTTCATAATAGGTTCGGATATTCATAACAGCTTGTTCCTGAGGCGATGAACGCGGAACCAGATCGGCATATACATCGGTGCTTTGCTCATATACTGGCAAGTTATACTCGGCGATCTGCTCCATGGTATACTCATATAGCTCAGGACTATCCGTCTTCAAATGGATCAAACCTCCCGGCTTCAGCACTTCCTTGTAGCGTGCTAAGAACAATGGGCTGGTCAATCGTTTACGCGCCTTACCGATCTGCGGATCACTGAAGGTCAACCAAATTTCGCTGGCTTCATGGCTACCGAAACAACGGACCAAATGATCGACGTGGGTTCGCAGAAAAGCAACGTTCTTAAGTCCAGCTTCTTGTGCTTGTTTCGCACCGCGCCACAACCGCGCACCTTTGATATCCACACCAACATAGTTCTTCTCGGGTTGCAATTGCGCGAGACCAACGGTGTACTCCCCACCTCCACAACCCAGTTCCAATACCAGCGGTGCCTCCCGTTGGAACATTTCTACATTCCATTTCCCCTTCAATGGAAGTCCGCTCTTTGCCAACTCTGTGTAAGTAGGCTGAACAACGTGCTGGTACGTCAGGTTCTCTTCGAACCTGGATATTTTATTCTTGCCCATATACGGGTCGCGAATTTAGAGCGAAGCGCGATAGTCCGAGGCGATCCACTTTCCTTTGCACTATGCTCAACGGCAAGCGCATTCTCGTAGCGCCCCTCGATTGGGGTCTTGGACATGCTGCGCGCTGTGTTCCATTGATCGAACGATTACTACACTTCGATGCTGTTCCGATACTGGGCGCCGACAAAGGCCCTTTGGCTGTTCTGACCGCTGAATTTCCAACGTTGGAACATGTTCGTATTCCAGGAATTACGGTTCGCTATTCCGAAAGTGGGAACCAGTTGTGGAGCATGACGAAACAGTTCCCTGCCATGATACGCAGTGTACGGGCAGAGCATGAATTATTTGAGACACTTCGTGAAGAATTGAAGTTGGATGCCGTGATCAGTGATCAACGTTTTGGGATCCGATCGCGTGCATTACCGAGCGTATTGATCACGCATCAAGTATTTCCGTTCACGCCACTCGCGCAAAGTGTGTTGCGCAAGATCAATCTGAGGAACATTGCCCGGTTCGATCGCTGTTGGATCATGGATGAACCACGATCACCAGGACTCGCTGGTGAACTTTCGCATGGTTCTCAATTGCCGGAAAATGCGCGATACATAGGCACTCAAAGTAGATTGACTGGAATGGGGAGCAAGCCTTCTGAAAGCACTGGAACTAATTATAGGATAGTTGTTGTGATCAGTGGTCCAGAACCGCAGCGTTCACTCTTGGAGGATATTCTTTTAGGGCAATTGCAACAGATAAAGGGTGAACATTTAGTGGTCCGCGGACTACCGGAAATACATGACAAAATGGAGGTCAATAACGTTACGTTGATCGGCCATATGCGAGGACCTGAGCTTGCACAGGCCATGTTGGATTCCGAGATGATCGTATCGCGCAGCGGCTACACCACGCTGATGGATCTTGCTGCACTTTGCCGCAATGCGTTGATCATACCAACACCCGGGCAAGCAGAACAGGAGTATCTAGGAAGGATCCACACTGGAACAGGTCGGTACTTCGTTCAACATCAGAAAAGCATTGACCTGAACACGGCGTTGCTCCAGAACGCCATCAAACCACCATCACCAAAGCATGCAGCGGACAACCTTCTTGACGAGGCCATACGTGATCTGGCAGGGCTCTTGCATTCGACCGAACTGCATCGCGTGTAGATCGAAAATTCTACATTCCGTTCCCATATCCCACAGTGTTCCCCTACCTTCCCACCTTCCATGAAACCGATCAACTTCATTCCATTGCTATTGGCCGCCTTGTCCGTGTTGCCAACATCGGCCCAGACCGACCTCGAGGTACAGCTGAAAAAACTGGAGGAACAGAATTCCACATTGTCCCTTCAACAGGAAAAAATGGTGGCACGCGTGGACTCTGTGAAGCTTGCGATCATTCGTCGTGACCTGCAGAAGTGGGGCTTACCAAAATTGGAAGAAGGCGATGAATTAATTGTACACCCTGGACATATGTTGGTCTACAACGAGAAGCACGAACAACCAAAATGGACCTTACACATCGCCGCACCGGACCTGATCAAAGGAAACTTGGCGCGTATCGATTCATTCCTGCCGGACCCTCTGGTAAAGACGGGGACAGCGGTGACGGCTGACTATTGGTATAGCGGTTATGAT
>JAGNUG010000159.1 GCA_017987115.1 Flavobacteriales bacterium | reverse complement strand
TTCCTGCAACTTTACAAAGCCGGGAACCCCAAATTCGATCAACTAACGGCTGGTTTTCTGGATGGATTCTATGACCTTCTGGCAAAATTCTTTACGCCGCACATTTTCTTCTTGCTGTTGGCCATGGTGGTTAGTGCGGTGATCATGCGTCGCATCGCGCCAAGAGCATTGAGTAATTCAGAGTCGCGTTGGACCGATGTTTTGTTGCGCAAACGAGTAACACGTCCACATTGGTTGGCGCCGGCCTCCATGGGCCCGTTGGAACGCGAGCGCAAAGCCGGTCTGGTGCTACTTGTGATCATGAACACCATGTTGCTTGTTGTGAATGTGATCGATATCGATTGGTTCTGGTTCGGTTTTACAGTTCCCGAGAATTTCAGTCTGAAACAATTCGTTCATTCCGGAACATGGATGTTGATGATCAGCATCCTATTGAGCATCGTTATCCTTCTGCATCTTTTCCGCGGAAATCTTAATTTCTATAAGCGTTCCGGGTCGATGCGCGTATTAGGAATAGCATGGATCGTGCAGAACTTCATACTCGGGACCTCGGTGTTCTTGCGCAACTACCATTACATCAGCTTTCATGGATTGGCCTATAAGCGCATTGGTGTGATCGTGTTCTTGTTACTGGTGCTGGTAGGGCTGGTTACACTCTTCTTGAAAGTACGCGATCGGAAAAGTTTCTTCTACCTCGCACGGTTGAATACGTGGGCTTTATTCATCACAGTTGTCGGCTTGGCCTGTGTGGATTGGGATACGTTCATCGTACGGCACAACCTACATCACCAGAATAAAGGCGAGATCGACATTGATAATTACTTGTCCATGAGTGATAAGGTCTTGCCATTGCTCTATGTCAATTTGGACGGGGTAGAAGCCCAAATGGAGCAGCATAGTAAGAACGAAGTGCGGTGGGTAAGTCATCTGAACCCAACAGCTTTTCGCCGTGAACTGGATGCCAAGTGCAGGGCATTTCAAACACGCTACGCAGAACAGCACTGGCAGGAATCTTCTTTGGCAGATGACAACATAGCCATCCAAATGAGAAAGCTTGCCTTAGGGACCGATAAACAATGAAAGACTTACGATACATCCGGATCTGGATCGTCATCTTCATGGTAGCCTTGATGATCAGTGGACTTACAGCTGTTCCGCTGGAGTGGGGTACACAAGTATTGGCCGAGGTGACAGTGCCGTGGGGAGAGCCCTGGTCAGGTTGGAGTGCGTATGCCGCGGAGGCCGTTGCTCATGTCGGGGGCACCTATCCGATGTTGTTCTACGGAACCGATTGGCTTGCGTTCGCCCATGTCGTTATCGCCCTAGCCTTCGTCGGTCCGTATCGGGATCCAGTGCGCAATCGCTGGGTGATCGAATGGGGGCTCTGGTGTTGTTTGTTGGTTCTGCCACTTGCTTTTCTATGGGCACCGATCCGTGGCATTCCATTCTTCTGGCGGTGTGTTGATGCCTCTTTCGGCATTATCGGTGCAATACCACTTTGGCTTGTTCTTAAACGCATTGATCGCTTGGCCGATCGAAATTCTAGTAGCGTATCATGAAAGTCTTTTCCCGTTCCAAACACGGTGAGCTTCTACTCGCCACATTGACCCTGGCCTTCGCCACGGGTCTCGCGATCGCTCCGGATGCTTACATCCCCATGCTAGCTCGAGCATTCCTACTGCAATGGGCTGCGGTCTTTGCGTTGATCGCTGTATTGGCTTTGAGCACCATGCGGTGGTGGCTATTGCTCTCAACGACATTAGCAGTAGGACTGATCCTGATCCAAGTGCGCGACCCACGGACCGCGGCTACAACAGTTGATGTTGCTGGGCCATCATTGCGTATCGCACACATGAACGTATTGCAACCCAATATGGATCATGCTGATGCTATCGCGATCGCTGAAGAAAGCAATGCGGATCTGCTCTCGGTCCAAGAAGTAAGTCCGGAGTGGGCGGTTGCGTTGTCCAACGGTTTAAGCAAAAGTTATCCGTATCAATACCTGGAACCACGCTCGAATTGCTATGGGATCGCGCTGTTCAGTAAGCTCCCGTTCAACTCAGTAAAGACATTCCTTGTTGAGCGATCCCCGTTCATAGAAGCCGTTGTGCCGGTTGGTGACGAAGTTGTACGTGTACTCGCGATCCATGCGACTTCGCCAATATCATACGGTCATTTTCGGCAACGCAATTCCCAGTTGGAGATCGTGGCTCGATTAGTGGCTGCAGAAGGTTTGCCTACAGTTGTTATCGGTGATCTCAATACCGTGCACTGGGACCGCGCTTATACGCGCTTCTGTGCTAATTCCGGCCTGAGCCCGACGACCAGTACGGACCAACGGACTTGGCCATCCGTAGGTCCATTGGCATTGATCCCACTGGACCATCTGCTTGTCTCCAAAGGCCTAGTTTCCGCTTCTGTAAGCTCCTTCGAAGTTCCCGGAAGCGACCACAGAGGTTTACTCGCCGATCTCAAATTCCATCATGCGCCCTGACATCCAACGGCTTTTCATTTGGATGGCTGTGTTCTTCATCGCCATGGCCTTCCTGGAAAGTGCGGTGGTCGTGTACCTCAGGGCAATGTACTATCCTGAAGGGTTTGATTTCCCCTTGGTTGCCATGGATGGACTTCTGGTGAATACGGAAGTTGGTAGAGAGATCGCAACAATGGTCATGATACTGTCGCCTGCTGCCCTTGTCACGCGTTCTCGGCTTGAACGGTTCGCTTGGTTCTGTTTTGGTTTCGGGGTATGGGATATCTTCTATTACGTATGGTTGAAAGTTCTCCTTGATTGGCCCGCAAGCCTCACCGATCCTGATCTTTTGTTTCTTGTCCCTGTGCCTTGGGTTGGGCCGGTCTGGGCACCTTGTGTAGTCTCATTAGGTCTCATTTCGCTTGGGATAGTGATCCTCAGAGGCCGATCCAACGTACATGACTTTGCCATCGATACACGTTCTTGGGTACTTCTGATCGGTGGCGCGATGCTCATGATCCTCTCATTTACACTGGAACCGCTTCAAAGATCGTTTGGCCTTGATGCTTTGGCGAATGGAACGCTGATGGCGGAAAGCCGAGCAAGTGGCTTGACGGCTGGTCGGTCATATATACCTGATTCCTATCCAATTCATTGGTTCTTAATGGGTTGTTGTGCTGCCGTCGCTGGCTTGTACTTTACCTATATGAGAGGTGCTTTACAGGCTGAAAGATGTAATTCGTCAGTGTTAGGAATGCATTCATCGGGCGTTTCTGTTGATAAATTGTAACCAAGGCTGAAGCAACCACGTTGAAAATGCAGCGTCTACATAATGGAAAATCGAAAGCAAATGGTTGCAGAAGCTAGAATATTCATTCGCTTGGGTCTATTGTCGTTCGTCGGATTTGGATTCTACTACGCGCATTTATTCTTTGGGGTATTTGACAATGGACTGGCATTTAAAGCGCTGGCAGTTACATTTTTGCTAGCCACTGTGCCTTTACCGATCATAGCCATGAACAACAAGAAGCTCTTTCCGGAACTCAATAAGAGTGGAAAAAATGTATTAACGTTGGTTTCGGCGTTGTTGCTCTTTCATCACTTTTTGATGACGTTCATCTTCGTGATGTTCTTGAAAGGTGAGGTCATATTCTGATCGGACCTCGGATCTGCGCGACCGTTTACCCAAGTCCTGAACTCGTCTATTGATATTGATCTCCTATATCCGTTGTTGGGCCGCCTTTATATCTTGGGGCCAGTATGTGCTTGATCGTCGTCGCTATTGGAGAACACCCGCAGTTTCCGTTGATCATTGCTGCCAATCGCGATGAATTCCTTGATCGTCCTGCTGCACAAGCTGCTTTTTGGGATGATTCCCCACATGTTCTGGCCGGTAAAGACCTACGCCATGGTGGGACCTGGCTGGGAGTGACCAGAACGGAACGATTCGCTGCGCTTACGAACTACCGGGATCTCTCACGTCCTCTGGTCAACGGTCCTTCTCGCGGAGAACTTGTGCGCAATGCACTTGACGCGGATATCGACCTAACGGGATCGGATCAATACGATGGTTTTAATCTGATCTATGGCCCGTTGGATGCTTTGCGCTATCATAACAACATTGAAGGGACAGATCTGCTGTTGAGTTCCGGTATTCATGGATTGAGCAATCATGTGTTGGATACTCCATGGCCGAAGGTGATCAAAGCGAAAGAAGACGTTAGGACCGCGCTTAATACTGCAAAGCAAGATCTTGTGGAAGGCTTGTTTTCCGTTCTGAGATCGTCTGAACGCGCAAAGGATAGTGAACTGCCCAGCACCGGGGTGCCGCTTGAGTTGGAACGCTCGCTTTCATCCATTTTTATTGCAACGAAGGGGTATGGCACCCGCTGTTCAACGGTGATCCTTGTCGATGGAAACGGTAGGGTCATGTTCGAGGAACGGACTTATGCACCATTGGAGTTGCCCACGGTGAAGGTCAGCTTGCAGATCTAATGATCCAAGCATATTGGCGGCTGTTCATTAACTTTCCATCTACATATGCACGAATAAATACACGATCATGACCAGACCATTACCAACCATTTCGAGCGCATTGTTCTCTTCACTCTTAATAGGAACTGTATCTGCGCAGATCAGCGTAACGACCGATCTGGACGCCACACAACTTGCTGTGGAGGTATTTCAAGGCTCCGGCGTGACCATATCGAATGAAACCCTGATAGGAAATACACAAGGAACAATGGCATCGGTGGGTTCCTACGCAGCAACGAATATTACACTGTTACCGGATAATGGCGTTGTGCTATCAACTGGTTTTTTGAACGGATTGGATGGTCCTGCAACGAATTTCAATTCGGACCAGACCGGAGGCTCAGCTACCGACCCTGACCTTATGCAACTCACGGGAGTTGGTGTCTACGATCTTGTGGCATTGGAATTCGACTTCGTTCCGGATGAGAATCTATTGACCTTCGATTTCGTGTTCGCGAGTGAAGAGTATCCGGAGTATGTCTGTGAGCTATTCAATGATGGATTCGGGTTTTTCTTGAGTGGTCCGGGTATCTCAGGACCTTACAGCAACAATGCCGCGAACATTGCATTGCTCCCGGGATCAGCAACACCGATCACCATCAATAATGTAAACAACGGAAGCATAATTGTCGGTAACTGCCCTCCTTCGAACGAGCAGTATTATGTCGATAATACTGCGGGTGCTACGATCGTGTTCGATGGGTTGTCCACCATTCTGCCCATTAGCGCAGCTGTTGTTCCAGGACAGACCTATCATATCAAACTCGTGATCGGCGATGCAGGCGATAGTGTGTTCGATTCTTGTTTATTCCTGAAAGCGGGATCCTTCAGAAGCGTATCATCGATCAGCACGGGCGTTGCTGCACATGAATATTCGGACCTCAAGGCATGGTTCGATACCAATGGTGCGTTGCGAATTTCAGACATCGATCCGATCGGCAGAATGGAGTTGTTCGATGGGCAGGGACGATCGATCCATCAAGCTGTGTACAATTCGAACCTGATCTCCATTCCTACAGAAGATCTTGAGCAAGGGCCTTATGTTCTTCGCACCGCTACTGGCACAGTACGGCTAATGAACGTGCGCTAAGTGATATGGCGGTCTAATGGGAAGATGAAACTTTTCTGGACCGCGTTGCGTTATACAGGCAGGGTTCGGGAAACCGTTCCCAAGGCATACTGATCGCAAAGGGAAATTGCCTCGCGGCGTAAAAAGTCCCCATCCGGGCCCGTAAGCTGGGAGATCAGGAAGAAAAGAAACCAGCCCCGTAAGGCTGGTTTCGCCGTTTCTGATAGGCTCGTTCAATTCCCGATCAAAAGAATCTTTTGTGTGGTGTTGGCCACACGAAGAACATATATCCCATTCGCGAGGGATCGAGCGTTCAATATGCAATAAGATCCATTTGCATATTCGGTCGCGACTGCTCTGCCAGTTAAATTATGGAGTGTTATTGGCCCCAGACGATCGCTGGTCCTATTACGAACTTCGATCATACCGTTCGCAACATTGACCAAAGGGAGTTCGACATGTCCTTGATCGCCAATCCCATTGATCCCAGCGCTACATTGAACAAGCAATTCAACATCCAATTGTTGTCCTCCAATTGCTGGTAGCGATCCACTTGTTAAAGGCCACGCTACAACCATAGTGAAATACGG
The DNA here is from genome assembly GCA_017987115.1 of Flavobacteriales bacterium. Lineage (GTDB taxonomy): Bacteria > Bacteroidota > Bacteroidia > Flavobacteriales_F > PHOS-HE28 > PHOS-HE28. The sequence continues at coordinate 62 of JAGNUG010000159.1, read as the reverse complement.
CTGTCCTCCGCCTGCTCCGCCAATTGGTTCGCACACCATTTGATAATTACCTGGTGGTAGAC
>JAGNUG010000002.1 GCA_017987115.1 Flavobacteriales bacterium | reverse complement strand
AGATCTGGGTGATGCAGGATGGCAAGGCGGTGGGGTTGGAGCCTTGATAAGAGCGCTACGCGTGTCATCACCTTCTCGTCAACCGCGTGCTCCCAATAACGCCATCGGTTCCCATCCAAGAAAGCGTATAGGTTCCGCTAGGCACATCGTTCATTTGCAGCGTCATCCGGCGGGTCTGGGGTGATGTGAATTCGGCGAGCCATTGTTTGGCTACATTTCCTTGGCCATCGATCAATTGAAGGATCGTGCGATCAGCTTTAGCCGCGGGGAGGTCCACTGTGGCGATCTCATCACATGGATCCGGGAATGCCCGCAACTGGACCGGCTGGAAAAGTTTATTGGGACCATCCCGCCATGAACCATCAAGCCAACGTACGGTCCGCTCGGGTGACCATCCCTTGCGGTCACTGATCACCAGCAATGGCATGGACGTACGATCCGTGTACCATACGTGACGCACTTCACTCCGATGGACAACATTATAATCATCGGCATCGGTAAGTTTCAGGTCATACCGGATGCGGATCACGTCATCCACCACCCCATAGGGCATGATCAACGAACCCCAACCATCAACATTCGCTTTCAGGATCGTTTTACGGATCTCTATACGTCCGGCACCTGTAACGGCTGCAACCACAGTATCGGCCCACTGTGAATTGATGGAACATGGCAGATCCAACAACACCAATGGTGGATCGAAGCGGACCAGCGCATTATCGGAATAGGTTCCGAGCCAATAGAACGCCGTATCGCCCGCTTGGTAGAAGGCGATGGGATCACCCGGAACTTCGAGTACCAAAGCATCATCCGGGAATGCGCCAGCACGTGGAGCAAGCGACCGGTTGGACCAATTGTATGGCACGAGTACTCCGGGTGGCAAATTGCTGTAATCCCACTTTGAACCCATCACGGATGGCCCCGCATTCACGTAAGGAACGTCGTGGTAACCCCAAAGTTCGTTCTCCTGTGGGATCACATTATTATTCAACGTGACCTGAGCGAACAAGCTGGTTGAACACAAAATACCCATCGCGACGATGTTACGTTCCATGCAAACGAATTTACGGTAAAGATGATGCGCCTTCATCAGTCAATGTCAAATAGTCGAAGTGGTCGGTATTCCATCGAACTACGCGATCCGCTGCACGCACGTGCACAGTATCCGTTGGTTCAGCGAACGAGAACACGATCATTCGAGGCATTACCCCGGCTCCGGTAAAAATAGTATCCACCTGCCTGAGCCCGGTCGTATCTCTTCCGGCCATGAGCAATGCCTCAAGAAACCCGTGTCTGAAAACAAATGCACCACATGTATCACTTGGCAGACCCTGAATAAAAATGTGCACCCCGTTCTCTGGCTGCGGGGTGTTCTCAATGACCGATGCGATCGTACGTGAAGCGGCAATCCAATTGGTGTTGTTCTTATGAAGGAACCACGTTGAAGCGATGAGTAACGTAGCCATGAGCAACCAGCGAAGTGTTCCGTGTGCAATTCGGAAAAGCAGCAATGCGATCAACCCACACAGGAATACCGATGGCATATACAAAAAGCGATCACTCTCACTGGTGCGCGTGCTTACGCTTGTGATCACCGGCACGCAACAAGCTACGATCAGCATCCATGACCAAGCAAGCGCACTGATCCTTTCCGCTCTCACATCACGCGTTCGACGCACATAGGTCCTAACGACCAGGACCAGTATCGAACCAACAAGAACCGTTGGAACGATAAGTGCATTCGCATCTTCATTCGGAGGAATAAAGAGCCTACCAAAAACCTTCGGGACATTTCGGAAATAGGTCGTGAATGGTTGCGAAAAGAAATCGACACCATAAGCGTTTGCGACCTGCTCGATCGACCAAGCACGGATGAAGAAATGCAACACAAGTGCTCCCAGCCAAGCCGCTGCGAACGATGCAAGCCGCTTGGCGCGAATTCCGTTCAACCACAACACAGGCAAAGCGATCAAGGGAAAGATCATGGCCGTTTCGTAGGCGAGCACACCCATGAAAAATGCAAGTGTGGACCAGATGATCCGCCAACGATCGGTAAATGAAGAAAGCGATGCGATCAACCCGAGCAGAACGCATAAGGTCGCTAGTGATGCTCCCCTACCCACGATCCAAACAACGCCTTCATTATGGAACGGATAACAGAGGAAAAGCAGACCAGCGAATACAGGTGCGTACCGCAATTCGTCATTCTTTGCTTGGACGGCGCGGCGTACGAGAAGAGCTAAGCAAATTGCGTTGCACCAGTGGATCATCACATTGGTAACGCGGTATCCTGTAGGGTCCGTGCCGAATAAAAAGTGGTTCGCCCAGATCGAAAACTCAGAAAGTGGGCGGAAAAAACCGTGGTTGCTCAGGTCTCCCTGAACACCGATCCGCCAAACAGCGCTGAAGTCATCCGCAAAGAACGAGAGGCCCAGTACACGCCAGTACAACGCGAATGCAACAACGATATAAAGCAGGGCTATCTGCCAAAGTGGGATCTGTTCATCGGTAGTTGACATTACGAAGCGCTAAAACTACGCGGATCCGTTGCCTAAGTTCGCTCCGTGTTACGCCGTCCGTTCCTCATCATCCTTCTGGCCTTTGCCGTGAGCGTAGTTGTACGCACACCACAATTGGACCGGCAGCTCAGTGCACACCATGAGTTCTGCACTGCGGTCGCGTTGATCATTCTATACAATTGGCATACCGATGGCTACTTCGCGCACCACGGTAATCCGATCGTATCGTTCACTGGACCCGCAGACCGATACCCTCCTGGGTTCGCAGATGGACCTGCTCAGCATGATGGCCTGATCTACTATTTCTCACATCCGCCATTGGCCTATGATGTACCGTATGCATTGTTCCAGGTCACCGGGACAGCTCCGAGCGTAATCGGTCTACAACTTCTGAATTTGGTCTTTCACCTGATCACCGCATGGTGCCTTTTCCTTGCATTGAGAGCATTATATCTGCCGGAAAAAAAGACGCTTGCTCCAGTGTTCGCTGCGGCCCTGTACCTCTTCATGCCCGCTCCCTTGTGGTTCCATGGTAACGTTTACATGAGCGACATGTTCGTACAGAACTTCTGGGTGATGCACTTGGCGATAGCGCTTCGGATTTTCCTGGGTCATACTCCAGATAAACGATGGTTGCTCGCGTTCTTCATCACCCTTTTCCTATCGGTATTAACAAGCTGGCTGGGTGTGTTCGCCGCAGTGGCATCCGGGCTAGCAGCATTGTGGAACTGGCAAAAAGAACGAACAGCACGCTGGTTAGTTCCAGTGGCATTAGCTGCGCTGGCCGTGGTATTGGCGTTGAGCTACACGGCCTGGCGTTACACCCGCGTGGTCGACTTTGATCAGCTCATTGCGTTCTTCCAAAGTCGGTTCGAGGTGCGTGGTTCTGTTGGTCTGGAGGAAGGTGTTTGGCCGCACTTCAAGCAGATGATCGTTAACTACCGAATGGGATTTCTACCCTTACTGATCGTATTCTTCACCATCGCTCTATTCAAACTGAAAGGGCAATTGACCACAGCAGTTCTGCGGCCTAACGCGCTAACGCTGTTCATCCTGTTAACGGGACTTCCTGTTCTGCTCGACCATCTCTTCCTCCTTCAATATGCCGACCATGATTTCACTGTGTTGAAAGCAGGACCGATCCTCTGTGGCCTTGCTGCGATCGGCATCGCGCGGCTTGAGGAACGTTGGAGCATTGCGTTGGTCACGCTGACGTGCTTTGCCGGTGTGCTGTACTTCTATCGGATCAATCCATTGCCTGATAAGGACGGCACACGCTATGCCCATGAACGGAACATCGGTCATGCGATCGCTGCGGAAGTATTGCCTAACGAAGCAGTATTCACCTTGGGGTCAACACCTGAACCACAAGTACAATGGTATGCCAAGCGGACCTTATTCAGGATCGATAGTATGCCACAGGCCGAAGCGTTGATGCGCGCGCAACAAACACCGAATGGAGTTGTATTCCGGATCAATGATCAAGGGATAACGGCAGAGAAGATCCGCGTTGCGCTACCTCCTATTTCGCCTTGAGCCGCGTGACCTTCCAGCCCATGTAGCCGAATAAGATGGTCATGAGGGGTGATATCCAGTTGAAAATACAGTACGGAGCAAAGGCCCAGACCGCCACGCCTAACACGCCACTCTGTGCAACGCCGCAGGTATTCCACGGAACCAGCACGGAGGTTACCGTACCTGAATCCTCCAATGTGCGGGAAAGGTTCTCCGGTGCGAGGTCGAATTCCTTGAACGCCTCTTTGTACATCTTACCGGGCACTACGATCGCGATGTATTGATCGGATGCGGTAAGGTTGAAGAACACGGCTGTACCGGCCGTGGTGGCGATCAGGGACCCTGCGGAATTCACCATGGTAAGAAGACCATCCGTTATCCTACGGAGCAGGCCGACCGCCTGCATGACACCGCCGAACGTAAGCGCGCAGATGATCAACCATATGGTATTCAACATTCCGCTCATGCCTCCTGCGGAAAGCAGATCATCCGCCATTGCATTGCCCGTAGTAATGCTGGTCTTCATGGCCATGGATGTGATAATGGCACGGTAGGATCGTTCCCAATAGTTGTCAGCTTGCCCACCTATAGAAGCTACGATCTCCGGCTGGTAGATCAACGCGAACAGCCCGCCAAGCAAGCTTGCGATCAGCAATGCTGGCAATGCTGGCATGCGTTTGTAGATCATTAGGACCACTGCTAAAGGCACTAGGAACAGCATTGGCGTAATATTGAAATTGGCATCAATTGCTGTGGTGAGCGAATCCACATCAGAAGAATTCACCGCTCCATTTCCTGTAAATCCTGCGATCGCAAAAACGATCAACGAGATGATCATACTAGGTGCGGTAGTCCAGACCATGTGTCTGATATGCGTGAACAGATCGGTGCCCGCAACCGCGGGAGCAAGATTGGTGGTATCGGATAGCGGCGACATCTTATCACCGAAATAAGCACCGGAAATAATGCTCCCGGCGATCCAACCCTCCTCCAGCCCCAGTGCTTTGCCTATTGCCAAAAGTGCGATGCCAACGGTTGCCACAGTACTCCAAGAACTACCTGTAGCCAAAGACACAAGTGCACATATCACGCACGATGCCAAAAGGAAAAAATGCGGTTCAAGAATTTTCAATCCATAGTAGATCATGGCCGGAACAATTCCGCTCATAAGCCAAGTACCCGCCAATGCACCGATCAACAAAAGGATAAGGATCGCACCCATTGCACTGGAAATGCTCTCTACGATACCATCGTAGATCATTTCCCACGTGCGGCCCGTAGCAATGCCGACCGTACCGGCCAAGGCTGCCGCTACCAGTAATGCGATCTGATTGGGTCCATAACTGGAATCCTCACCGAAGTAGATCACGTTGGCGGCCAACACACAAATGAGCAACACAATGGGTATCAATGCCTGGAGCAGTGTTGGACGTTTGTGATCGGTCTTCATTATGGGCAGACAAAGTATGCAATAGCTGACAGCTCCATATCACAGTTCATTTGCCGTCTGATCAACTAAAATGAAAAAAGGCCCGAAGGCCTCTTTCCAGAATGATCATGAATACGTTGCTACTGCAACTCACAGGGAATAGCTTGCACGTCCTTCAGGTCCTTGGTCAATAACATATCCATAGCGATCTTGGTATTATTCGTACCAGCCTCTATGTCACTTACCTTCTGAAAGTAACACTTAGCTTGGGGAAGATCGCCAGCGGTGTAATAGTAGAATGCCAAGAAAAAGTTTGCCTCTTCCACATCGTTCGGCGACTTGGTAGCCTCTTCTGGTTTCATTTTACGGATCACATCCTCATAGAATGGCTTTGCCTGCCACGTGGTCTTATCGGGGTCCAAACCAACATTGGCACGTGCTCGGCCCATATACCCTTGGTAAATATCCGGCTGATAGGTAACATATTTGGCCCAAGCGCTGTCGGCAATGGCGTATTCCTGTGCACGTTGTGCGGTCGATCCCAAATAGTAATAATCGTTCACTTCGACCTTTCCGCTCATGGTCTTGCCTTTGTAGGCTTGGGTAGCCCGTTCGTACATTTTCGCTTTGTTGAACATCGCGCCTGCTTCCATGAAGAGTTGTGGATCGGCATTCTTCATTTGCGCTGCTGCCATCAGCTTTTCACCAGCAAGAGAATCATTACCCAACATGCTGATCGCGCGGCCATAATACTGTAGGTCGCTTGGTATCAGTTCATCTTCCGGTAACGCTTTCATGTAGGCCTCGATCGCAGGCATTGCATTGATCGAATCCTTCAGCTCAACATAGTTATAGGCCTTCAAGCGCGTAAGCACTTTGTTCTGTACGCCACCTTCTTCCAACTTGCTGATCAGGTCCAACGACTCTTGATACTTTTCCACTAGGAAAAGGAACTGGGCATAGCGTACACGTGCACTTTCGTTCCCTTTGTTCAGCTCCAGATATTGGTTATAGTCAGCAGTTGCTTTGGCAAAATCACGCTTGAAATAATATGCTTCCGCACGCCCACGGTAAGCTGGAGCGTAGGCCGGATCAATGGCAATGGCGTTATCGTATTCAGTGATGGACGCATCGAAATTCTTCGCGCGGTAGTACATGAATGCCTTCTTGGCAACAGGTTTAGCACTCGTGCGCTGAAGATCCGCAGATTTCTTATAGTTGGCCATCGGCTCCGAAGCTTCACGCGGGTTCTGCTCGAACAAAGCATCTCCCTTTACGATGTAGGCCTCCGGATCGGCGGGGTTCAATTCGATGGACTTTTCAATGAATGCCACGGCGGTAGCTGGATCTTTTACATCACCATAGGTCAACCCTTCGGCTGCTTCGCGATAGACCTCGGCCTGCATGGTCTTGGCCATTTTGTTCTTCTTATCTATCGCATTCGCAATAGCGGCATCAAATGCTGTTCTTGCTTCGGCGGTCTTGCCTTGTGCTTGCAACACTTTGGCAACGCCCACCGCATTCAGCGGCATTAACGGGTTTACTGCAACACCGCGTGAATAGGCGTACTTGGCGCTATCCAATTTATCGTTGTAGTAGTAGTTCTCACCCAAACGGAACCACGCATCACCGTTGGTCGGCTCGGTGGCAAGAACCGCCATGATCGTAGATGTGGCCTGCTCAAAACGTTCGTTGTCCGTAAGTTTCGATGCCAGATCAAGTGGTGTCTGTGCGTTGGCGGCAAACGTTGGAGCCACAAGCGCAGTGGCAATGATCAAATTCCTCATTTTTCTTCTAATCGCGTTATCACGGCTCAACGATCTCAACATCACGGCTTGGGGTACGTTCTGGTGCCAAGCCTTGCTTTAGGATGATGCGTTGTCCTTTGTGACCAGCGACAAAGGAAGCAAAACCAGTGCCAAGGCCACTTTTCCCTTCAGTAACAAGCATGATCACCTTACGCCTAAGCGGGTATGAGCCGTCCTTCAGCGTGCCTTGATCGGGTGGAAATGCTGCACTGGTATCGGTGCGGGAGACCGGCAGCATCCGGATCTGGGCCCTCAACGCATTGCATGCGGGATCATCCTCATCGCTGACCTCAGCGAAGGGTATGAACCCGATGAGAAGGGTATCATTGGCCACGCGTTGTACAAGGTCATCAATACCTTCAGCGGCAGAGCCACGCTTCATACGCTGCACATCACCCGCTAAAAGCGAATCGACCAATGTGCGCGGCACGCTGCTCCCTTTACGATCGAACAGCAACGTGACCTTTTCCGAAATTCCAGGAACCACTTCGCCGGTGATCAATGCGATCAACTGCTCATTAGAGATCTTCTTTAGGGAACTATTCGGCGATACAATGACGGCGATACCATCCGTGGCAACATTTTCCTTTTGAACGGCCAAGCTTCGGGTCCTGAAATAGGTTTCTTGTTCTCCTCCCGGAAGGAACGCGCCGAAGACCGCCCGAATGCTATCCGCCATCATAGCCTGGACCAACGTAGCTTCCGGCATGTAGTGAACAACCACCTTAGCATCCTGATACGTGCTATTGAAGACCAAAAGTTGGTCTTCCAACATTTTCTCGAACCCCTCATCGGCCAATATCACTGCACGGCCAAATGTGGGGGAATCATCTACGTTCGGGTCCCGTGGAGCTTCGTTACACGCCGTAAAAAGGATCGAAACAAGAAGCACGCTGCTGATGGTCTTCCGTTGAACGAACTCGAATATCGTGTTCATCCGAGCGCCTCGAGCGCTGTTAGAGAATAACGAACCGGTATCAAATGTCGATCTTACTTTCATCCTCTGTCCTGTTTTTCCGGAACCATAGGATCCCGCGTATTAAACCATATCCGACCAACACAGCGCCAAAGATGGTTCTGTATTGGCGAACTGAATCACCCGCAAAATTCGTGAATAAAATTAAGCAACCTGCCCCGATATAGATCATGGACATGGAGACAGCGAACCATTTCATTGCAGGTTGGTTGAGGGTTGGCCGTTCTAATGGCGGTGGTAGGCGACCAAGCGTCTATTCAGTACTTGGTCAATGTAGAGATGAATGCTCGTACTCAAGGAGACCATCACATTGGATCAAGTCCTGCTGAACATCAAAACAACTACAGGACAATGTAAGATCCAGAAGGTTCTCCGGAACACGGTAACGCAGATCAAAAGCGATGATCTACTTCAGCGTATAAACGACCGGAAGGATATAGCGCACTTTAACAGCCTTTCCGTTCATCTTTCCCGGGCTCCATTTCGGCATCGACTTCACGACGCGTAATGCTTCCTTATCCAGACCCGAGGAAACTCCACGCTTGAGCGTAACATCCGTAATAGCACCGGTGCTGGAGACCACGAATTCAATGTACACCTTCCCTTGGATAGCAGCATCCTTTTCCATGGCCGGGTACTTCGTATTCTTCCCTAGGTACTTGTACATCTCCTCAAGTCCACCGGGGAATTCAGGTTGTTCTTGAACAGAAGCAAGATCGAACGTTGGTTCATCAACAGGTGGCGGAGGCGGAGGTGGAGCCTCGGTCTTTACACCTTCTTGATTGAAAGTACCTACGTTGGTCTCCACGAGTTCATCCATTACCGGTGGTGGTTCTTCCACAGGGTCATCTGACGCTACAAGTTCAGTGAACTGTACAACTTCTACTTTGACCGGGGGAGGTGGTTCAACTGGCGGTGGCGGAGGTGGTTCCTCCTTCTTCTCTTCCTCGAATAGATCAAGGTCTACATCCACGATTTTTTTAGCCGCCACCACTTCTTCCTTGGGCCCGAACATGGCAATTACCTTAGGAATACTGATGGCTGCACCGAAGAACAGCAATGAGCCGACAAGCGCCGTTGCCAGACCGCGGACATAATCACGACGCAATGTGAACGCACCATAATCCTTATGCCTATCCTGGAACACAAGGGCATTCCGTTCCGGAGTCAGCACGTTGGTCCAACTAAGGTCCATCGCCATAACAATGGACAACAGCAACAAAATACCTATGGGGATCAGATATTCCATCTTACAGGGTGCCTTTGGTTGCGTTCAACAATTGGATCTCACCCAGCTTAAGGCTATCCATGACACCATAGGAACCAATACCGCTTATATCCATTTCATCGACCATGTCGATCATGTTGCGGTACTTGGCTTCAGCATCCGTTTTGATGATCGCCTTGAGGTTATCAGGCCTGCTCTTTAGCTCTCTGCGCTTCGCCGTGTACTCCTCCTCCGTCAATTTCTTGTCGTTGTACTGCTTGGCAAGCTCATTCATCGCGGTCACCGTCTCCTTGTTGCGCTCAACGAGGATCTTCTGAATGCTACTGAAGTCGGTTTTCTCCAGAACGGTCGGTGGTTTTTCTCCGCCAGCTACCGTGAATTCTCCGAAATAGTAATAGATGGCATCATTGCCTGTAAGTAGCAATGTGATCGCATTGTTCAATTTGGTTTCGTTCTTTTCCGCGTTCTCATCGGGAACCGGGAACGTCATCTGCAGGCTACTGGGCCTGTACATGGTCGTGGTAAGAATGAAGAACGTAAGAAGCAGGAACGCAAGATCCACCATCAGCGTCATGTCGATGTGCGTACTGCCTTTCTTGGCTCTTTTTTTCTCGTGCCGGCCACCGCCTCCACCACCTTCGGGTACTTGTGCCATGGTGTTGTTCTTTTATTCGATCCTTATTCTTAGTGCTGTACACGCCACTATCTCAAAGGTTCGATCGGTGTTAATTACAACCTCGAGGATTCGAGATCGGTGATCATTTTGAATTTACTGATCTTGATGGCCGGTGATTGGAAGATCCTTATCACTTCGGCCACTTTTGAATAGTTGGTATTGCCATCGGCCTTCAATGCAATAACAGGATCCAGTCCTGCATCATTGCCATTGCGGAAGATGTTCCGGGTAAAGGTGATCCACTCACGCAGCTGGTTATTGAGGCTATCGGTAGGGATCCCTTGGTAATTGTTAGAGAATTCCTTTCGTTCGCTACCACTATCCAACGCCATGAATTTCTTCATTTCCTGGAGCGGAATACCCACTGGGCCTACATTACCGAAACGCTGCAACTCTTCCGGAGAAGGAGTATAATTCACCAATTTACCAAGTTCCACGAGCACTTCCTGTCTCACTTTAAGATCGGTCATATCCCAGAATACGCGTCCGGCGCTATCCACGATGATCGTCATCATGTTATTCACAGGGATCGACGACTCGGAAGTAGAGGCAGGTGTATCAACGGCAACGGCTTCTTCCGGCCGGAACTGCGCTGTAAGCATAAAGAAGGTCACCAACAAGAACGCAAGGTCCACCATGGGCGTCATGTCCAGCGCGGGTGTGCCTTTGGGCATTTTCAGCTTAGCCATTGTCGTGGAGCTATTGGGTTGATCCGTTCATGGTTATGTGCGATCCATACATCGCAAGTACACGTAAACAGAACGCAAAGCGTTCGTCTACTTGTGGTTGGCCAAGGTCTTTGCTACACTGAAACCAGCCTCATCGATACCGTGGGTGATCCCATCGATACGGTTGCTGAAGTAGTTGTAGAAAATAATAGCGATCGCGGAACCTGCAACACCAAGAGCTGTATTGATCAACGCCTCGGAGATACCAGTAGAAAGTGCAGTAGCATCCGGAGTACCGGCAGCAGCCAGTGCGGAGAACGCTCGGATCATTCCAAGTACCGTTCCGATAAGACCCAACAGCGTACTTACACTAGCGCAGGTCGAAAGGATCACCATGTTCTTGCTCAACATGGGCAACTCCAAGGAAGTAGCCTCTTCCAACTCCTGCTTAATGGAATTGATCTTGGTCTCCTTATCCATCGTTGGATCCTTGTAGATCGTACTGTACTTCTCCAGACCGCTGCGCATCACATTAGCAACAGAACCTTTTTGTTCATCACAGATCGTGATCGCTTCTTGGATGTTGTCATTGGCCAATTGCTGGCGAACGTTCTGAATGAACGTGTCGATCCGTCCTTTGCCATTCGCACGACCTAGTGTAATGAAGCGCTCAACCGCGAATACCAGAACGATCAAGTTCACACTGATCAAGATCGGTACGATGAAACCTCCTTTATAAATGGTACCGAAAAGTTTCCCGGGGTTCGTCTCGATCGGGTGGCCATGTACGGGATCGTTGTTCTGGAAATTGGCGGGATCGCCAAGCACGAACATGTAGAAGCACACTGCTACAATTAGGATGAGTGGGAATACGATCGCTACGAATAGGGAATTCATTTTCCCGCTCTTCTCGTTGCTCATGGGTTCCGGTTTAAATTAGAGTTATGGTTGATCAGGTTTCTTATAGTCTTGCCGATCATGCGTGTTGCATGAGGCCGGAAAGGTAGGGGGCAAACTTAGTAAGTTCTGCGAACGGTTCTACAAACATCACTTAACGGACCATGGTGATCCCATCGAACAAATACCAATTGATCAATATTGGAGCGACCAATAAGACTTAACTGGATATACATGGGATTCACGATCTTAAGCACCTTTTAACGGTGTGATGCGATCGATCCGTGCATTACATAGTTCGGTTTCAGGGAACGGTGGTGTTCAAACAAGGAACGGTGTTCCATCCGATCCGGACCAAAAAAATAGTCCCGCAGACCATCATTCAAACGGTCTTGAACAAGCTCTTAAAATCCAATTGACAGAACTTCGCTGAAGTCCATTTTGTCGATGGTTGCTTTGAATACGTATAGCTCCGGTGCCAACCCTTTCGTGGAAATACGCCCATTCTCGATTAGTTCCGACATTACCATTTTACCATCCTCCGTAAATACTTGGACCAGCACGTGTGCCTTAGGGGTGTTCAGCAGAACTTCATTCCCGTTAACTCGAAATAAATGCTCAACGCGATCCGGCTCATCATTGATCGATTGGTCAAGATCCAAGAACATTGACCAAAGCCGAGCCGGGGTATTGACCAGGTTCTCATGCGTGAAGTACACCGAATCGGCAGCAGTCCAAACGATGCTTTCGGTCTGCACCAGCGATAGGTCGATATCCCGCCTTATTGCCGTTCCACCGAAAAAGTCGTGCTCTTCATAATTTCCGAGCTGCCAAACGAATGGTTGACCGACGGTGGTGTAACCAATTAGCGCAATGGTGCTTGATGTCGCATTCAAGGACGCACCGGTGATCAGCCCTTGCGCATCCATGGTATCCCTTCGATTAGCTGAATGCACACCGGGTTCAGCGGAAACAGCATACAAATGTGTTCGTTGATCCACCCAGTTCTTGGTGAAAATGAAGAGGCTATCATCCAACGCAAGGAACGCCTCACAGTCCCAGTTGGTACCATCGAACAGGGGTGTAAAGTCAGCTTGATCGGCAAAGTCGAACTCGATCACCTCGGCCAACACTTCCGTCGTAGAAGTATTTTCCAAAGAACTCAAGGGTATTCGAAAGACGCGTAGGTCCGTTCGTGATCCCAAGTTATTCCCGAAGTCACCCACGAAGACCCATTCACCGTCGGTCGTCAGCTCCTCCCAATCAATATTGGTCGCATTGGCAACCACCACTGTTTGTAACACATCGCCGGTTGTTGGGTCGAAACGATAGATCGCATTGGGGTTGCCACTGTCATCAATACCCCACAGTGCATCACCGATCAAGATAGAGCCACTGATCTCATTCAGGGTTTGCGGCAGATCCGCTCGTAATTCCGGCACCAACGGCTGAGCGGTGGAGGTCAGTGTCGAAAATGAAAGTATGAATACGCTTAACAATGAACGGTACATGGTACGAAGGACAGCAATAAAATGGTAGGACGGATCAATCCAACTTCTTCACCTCACCCGAACCGGCAACAGACTTTTTCAATTGGGGGTTTCCGCTATACTGCACACTGCCACTACCTGCAATGGTCGCATCCAAGGTGGTGGTCGCATTCACAAAAATACCTCCGCTCCCGGCAATACTTGTTCGCGCATTTACGCATTGCAGACCACGTGAATCAACGTCACCACTTCCTTCGATCGCAAGATCAAGATCCGCGCAGGAGCCTTTCAGAACGATATCACCGGACCCTTCGATCTTCGCTTTTACCGAACTTGCTTCATAGGTCATTTTGATGTCTCCACTGCCTTCGATCTTCAGATCAACCTGATCCGCTTTGAAGGAGTCCGTTCCTTCAATATCTCCTGAGCCTTGGATCTTCACCTTGTCCATTGCGGGAACCTTAATGTTGATCGTGAACTCCTCGTTGGTACTGAACCCATCACTGGTCGAGATGTTCCAAACACCATTCTTTACTTCGGTGGTGACCAGGTCTGCAATATTCTGTTGTGCTACGACCTCCACGGACTGTTCATTGCTCGGAGTGATCATCACATCCATGGACCCTTGTAAGGTTATGCCGTGAAACGCATCGACAGCCAATGGCCTATGCACCACATCACCCGTCCCTTTTACATGATCGGCATTCCAAAAATGGCCAATGCCACCCCCATTGCCGAAAATAAAGTACCAAGCACCAATGACCAGCGCGATCAGAATGATCTTTTTCATGCTATTCCAAACTGTTGAAGTTGTCGAAAGATACGTTCGGAAATAATGTGAAGTACTGGATCATGACGAACGGTCCGCATGTAAGAAGGATGGTTCTTACATTTTCAAATTAACCAGCAGCGGACAAGCAATGGAGCAGATCGGCACGGTGTTCGCGTAATACCGGTCAAGAAACCAAGACAATGAAAAATTTAACCACGATCATCCTCACTGCTCTGATCGCCACTTCGCTTCAAGCGAATACCGTAGAGCAAGACAGCACCGGCTTGCCGGGAGATCAGTTCAGCTTGGAAGCTGCGCTGGATCTGTTCAAGAACTCCGCCGATCTGGAATCATTCGAAACGTCATTGAACCTGAAGGACAAACAAGTGAACAACTTGGACCTGGATGGCAATGGCGAAGTGGATTACATCCGAGTAGTGGATCATAAGGAGGGAGACGCACACGCCATCATTCTCCAGATCGCCATGGGGAAGGATGAAGCTCAGGATGTCGCCGTCATCGAACTGGAGAAAACCGCGGACAAGACCGCAATGGTCCAGATCCGTGGTAGCGAAGAGCTTTATGGAAAGGATGTGATCTTCGAACCCTACGCGGAACAGGATGTTGAAGACGCCAAAGGCCCACATGGTCCGTCTCCGGTCGGATTGCATTGGGTGCGTGTATGGGTGAACGTATGGTCATGGCCTTGCGTTAACTACATGTACGACCCCTACTACAGTGCTTGGGTATCGCCTTGGTACTGGGGTTACTATCCACCTTGGTGGAGGCCATGGGATCCCTGGGGCTACCGCACTTACTGGGGCTGGCACAGCCACTATGATAACTGGTACCAACCAACCTATGTGTGCCGTACAACGAACGCGAACGTGATCTATGGTCATCGTGCATCATTTTCACCTCGCATCCGCACTTCAACAGCGCCGATCCGTACGAAACTGGAGGCCTCCAGAACAACGCGGACCGTTACCGGAGATCCGGCCACACGATCGAACGTGCGCGGCGAGAACCTTGTTGCTCCGAGATCCGACCGACCGACCAAGGCGCCCGCTACTGCGCAACCGGAACGTCGCAATCCTACTCCGGATCAGCCGACCAGAACTTCACCTGATCGCCAGACCCCGGAACCTACACGGACCACACCTGCACAACCACAGCGCACTAAGCCTACACCGCGCACTCCGGACCGCAAACAGCCGAACCACAAAAATCCTGGAAAAGGAAGCCCGCGCACGGCGCCTAAGCCATCACCGGGGCGCAGCTCACCGCAGCGGAGCCCAAGTCCTTCACCGACCCGCACACCAAAGCGGTAACGTGTTGGATACAACGATCCAAAAGTTGCATCTTGGCGACCCCGAACGAACGCCAATGAAACTGATCGAAATAAAACGCCAAGCATTCTTCATGCTTGGCGTTTTCTTATTGTTTGCCTCGTGCACGCAGACAAAGCCCACCGCGACCGCAGTAAATGACACGATCGTGTACGTGGTGCGTCATGCGGAAAAGGCGGACGCTTCCGACCCGGACACGCCACTTTCCAATGCGGGCATTGTCAGAGCAGAGGCACTCGCAAGAAAACTTGCGAACGAAAATGTAAGCCGGATCTATGCGACCACCTTACAACGTACCCAACAAACTGTATCCCCACTGGCCAAGGCCGCAGGAGTTACGATCGTTCCCTTGGAGCCTCATGATATTGGCGAGCTGGTGCGCAGGATCAAAACGGACGATAAAGGCAACGTGATCCTTGTTGCAGGCCATAGCAATACGGTGCCCGGAATCGTTCAGGCTTTGAATGGAACCGTTGTGGACCCGATCGAAGAATCCCAATTCGATCGGTTGTATAAAGTGGTGCTATCCGCAGATGGAACCTCTCGCGTGGACCTATTGCATTACGGAACAGGAACTCCGTAAAAAGGCTCACACCCAACTAGCACGACGTGGGTACGAACCACGCGCCACATCCGCAGCGGTCTGCGGCAAATTGATCA
Source organism: Flavobacteriales bacterium (assembly GCA_017987115.1). GTDB lineage: Bacteria > Bacteroidota > Bacteroidia > Flavobacteriales_F > PHOS-HE28 > PHOS-HE28. The sequence continues at coordinate 66,930 of JAGNUG010000002.1, read as the reverse complement.
GCACCTCGGCATTCTCCGGAGAACACGCTTGATAAAGCGGGAGCTCCATTCCAGGGCGGATCAAGATCAAACTGGAACCGGTAGGCTGAAATAGGTACCGTGCTGCTTCCGTAGTTGGCGTTGTGATCACATTTGCTTGATCGTCTGCAGAACTCATGCGTATGCACAGCCCTTTTGCGATCAGTTCATTGATCTGTAGGCTATGACGTTTGCAGAACATATCCAAGTGCATATAGCCTTTCAGCAACCATATACGCAAGGGCGCCGTGCTCTTATCGTCGCGGTGGTTCTCGCTCTCCGTGGCCAGGAACTGCGCTGCTGAAGACTCAGCAAAAGCTTCCTTGAACGGGGCATCCGGTTCGGGGTCCTGTTTCAGCATAGCGCGAAATGCCCGTTCCGCTCCCTTGCGCACCATGATCAATTCATTCTTGGCGTTGTGCAGCAATATTGTCGCAGCGGCCTCTGTAGGAATGTAACCGTGATAGCGTTGGAACTCGTGGTCATCCTCTCTGCGGCGCAATAAACCCAGACGAACAAGTGGACCAATAGAGGCATAGCGACCCAATACGTCCATCAATTCCTGATGGCCCAATTCCTGAAGACTACGCAATGTGCGCAACCGAGCGATATAGATTTCAGCGGACATGGCCCGAAGGTCCGGCGCTATTTGCAGCGTTGAACGACCGGAACAAGTGGATCATTAACAGTTCTTGTCTGATCATAAATCCAATGCTCCGGAAACCTGCGTGGATAGGGGGAATGCTACGATCAGAGTGTATTATCAACGCTGGGCTGTCGGGAAATAGCAAGGCGTTTCCGAACGCTTTTTACAAGACCCTTTTATCCTAATTCATGGAGAACTACACTTCCTCTGGTCCGCTGCCGATCGGAACTACCTCTACCTTGCACCATCAATGAAGAAAATAAACGATACCACCATTGCTCTATTGATCGATGGTGACAATGCCGCTCCGAAACGCCTAGCTGCAATTCTGGAGGAGTTAAGCAAACTAGGAACCATCACCATTCGCCGGATATATGGCGATTGGACCACTATGGGCATGACCGGCTGGAAGGACCTATTGAACAGCAACGCCATTCAACCGGTGCAGCAATTCGCATACACCAAAGGCAAGAACAGTACTGACAGTGCTTTGATCATCGACGCCATGGACATTCTGCACGGCGAACTGGTCGATGCGTTCTGTATCGTGAGCAGTGATAGCGACTATACCCGATTGGCTACGCGCCTTCGCGAAAGCGGCTCGTTCGTAATGGGTGTAGGAGAGAAGAAAACACCGGATGCTTTCGTGAAAGCCTGTGAGCGCTTCATTTACGTTGAGAATCTGGATGTTCAGGAAGAACCGAAGCAAGAAACCAAACGTTCTGGTCGCGGGAAAGTATCATCCACAAAACCTGCGTTGTCTTCAAATACCGGTCTTATGCGCAAAATGCGAACAGCCTTCAACATTGCAAAGGGCGAAGAAGAGGAGGTTTCCCTGAGTCTTATTGGCCAAGCGTTGCGCCGGTTGGATCCCGGGTTCGACCCACGCAGCTATGGGCATGCCTCGCTTTCGTCCTTGGTCAGTGCGTTGAAGGATCAATTGGAAACACGTCGTGAGGAAAAAGGAAATATGGTGATGGTCCGGTTCAAGAGCTGAGCGCTTAGCACGGGCTGCTGGAAGGTTCTTTCTGGTATGACCATGATAGCCAGGACCCCTTCGGTCGGTGGCAATAACCCTATGAAACCCGCTGATCAAGAGCGTATTGAACTATTGACACCGGGTTCGTGATCCAGTATTTTGCGACCCATGTCCATGCTTCGCCTCTCCCGTGGTGACCGGTCTCTGGTCACTAAGCACTACGCTATTGTTCTTTTTTTCAGTGTCATCGCGTTCATTACGTTGGCATTCGTACCCGACCTGTTCAACCCGGAAAGCGGCCTACAGGACCCTGAACCTGTAGGGCCTTATCTGAATGGCGTGTTCACTGCAGAAGCACCCACACCCGGTGCCGATTATGCGACCTATACCATCGCGAACGCCTTTCCGAATTTAACCTTCAATGACCCTGTGAAAATGCTTGAGCTACCCTCCGGCAAATTCATGGTCTTCGGGAAATCCGGCTACGCATGGACCTTCATCAATGACCCGTTAACGAGCACGAAGACCTTGGTCCTTAACGTAAATAGCCAAACACAGATCAATCAGGACGGGGGAATGCTGGGTGCCGCGTTGCATCCGGAATATGGCCAGTCAGGATCTCCAAATGCGCATTACTTCTACGTGTGGTACCGTTACCATCCGATCGGCGACCCTAGGGGCGAGCAGGCGTTCATGCGCCTATCCCGCTTCACCATGAACGCTGCGGAAACTTATGTGAACCCAGCATCGGAATACGTGCTCATCCAACAGTTCGATCGTCAGAACTGGCACAACGGCGGCGATATGTTCTTCGGTCCGGATGGGTTCTTGTACTTCGCTGTTGGCGATGAAGGAGGTGCGAACGACCAGTACAACCGGACACAGAACATCAGTTCATGGTTCTTTGGTGGCGTATTCCGCATCGACGTGGATATGCAGGGTGGGTCCATTAGTCACGCCATTCGAAGACAACCACTGAACGGTGCTAACCCGCCTTCCGGTTGGCCGAACAGTTTCAGCCAAGGCTATTTCGTACCGAACGACAATCCTTGGCAAGATCCCGGAGGAGGCATTCTCGAGGAATACTGGGCGTTGGGTACGCGGAGCCCGCATCGAATGACCTACGACCCACCGACCGGAGATATTTGGATCGGGGATATTGGCCAAAGTTCACGGGAAGAGATCAGCCGTGTTTTCATAGGAGCCAATCTACAGTGGCCTTATCGAGAAGGAGACATTGCAGGACCAAAAGCCAAGCCAAACCCGTTGATCGGATATGATCAGCTGCCGGTATACTCTTACCCGCGCAGCTTTGGCCAGTGCGTGATCGGTGGTTATGTCATACGCGGTGATAAGTATCCCGAATTGGATGGTAAGTACATTTTCTCCGACCATGAAACGCAGAACATTCACACCTTGGAGCTTTCTCCATTTGGCACTGCGCAGAACGTTCAATTCCTGCTGAACGTGCCCGCAGAGGGAACGGGCAGCAAGGACGGGATCTCTTCCTTCTCCTTAGCATCCGATGGAACATTGTACATCCTGGACCTTTATGGAACCAACCTTGATGGCGGTAAGATCCACAAACTGGTGCGTGTGCAACACGGTGTGCCTTCCCCACCGGAACAGCTATCGGATCTAGGTGTATTCACCAACATGGCCACTTTGGAGACCGCACCCGGCATCATTCCATTTACGGTGAACAGTCCACTTTGGAGCGACCGAGCAGAGAAAAAACGCTGGATGGTCATACCGAATGATGGGTTCCATGACTCACCCAGCGAGCGTATTGGATTCGACCCGGATGATCACTGGACCTTTCCTGCAGGGACGGTAATGATCAAGCACTTTGAATTGCCCTTGAACGAAAATAACCCCTCCCTAACGGCGCGCCTTGAAACCCGCTTCATGATCTACAAGAACAACGGGGAAGCGTATGGACTTACCTACCGTTGGAACGCGGCTGGAACGGAAGCCTTTCTGATCGATGGCGAAGAGATCGGTGAGTACACGATAACCCTTGCCGGCGGTGGCACCTACGAACAGACCTGGAATTTCCCGAGCCGCCAGCAATGCATGACCTGCCATACGACCGCCTCTGGATTTGCGCTTGGCCTTAAGACCCATCAACTCAATGGTGATGTGTTCTACCCTTCCACAGGTGCAACTGCCAATCAACTGGTGACCTTGAGCCATTTGGGCATATTCGACCAAGCAATACCGGATGTGGATGAACTCCGTCGTGCAAAACCTCTGGATGACATCACCGCAAGCGCGGAAGATCGCGTAATGTCATACCTCGATGCCAACTGCTCCTCTTGCCACAGGCCAAATGGCGTGGATGGTGCATTCGATGCGCGATATGCAACACCACTTGCCCAAAAGGGCATCGTGAATGAACCGACCATCGGGATGAATTCGCCCATGGGGCAATTCGTAGTGGCTCCAGGAGATACGCTCGGTTCTGAGATCTGGATGCGCGACTCCCGACCAAATGGTGTTGCCAACTCAATGCCTCCCATAGGTAAAGAGATCGTACACAATACATACATGAACGTGCTCACGGAATGGATCATGACCGTGGACCCGGTGACCTATGCGCAAGAACGTACGCCGCTTTACATCAAGGTGTTCTTACAAGGACCATACGAGAATGGCGCCATGTCCGATGCACTCCGCAACACAGGATTGGTACCAGCGGACGACCCATACCCCGGTCTGGCAATGCACACGGGAAACAACGCTTCCGTATACGCACACACCTTATCGGCCAACACCGAACGCAAAGTGATCGATTGGCTATTAGTAGAGCTGCGCGATCCCCAAACACCGACCACGGTACTTCAAACATTTGCAGCGTTGGTCCTGGATGATGGCACCGTGATCGACCCGCAAGGTGGACCGTTGATGGTCCCAAGCTCAACGGGTTCCCGGTATGTCGCGGTACGGCACCGCAACCATTTGGGAGTTATGACCGCGACCACCGTTGATCTCAGTACTGGCGCAGTGGTAGTTGACCTTACGAACCCAGCCACAGCAGTCTATGGCACAGAACCCTTGGCGACCATGACAAATGGTGCAAAAGCATTGTGGACCGGTGATGTGAACGGGGATGGCTTGATCCGCTATACGGGCACAGCGAATGATCGCGACCGGATACTGTCCCTCATTGGAGGCGTAGTACCGACCGCAACTGTCCCTGGCTACCTATCCGAAGACCTTGATCTGGATGGTGTGGTCCGCTATACGGGCACGAACAACGACCGTGATCTGATCCTACAGAACATTGGTGGCGTAGTGCCGACCAACATGCGCTTGGAGCAACTCCCGTGATCGGCATGGTGGATATGTAGAGTTCCCGGTACGTTAGGAGCGAACGGAACGAACACCAATTGGACCGTGCTACCGTAGCGATCCCGGGCAGCTCGTATATTCTTCCTGCCCAACTCAGCACGATCATGCCCTCGGTGATCAGACAGGCATGTTAGTTACCTTTGCCGACCTTCAAAAGTCCGGCATGTCCAAACAATTCGCGCACTACGACGAACTCGATCTTCCAAAACTTGCTGATGAAATATTGAAGCAATGGGATACCGAGGACACTTTCGGGCAAAGCCTTGAGTTGCGGAAGGACGCACCTCCGTTCGTGTTCTACGAAGGCCCACCAAGCGCTAACGGGCTTCCAGGAATTCACCACGTAATGGCACGTGCCATCAAGGATATTTTCTGCCGGTACCAGACCCAGAAAGGCAAGCTGGTCCATCGCAAAGCAGGTTGGGATACACACGGCCTACCGATCGAATTGGGCGTTGAAAAGGAACTGGGTATTACCAAAGAGGATATTGGTAAGAGCATCAGCATTGCGGACTACAATGCGGCGTGCAAAAAAGCAGTGATGCGCTACACCGATGTCTGGAACGACATGACGCGGCGCATCGGTTTTTGGCTCGATCTGGAGCATCCGTATGTAACGTATCAGACCAAATACATCGAAAGCGTTTGGCATTTGCTGAAGGAGCTCTATGATCAGGACTTGTTGTACAAGGGGTATACGATACAACCGTACAGCCCCGCTGCAGGTACCGGACTAAGTTCACATGAACTGAACCAACCCGGAACGTACAAAGCCGTAAAGGATACCAGTGCGGTGGCCATGTTCAAAGTGCAGCAAGATCATGCATCCGAATTCCTCTTCAAAGAAAGCAGGAGCTTGCCTGCCGAACTGCAGGGCGAGGTTTTCATTCTGGCTTGGACCACAACGCCTTGGACGCTTCCGAGCAACACGGCTCTTACTGTTGGTCCTAAGTTGGACTATGTCCGGATCTTCAGTTTCAACCCCTATACCCATGCGCCACAGACCATGGTATTGGCGAAGTCGCGGGTATCGGCGTATTTCAGTGAGAAGGGAAAGGATGCCTCTTTTGATGACTACAAGAAGGATGGAAAGAACATCCCGTGGACCATTGATGGCGAATTCTTTGGTCACCAACTGGAAGGCATCCGTTACGAGCAACTCTTTCAGTACGGCACGCCGGAAGGTGGGGACGCGTTCAAGGTGATCGGCGGAAATTTCGTGACCACGGAAGACGGTACGGGTATCGTACACACTGCACCAAGCTTTGGCGCGGACGACATGCGCGTTGCCAAAGAGCACGGCATTGGATCGCTGACCCTGGTAGACCTGCAAGGCAAGTTCACCAAGGACATGGGCGAGTTCGCAGGCAAATACGTGAAGAACGAATACTACCCTGCTGGCACTTCACCGGATAAAAGCGTTGACGTGGAACTCAGCATCAAGCTGAAGGAAATGGGCCGCGCGTTCAAAGTGGAGAAGTACGAACACAACTATCCGCATTGCTGGCGAACGGACAAGCCGATCCTCTACTACCCGCTGGACAGTTGGTTCGTGCGCACCACAGCGAAGAAGGATCGGTTGATCGAACTCAACAAGACCATCAACTGGAAACCGGAAAGCACCGGCACCGGACGGTTCGGGAATTGGTTGGAGAACTTGCAGGATTGGAACCTGTCCCGAAGTCGTTATTGGGGCGTTCCGCTACCGATCTGGCGCACTGCCGATGGTGACGAGGAACTCTGTATCGGCTCTTTGGAACAGTTGAAAAAAGAGATCACACGCAGTGTAAAAGCAGGGCTCATGAAAGCGGACCCTTACGCAGGTTTTGATGTTGCGGACATGAGCGATGCGAACTATGCCAAAGCCGATCTGCACCGTCCATTCGTGGATGACATTATTCTACTAAGCCCCGGCGGCAAGCCGATGCAACGGGAAACGGACCTGATCGATGTGTGGTTCGATAGTGGCAGCATGCCGTATGCGCAGCTGCACTATCCCTTCGAGAACAAGGAGCTCTTGAACGAACGATTCCCCGCCGAATTCATCGCGGAAGGAGTGGATCAAACGCGCGGTTGGTTCTATACCCTGCACGCCATATCAACGCTCTGTTTTGATAGCGTCGCCTATAAAGCCGTGGTAAGCAATGGCCTTGTTCTGGATAAGAACGGTCAGAAAATGAGCAAGCGCCTTGGCAATGCCGTGGACCCGTTCAAGACCTTGGATGAGTTCGGCGCGGATGCCGTGCGGTGGTACATGATCAGCAACGCATCACCTTGGGACAACCTCAAGTTCGATGCCGATGGGATCAAAGAAGTGCAGCGCAAATTCTTCAGGGCGCTCTTCAACACGTACAATTTCTTTGCGCTCTACGCGAACATCGATGGGTTCGACAGCACTGCAGCGCCAGTGCCCATGGCGGAACGCAGCGAGATGGACCGTTGGTTGCTATCCCGGTTGAATTCCTTGATCACCATCGCGGACACGAACTACACCGCGTATGAACCGACCATTGCTGCACGGGCTATCCAGGATTTTGTGATCGAAGACCTGAGCAACTGGTATGTGCGCTTGAACCGGAGACGGTTCTGGAAAGGCGAACTCGGTGCCGATAAACTAGCGGCTTATCAGACCTTGCACCAATGCCTGGAGGTCATCGCTATGTTGAGCGCACCGATCGCACCGTTCTTCAGCGATCGGTTGTACCGCGACCTGACCGGAACCAGTGTGCATTTGAGCGATTGGCCGACCGTTCAAGCGGCGTTGATCGATACCGAACTGGAAGCGCGTACGAAACTGGCGCAACAGTTGACGTCATTGGTATTGAGCATCAGGAAACTGGAGGGCCATCGTGTGCGCCAACCGCTCCAGAAAATGATGGTACCCGTGTTGGATGATACCATGCGGAACCGGTTGGAGGCCATCAAAAAACTGGTCCTCAATGAAGTCAACGTGAAGGAATTGGTGTTGTTGGACCCCAGTGAAAGCAAACTGGTCAAGAAGATAAAACCGGACTTCAAAAAGCTCGGTGCGCGCATGGGTAAGCTCATGAAAGCTGTGGCCGGCGCGATCAATGGGTTGGACCAAGCAGGTATCGCGTTATTGGAAGAACAGGGAAACATCACCTTGCCAATTGATGGTGAGGATGTTGAAGTGACCCTGGATGATGTGGAGATCACGGCTGAAACGGTACCGGGACTCAGTGTGGCCAGCGAGGGAAAAGTAACGGTCGCGCTGGATATAACCCTAAGCGACAGCCTGATACAGGAAGGCATAGCCCGCGAGCTCATCAGTAAGGTCCAGACCTTGCGTAAGGAAACCGGCCTGGAGGTTACGGACCGGATACTGCTCCACATCCAACGCAATGGAGACCAGCAGTTTGAGCATGCCATTGAGGCCCACGCTGCGCATATTCTGGCCGAAACACTTGCCCTTACCAAGAGCAACGAGCTGCTGGTAACACAGTTATCGAATGGCGGCTCGGCTACGCATACCGTGGAATTGAACGAGACCCTGAGTTGCCAGCTGAGCGTAGCGAAAACGTCGTAACAGCCCCAATAATCGCTATATTCGCGGCTCAAATTCAAGACCTTTGCGCCATGGCCAAGAAAACCGCTGCCAAAAAAGCTGTAAAACCAGCTAAGAAGAAAGCCGCTAAAGTTGCTCCTAAGAAGGCATCGAAACCAGCCCCTAAGAAAGCGGCCAAGGCAAAACCTGCGCCCAAGAAAAAGGCCGTGGCAAAGAAGCCGGTGAAGAACGTGGTTGCCAAGAAAGCTCCTGCTAAGAAAGTAGCTGCCAAAGCGAAGAAAGTGGTGAAGCCAGCGGTCAAGAAAAAAGCAGCTCCGACGAAAACAAAGAAGGCGGTGGTAGCCAAAAAGGTAGCCAAGCCAGTAGCAAAGAAACCAGTGGTAAAGAAAGCAACACCTGCAGCGAAGGAAAAACCCGCTGCACCAAAAGCAGCACCGAAAGCTGCACCGGAAAAAGCTGCCCCGAAAGCAGCAAAAACGACCCGAAAACGTGCACCGAAAGTGAAGGAGATAAAGATAAAAGTACCAACAAAACCGTTGGTAACACAGCGTGTTGCACCGAATCGTCCGATGCCCGCACCTGTTGTGAAAAAGCAGGTCTCCACATTGGAGCATCCTTCGAAATTGCGTTACAGTGATGATGAACTGACGGAGTTCCGTACGCTCATCAACAAGAAGTTGGACGAGGCCCGGAAGGACTATGATCTGCTGAAACAGACCTTGGCGAACAACGACAACAATGGCACGGATGACACAAGCCCTTCGTTCAAGATGATCGAGGACGGCAGTGAAACATTGAGTCGTGAGGAAACGTCGCAGTTGGCGGGTCGTCAAGAGAAGTTCATCAAGCACTTGGAAGATGCATTGCTCCGGATCCGCAACAAGACCTATGGTCTTTGCCGCGTAACCGGTCGCCTTATCAGCAAGGAGCGTTTGCGTCTTGTGCCACATGCTACGTTGAGCATTGAGGCGAAGCAGCAGATGAGCAACTGATCCGGTAATTATTCCTAGGAGGTCTTGAAGCGTTCGATCGCCGTAATCCTACTTGTGCTTTTGGCCGATCAGGCATTGAAGGTGTGGGTGAAATTGAACTTCTTCTACGAGAGTTCGGTCTCCATACTTGGCACCAAGGGTTATCTGCATTTCATTGAGAATCCGGGCATGGCCTTTGGCATGGTCTTCGGCGGAGAGCGTGGAAAGCTGCTGCTCACCTTGTTCCGGATCGTAGCCGTTATCGCGATCGGCTACAGCCTTTGGCGAATGAGCAAACAGGGCGCTAAGACCGGCCTATTGATCAGTGTCGCGTTGATCTTTGCCGGAGCGTTGGGCAACATCATCGACAGCACGTTCTACGGCATGATCTTCAGTCAAAGCACGCCGTACCAGAAGGCTGTTCTATTTCCTCCTGAGGGAGGCTATGGAAGTTTGTTCCACGGCTCTGTGGTGGACATGTTCTACTTCCCGCTCTGGCAAGGTCATTTCCCGCAGTGGTTCCCGTTGTGGGGCGGCCGGTCGTTCGAGTTCTTCGAACCGGTATTCAATGTTGCGGATGCTGCGATCACCGTTGGTGTGGTGCTGTTCATTCTCATGCAACGCAAAGCGAAGGAAGAGGACACCATGCCGGCAGAACCCGAGCCTTCCGGAACACCAACGGAGGCTTCAACAGCTTAAGGCAGACCTCTTGATCACCTGAGATCAAGGCGCAACCCGAACACGTTCTGGAACGCGCCGGTGGTGGCCATTTGAGAACCGGGCACTTTATTGAACAGGACCGTGGGCCGCAGTTCGTTGAACAGGTGAATGCTGCTCCAGAACGGATGTTTTTTCCCTAAGCGGAGATCGAGACCGGCAAGTGCGTAGGCTGCACCCCACATAGCAGAGGCAACATGGTGCTCTTCGAATCCATCATTATCAAGTGATGTATCCAATTCCGGATAATCCACATACGATCGGGTGACCGATGTATACACTTGATGGCTGACGGTAGCCGAAGCATTCAATGTTGTCCCCACCATACCACCGAAACCAACGTACCACGACAACTTACCCGGCGTTCGTTTCCGCACGACATAAGCAGCGTTCAATCCGATCCGCGTAAACCGGTAGTCCGCCGAATACTGCTCGTTCCAGGTCGTATCCACATAGGACTCCTGCCCATTCAAATTGGAGGTAAGCGTATCATAAGGTCCTGTGGAAGAGCGATACCACGTCCGGCCCAGGTATCCATTGGCCAAGTAAGTAACTCCGAGCCGAAGTTCCTTTTCGAACCGTGCATCGGCCCCCTTCTTCCTGCCCAGATCCAAACCCATTGCCACTTCGAGGATCGGAGACGCATCAGGCATGGCTCCCCTATACCCAGGACCACCGCGAGCAAAACCATAGTTGCTTTGGTCACCGGTATCCCATGATAGATCGCGTTGGAGTAGTTCGGATCCCGGCATCAGGTTACGCCAATCCGTTGTGGTCATCAAGGGAGTGCCGCCTGCGAATATCCCGACCGGGAAATACACCGTAGTTATCAATGGCGCCTGATCCGTTGCATTCGTTTGCCCTTTTGCACAAGGAACAACTGCAACGAGTAGCGCAGCAACAAGTACAACGCGCGTAAGTGCATTCAACATCGTGTTCATGTTAATTGGTATTAAGAAAAGAACAACGATGATCCGTTGCACAAATTATGCGCACGGATCAAACGCTTGGAACGGTTGGCAGATTTGTGATGGGCGGGCTTTTCAGCACAAATGTGTATGCGGAGCACAAAACTTTCTTCTACCACAAAACTGTCTGCGGAGTACAAAACCCCGCCTATTGCAAATGTGCTGTTACCTGCTGGCATTTATCTGTCTTCAATTTTATGTCCAAGGTCAATAAAATATTGTCTCAACAAGTCGTAAGTTTTATTGTCTCCATTTATGTGACTAAACATTTTGATTTCCATATATTCACAACTTAAGCAAACATTCAAGGTCGATACAATATGGTTCGATTTGTCATAAAAAACTAATGCGTCACGATACATTGGCGCGCACATCCAAGCTGGTATATCTTTGATTTCAGTCCGCAAAATGTTTTTCAGTTTATCGATTTTCGGGTCTGTCGATTTAAAAGTGTGTGTCTTTGTGCTGGAATGATGAAATTGTCCTTTGTCGTTGATTAAATATTGAGTGAACCCAAAAAGGTCGTGTAGTTCCAAAAATCGTTTTTCTTCAAGGGCTGTCAAATCGTTACGCTTTTCTTTTCTAACCTTTAACTTATCATATTCTGGTCGACTTGTCTTATTGTTTTCCTCAAATTCACTTCCTCGTTGAAATGAATACGTCTCAACATAGTCAAATGTCAAGTTGTTAATATAGTCAATCGATGATATGTATGTGTATTGCGTCATTGTCTTATGCTTGCCGCTAACGGGCCTGCGCTTGCCGCAGGCCGCCTTTCGTGATCTTGTTCCTGGACGAAGTGTTCATCGCTTCAACGGGAGTTGTCACCGGGACGAGGGCGGCTTGCGGCAAGAGCATGTTAGCGGCCGGCGCTATTAATCACCTTCACTTCAATCTAGTTTAGCATCGTAGAATTTATAGGTCAATTCCATCGGAACTCCAAGTTTTCTTCGTTCTTCATCAAATTCTTCCTGGTCGGCGAACTTATGGAGCTTATATGATTGGCTACCATGTCGAATGTCTATTATGTAGTAGTTCGTGACCTCTTTGTCAGGACGCAGGGTATCAAAGTCTGCAAGGTGAGGTACGGGATTATCACAAGGATGCTGTTTAACAATTATGAAATCATCGTTATTGCCAACAGCAAAAACATCATGTCCTATTATAATTTTTTCAGGATGATATATTTTGTTGTCTTCACTGTATACAATCTGCCAATCTCTTTCATCCCATCCGATTAGATGAAAGTTGTCAATAATTCGGCCTCCAGACTCGTTCGCACCAAAATAACAGCCTGTCAGAATCACTAAAACCGCGCCAGCGCAATTTTTCTTCATGAGCTTTCTGCTTTTCATTACTACGTTGGCCGCTAACTAGTAGCTTGTAACAACAGTTGCGTTTATTTCTGGACTTGGTTGGTGCTTAGAGTTCAATCTATTGCGCTATTACGGCATGTAAAGCACACTAGAGCGTTAGCTGTCAAGATCTTCCATTGAACTTCGGATCTTATACCCTCGCTGGGTCTTCGCTTCTGGACCCTTCGAACTGCGGGTGCTTCAGGGTCTGCAAAAAGGAAAGCCTTCCGAGATTCAAGTGCATTCAACAACCTGTTCATTTTAACGGGTAATTTGAAAAGACCAACACTGATCCGATGCACAAATTATGCGCACGGTTCAAACGCTACTAACAACTGTTTTCACCAACCCTTCCTTCACCAATAATTCAGCGATCTGCACCGCATTGGTCGCAGCTCCCTTCCGCAGGTTATCCGAAACGATCCAGAGGTTCAGCGTGCGTGGCTGTGTTTCATCCCGACGGATGCGGCCCACAAAAACATCGTCCTTTCCACTGGCGTGCATGGGCATCGGATACAGGTCCTGCCCCGGGTCATTCTGAACGGTAATGCCCGCTGTCTGTTCCAATAACCGGATAACCTCCGCTGTCTCGAACTCCTTCGCGAATTCCACATTCACGGCTTCGCTATGCCCACCGGTCACCGGCACGCGCACAGCGGTTGCGGTAACGCGGATGTTCCGATCCAGGATCTTCTGCGCTTCATTCACCAATTTCATTTCCTCCTTGGTGTAGCCGTTCTCCGTGAACACATCGCACCGCGGGATCACGTTCCCTTCTATGCGGTAGGGGTACGCCATTTCACCGGGCACACCGTTGCGTTCATTGGTAAGCTGCTGCACCGCTTTCACGCCCGTACCACTTACGGATTGGTAGGTGGATACGATCACGCGCTCCACCCCGTACGCTTTATGCAATGGCGCCAAGGTCATCACCATCTGGATCGTGCTGCAATTCGGATTGGCGATGATGCGGTCATCCGCAGTAAGCAGGTGACCATTGATCTCAGGTACGATCAGTTTTTTACTGGCGTCCATGCGCCACGTACTGCTATTATCGATCACCACACAACCAACCTCAGCGAACCGTGGTGCCCACTCCAGCGAAGCAGCACCACCCGCAGAGAATAGAGCAATATCCGGCTTCAGGGCAACGGCTTGCTCCATGCTAAGCACAGTATGGTTGGTACCATTGAAGTGGATCGAAGTACCCACGGAGCGTTCACTTGCGACAGGCAGAAATTCAGTGAATGGGAACTTGCGCTCCTGTAGCACCTTCAACATCATTTCACCAACCATTCCGGTGGCGCCAACAACAGCAACTTTCATTCTTTGGTCATAACGAGGTAAGGCGCTCGAAAGTACTACCTTTCCGATTCTATTCGAACAGATGCATCACGCCTTGCGCCTTCTTTTTATCCTCTTCATCACCTTCGCGGTCGCTGCCAACACCGTTGGACAAGTTACAGACGACTTCACCGATGGTGACTACACCACCAACCCGATGTGGAATGGTTCGAATACCGTATTCGTTGTGGCGGACGATGGCGGCAACATGCGGTTACGCAGCAACAGTCCGGGTGCGAGCAGCTACTACCTGAGCACCCCGAGCCCCATCACCAGCAATGCGCGGTGGGAATGGTTCGCGGACCTTCGATTCGCCACCAGCGGAGCCAATTATGTAGACATGTATCTGATCAGCGACAATGCCGATCTGAGCGTTGCGATGAACGGATGGTTCGTGCGGATGGGCGGCACTGCGGATGTGATCGAATTATTCAAACGCGTTGCCGGGGTGAATACGTCCATTCTGGTAAGTCCGGCCGGTATCGTGAACAGCAGCAGCAGCAATCCGTTCAAGATCCGCGTTGAGCGCACCATGACCAGTGAATGGAGCCTGTTCTTCGATGATGGGAACACAGGGACCTTCACCAGCGTTGGTCCGATCACCGATGCGGATGTACTGATCGGAACGCATTTCGGTTTATCGATCGTGCAGAGCACGTTGGCCGATGCGGTGAATGGGCACTTCTTCGATGACTTCGTTGTAGGCGTTATACCCGTGGACCTGGACCCACCGAACATCGTAGCGGTGGAAATTGTTGATCCCCTCAACATCGATGTGATCTTTGATGAACCGGTGGAGCTGACCACGGCGAACACGGCCGTAAACTATGAGGTGCAACCCTTCATTACGGCAACTACTGCCCTGCGCGATGCCGTCGAATTCACGCGTGTACACTTAACGCTAACAAGTGCATTGACCAATGGCTCCAGCTACACCTTGATCACGCAGGATGTAGAGGACCTTGTTGGGAACGCCATGCCGAGCACGCAGTTCCCGTTCACCTATTCCGTACCGGAACAACCGGCCTACCGCGATGTGGTCATCAACGAGATCTTCGCGGATCCGAGCCCGCCTGTCGGGATGCCCGAAGTGGAATTCATCGAACTGTATAACGCAACAACCAACAAGACCTTCGATCTGGATGGCTGGACCTTCAGCGACGGCGGCACACCGGTAACCTTGCCTGCCTACACCTTGCTACCCGGTGAGTATGTATTGCTGATCGCCGCAGCGAACCTGCCTGTGTATGCCACCGTACCGAACAAGATCGGCACCACCAGCCTGCCCGCGTTGAATAACGAAGGCGATGCGCTCGTGCTCACCGACAATACGCTCACCACCATCGATGCTGTCACCTATGCCTTGAGCTGGTACCAGGATGGTGTAAAGGACGATGGCGGCTGGTCGTTGGAACAGATCGACCCGACATCACCGTGCAGCGGTGCGAGTAATTGGCGTGCGAGCAATGCAGCCGCAGGTGGTACGCCAGGTACAGAAAATTCGATCTACGCGATCATCCCCGACACACAGCCACCAAGCCTGCTGAACGTGCAAGTGCTCTCCCCCACTACGCTCATCGTTGTCTTCAATGAAGCCATGGATGCAAGCAGCTTGGTCGGTGCCAACTACTTCATTACACCCGTTATCGCCACCGGAGATGTGTTCCCGAACGTCACCAATGGTGCTACCGTGGAACTGCTTCAACCGCTGCAAGAGGGCATCGTCTACACCCTTGTCGTAGAAGATGCATCGGATTGTCCGGGCAACCTGATCGGTGCGAACAACACGGTGAATTTTGCGTTACCCGAACCGGTAGACAGCGGCGATGTCGTGATCAACGAAGTGTTGTATGACCCCGTTGTTGACGGCAGTGATTTCATAGAGCTCTATAACCGATCGCAAAAAACATTGACCCTTGCCGGAATGCAAATGGCCAACGTTACCGGCGGTGAGGTCGCTAGTCCAACGGTAATCAACAGTGCGTTGCTTTTGTTACCCGGCGAATACGTGGTGATCACAACGAACTCCGCGAACATCGCCTCCGTGTACCCCCAAAGCCGCACCGAACGTTTCGTGGAGAATGCATTGCCGAGCTACAACAACGGCGAGGGCTCGGTCGTTCTGTTAGCCCCGGATGGCAGTGCGTTGGATCGCTTCAACTATACGGACGACCTGCACTTCGAATTGGTGAACAACCCCGAAGGATACAGTTTGGAACGCGTGGATCCGGACCGACCGACCAGCGATAACAGCAACTGGCAGACGGCATCCGATGTAGCCGGTAGAGCAACGCCCGGATACCGCAATTCGCAGTACTCGGAAACTGCGGACCCAAGCGGCGAGCTCACGATAGAGCCCGCGATCTTCAGTCCGGACAACGATGGCTACCAGGATGTGCTCACCATCGCCTACACCTTCAACGAGCCCGGTTTTGTGGGGAACATGATCGTGTACGACATTGCAGGGCGCGAAGCAAAAAAGCTGATGGAGAACCTACAGCTCGGCACCCAAGGCGCCATCTCATGGGATGGGATCATGGATGGTGGATCCTTGGCCCGCATGGGACCTTACATCGTAGTGCTGGAAGTCTATGACCTTGCCGGTAACGTGGAGAAATTCAAGAAGACGGTGACGCTGGCGCACCGGTTGGATTGAAGGTGGTGTTCAGTTGGCTGTTTGCCGGTCAGTTGGCGCGACTGCAGATCGCAGGATCGTATGCCAATAAACCTCTGCAGGGTCTTCCGTCTCGGCGACCCTGCAGCCTAAACCTCTGCAGGGTCTTCCGTCTCGGCGACCCTGCAGCCTTAAAACCTTAAAACCTCTGCAGGGTCTTCCGTCTCGGCGACCCTGCGGCCTCCAAGCACGTACTACCGTAATTTCGTTCCATGACCGTGCGCCAGATGAAAAGCAAAGATGGTGCGGTGTTTTTCGCCACGTTCACATGCTTCCGCTGGCATTCGTTGATCCACGAAACCAATGCATATGACTGCATTTACAATTGGATGCACATCGCGCAGAAGAAAGGATATCGCTTCTTCGGCTATGCGATAATGCCTAACCATGCCCACTTCCTTATCCGGGTTCCTGAAGGCGGTAAGATCAATTCCATGTTGGGTAATGGCAAGCGGTTCTTGGCATACGAGATCATACAACGCTTAGAAGAACAAGGAAATTCCAAACTCCTTGATCCGCTAAGAGAAGGGGTGCGACCATCAGATAGTGCACGCGGCCAGAAACACCGCGTCTTCGCCACATCAACCGATTTGGTTGAATGTTTCGATGGTAAGATGATCATACAGAAACTACACTACATGCATGCAAACCCGGTGAGCAAGCGCTGGAGGTTGGCAGAAGATGCGGTGGAATATCCGCATTCAAGTTTTGCGTTCTATGTTCGGGGAGAGGCCCGGGGAGTGCTGTTAACACCGTACCAAGAATACGGGTACCTTGTGCGTTGAAACTGCAGGGTCCTCTGCGAGAGACCCTGCAGAGGTTTAAAACCTTGCCAGATCGCGGGGTCTCCGCCATACGGCGGAAGACCCAGGGGTGGGTTAGGGTTTCCTAATTCAGTCCACAAATATTGACTTGGACAGACAGCGTTATCTTGCGTTGGAGCGTCGTGCTTACTACAGTGTCTCTACTAATGTTCATAATGCCCATAAAATGCGCACAGCCCTATTCATTCTAGTCTTTTCGATCTCCTCAGGAGCATATGCCATAGAGGCATCCATGTACGAGTACACACCATCCACCTGTGGCAATCCCACTGGTCATTTAGGATGCTTGGCATGGGGAGGTGAAGAACCTTATACCTTCCAGTGGTCTCCTGAACCGGGATCGGGTCAAGGAACGCCTTTCGCGAATGGATTGACGCCAGGCGATTATGAAGTATTGATCACGGATGCATTGGGTGCAACGATCACGGTTAGTTATAGCGTGAGTGAAGTACCGGGTTTATTAACGCCAAGCGGACCCGTTACACCGCTTTTTTCTTGTGCGGAACCCTGTTCGGCAAATTTCATTATTTCAGCCCAAGCCTTAGGGGGGGCTACTCCTTATTCGGTCGCTATCGACCCACCTGGCCCGACGTGGAGTTACGTTCTACAAAGTCTCCGTTTCCAAGGGTTCTGTTCGAGCACGCTCTATACGATCACCATTACCGATGCGTACGGTTGTTCATCCGTTCTATCCCTTGACGATGTTACCGATGTACCACTTCCTCAGATCATTGGAGAAACCATGACACCGAGCTGTCCATTGGGTATTACGGGTAGTATCGAGCTGCTTTTTGATCGGCCGGTGACCATGTTCCATTCATGGGTTTACACGGACTCGGAATATGGTAATAGCCCCTATCATAAAATCACGGGACTTCCTCCTGGCGAAGTTCCCATTTTTGTGGGAGGCAATAGCACAGGATGTATCGATACACTTGTGCTATTCCGAACTATTCCGGAGTACGTGGAGGAATGCGGAACGGTATCCGGAACGGTCTATGCAGATATGGACAATAACTGCGTTCAGGATCCAGGCGAGCCCGGAATTCCATTCGCTACGTGCCGTATCATGCCAAGTGAAGACCTGTTCCTTACCGATGCACAAGGCAATTACGTTAGGCATGTCCTATTCGGCGACCATACATTGGAAACGATCATGGACGACTATGACCAACCATGCAGCTCAACAGCCAATGCATTTACACTCACCGAGCTTGAGCCTACTGCGATGGTCGACGTGGCGTTGGATCCGCTGTTCGGTCCCGATGCATCCGCACAGGTGAGTTGTGGTCCATTAAGGCCAGGGTTTCCGACCAACATTTGGTTACGCGTCTCCAACAACGGCCCGTACATGTTCACTGACCTTAGCGCGACCTATGTCCATGCCGCAGTGCAAACGTTCGTGAGTGCTTCGGTAGTACCAAGTAATGTGGCCCCGGCCACCCTTTCGTGGACTATTCCTGTACTTGCTCCTTTCGAACAATGGGAAGTGAATGTGGTGATGGAAACGGCCCCGGATCCGTTGTTGATCGGCACCTTCATTGAGCAGACATTAGCGCTCACCAATGACGTGCCGGATGAAGATCCTTTGAACGATATCCATAGCATTACGAGCCCCATTTTAGGTGCTTATGATCCTAATGATAAACTGGCGCGCACCAGTTCCCAGTCTGATCCGCACTCCTATTATTCGGATATGGATGAATATGTGGATTACACGATCCGCTTCCAGAATACCGGGAATGCGGAAGCGATCAATGTTTACTTGTTGGATACGATCCAGGCAGCGTTGGATCCCATTTCGTTACATGTGTTGGGCGGCTCACACCCATTCACGGTGCAGTGGGTGGATGAACGCGTTATACGCTTCGATCTTCCATTGATCATGCTCCCGGATAGTGCATCCGACCCGTTGGGCAGTCAAGGGTTTGTCAGCTTCCGCATGCGACCCAACGGTGTGCCTACGGCCGGGGAGTACATCAACAATGCAGCGGATATCTATTTCGATTTCAACCCACCAATACGAACAAACACAGCGGAATTATTGGTCGGTACCATTCAGCACATTTCGGAGCGGATCAATGCATCCATGCGCAGTTGGCCGAATCCTGTGGAGGATGCGTTGTACTTGGAATTGGGAGATGTGCCCAATGGGGCCTATCGCATATTGGATGCACAAGGACGCGATATGTTACAAGGGCGCTGGCAAAAAGGGCATTCCATAGTGATGCGCGGATTGGCACCTGGGCTCTACACGGTTCTAATACCGGAATACGGTACAGCAATCAAAGTGGTCAAGAACTAAACGCCCACCAAGCGCTGACCCGTCCTAAAATAAGTTTACAGTTTTGAGTTGAAGTCCGAAGATAGGTTTACGGTTTAAACCTCTAAACCTCTGCGGGGTCTTCCGTCTCGGCGACCCTGCAACCTAAACCTCCGCCGGGTCTTCCGTCTCGGCGACCCTGCGGCCTCGAAGCACGTACTACCGTAATTTCTAAACCTCTGCAGGGTCTTCCGTCTCGGCGACCCTGCAGCCTAAACCTCCGCAGGGTCTTCCGTCTCGGCGACCCTGCGGCCTCCAAGCACGTACTACCGTAATTTCGTTCCATGACCGTGCGCCAGATGAAAAGCAAAGATGGTGCGGTGTTTTTCGCCACGTTCACATGCTTCCGCTGGCATTCGTTGATCCACGAAACCAATGCATATGACTGCATTTACAATTGGATGCACATCGCGCAGAAGAAAGGATATCGCTTCTTCGGCTATGCGATAATGCCTAACCATGCCCACTTCCTTATCCGGGTTCCTGAAGGCGGTAAGATCAATTCCATGTTGGGTAATGGCAAGCGGTTCTTGGCATACGAGATCATACAACGCTTAGAAGAACAAGGAAATTCCAAACTCCTTGATCCGCTAAGAGAAGGGGTGCGACCATCAGATAGTGCACGCGGCCAGAAACACCGCGTCTTCGCCACATCAACCGATTTGGTTGAATGTTTCGATGGTAAGATGATCATACAGAAACTACACTACATGCATGCAAACCCGGTGAGCAAGCGCTGGAGGTTGGCAGAAGATGCGGTGGAATATCCGCATTCAAGTTTTGCGTTCTATGTTCGGGGAGAGGCCCGGGGAGTGCCGTTAACACCGTACCAAGAATACGGGTACCTTGTGCGTTGAAACTGCAGGGTCCTCTGCGAGAGACCCTGCAGAGGTTTAAACCCGGCGAACGAAATGGCTACCTTGGTCTTGACAACCCCATTGGAAACATCCGGTTGGTTGGTGTTCTACAACAGTGTAGGGGCAGAGGTAATGACCCTGCGCATACCGGCCGAACAAAAGCAGTTTGCTTTCGGTACGACCACATTAGCACCGGGCATGTATCATTACCTTGTGCGTAGCGCAGAAAGCCAGCTTGGCGAAGGCAAGCTGAGCATCACGCATTGATATGAACTTGAAGAACCTCCTGATCGCGATCTACCTGCTGCATGCCATGGGCATGCAGCAGGTAATCGCACAAGGAGTGAACAATTACTGGTTAGGGGGGTATTCAAGTTGGGCAGGTCCTCCGAATGGCGGTGTTGATATTAAATTCCAGAGTGGTAGCCGTGAGGTTAGCTATGAAGAACGTTTGATTGACTTTCGTCGCAGCAATACCAATATCTCTGATGCTTCAGGGGCTATATTACTTTCGACGAATGCCTGTTATGTAGCGAACGCCACCGGTGACTCATTGTTAAATGGTTCTGGTCTTAGTCCAGGATTTTATACGGACCTATATCCAGAAGGAATATTTCTCACTCAGCCGGTTTTGCTCCTGCAGAAGCCAGAAAGTACTAACATTTATTTTCTATTACATGGAACAATAGATGATGGACCTAATTCAAACGCAGAGCACCTCTACCTAACCACTATTGATATCAATAGCGATGGAGGGTTAGGTGAAGCAATAACTAAAAACGTATCGCTAATTGACGAAGATTTGAACGTGGGTAAGATAACGGCTGTCCGGCATGCCAATGGGCGGGATTGGTGGGTATTCTGCCATAAGATCAACACTAATATTTTCTATCGGCTGTTAGTTACGCCAGACGGGGTAAGTGTGGATGGTACACAGGCAATTGGCATTGTTCGTCCGGCAGATGTGGGTCAAGTCTGTTTTTCCCCGGATGGGACCAAGTTTGCGTATTACTGGGCCGTACATGATCTTGAGATCTTCAATTTCGATCGGTGTACGGGTCTATTCTCGGACCCGGTCTTTATCCCGATCGAGGATATGAATGGCGGTGGTGGTGTTGCGTTTTCTCCGAACAGTCGGTTTCTCTATGTGCCTTCATTGAACGATTTCTACCAATTTGATACTGATGCTGCTGACATCCCGGCATCCATGGTACATCTAGGTACTTGGGATGGGTTCTACTCACCCTTTGAGCCGTTCGCAACCGCCTTCGATATAGCGCAACTTGCTCCTGATGGCAAGATCTACATCAGCACCGGCAATTCCACGTTCCACCTGCACGTGATCCATGACCCGGACCAACCCGGCTTGGCGTGCAACTTGGAGCAACATGGTGTTGAGCTGGATCGGTGGTTCAGCAACTCCCTCCCCAACCACCCCAACTACCACTTAGGCCCAATAGATGGTAGCGTGTGTGATAGCTTGGGTATTAATGTGGGCGTGGCAGAAACGCAAAACATAATAGATGTGCAGGCATTCCCCAACCCTACAAACGGTAATTTCCAAGTAACCTATCCGGCACATGCAACAGTTGGCGTTCTGCATGTTCTAGATGCGAATGGCAAGGTGGTTTACGAACAACGCATACCACAATGGAGCACGGTGCATGCCGTGCAATTAGCGGAGCAAGCACCGGGTATGTACCACTGCCGGTTGGCGTGGGGCAATGAAAAACAAACCACACGAATAGTAGTTCAAGAATGATGCGCTACTTGATCATATTTGCTGCGTTTCTGTTCGCTTCTGTGCTAGTTGCACAAACTCCCAAGGAGCCAATAAAGCCGCTTACTTTGCAATTGCTCATGCAACAAAAGCCATCAACCCTTTCGGTTGAAGATTGGCAAAAAGTTATTGCTAACCCGGCAAGTGCTTCGCTTTATCCTATTCGTATTACGCAAGCTATGTTGGATACCTTGGATGCCAAAGAGCTTGATATACGTTGGCAGTATGTGATGGTGGAGGAGCGTGGTTCGTTGGAGCGGAAATAGGGTATGTATCACTACCTTGTGCGTAGCGCGGAAAGCCAGCTGAGCATCACGCATTGATATGAACTTGAAGAACCTCCTGATCGCGATCTACCTGCTGCATGCCATGGGCATGCAGCAGGTAATCGCACAAGGAGTGAACAATTACTGGTTAGGGGGGTATTCAAGTTGGGCAGGTCCTCCGAATGGCGGTGTTGATATTAAATTCCAGAGTGGTAGCCGTGAGGTTAGCTATGCGGACCGATCGATAGGGTTTTTTCGAAGCAACACTAATATTTCCAACGTTGATGGCACGATTTCAATTTCCACCAATGGATGCTTTTTGGGAAACGCCTTAGGCGATACTTTGTTAAATGGAACGGGACTAAGCCCCGGTTCATATACTGACCAGTTGCCCGAAGGAATCTATTTAACGCAACCTGTTCTGATAATACCACAACCTGGGTCGACGAACATATATTTTCTTTTTCACGGAACCTTAGATGACCAAGTAAATTTTACCGCTGAGTATTTATATGTAACCACCATTGATATGAATGGGGACGGAGGATTAGGAGAAGCAGTAACAAAGAATGAAATAGTGGTTGAAGATGCTTTGAACGTGGGCAAGATCACAGCGGTGCGCCATGCTAATGGGCGGGACTGGTGGGTTTTTTGCCATAAAGCGAATACAAATACTTTCTATCGCCTCTTAGTTACCCCGGACGGTATAAGTGTAGATGGTACGCAGGCCATCGGCATCGTGCGTCCGGGCGATAACGGTCAAGTCTGTTTTTCTCCGGATGGCACCAAGTTCGCCTATTATTGGGGAGTGGAGGATCTGGAAGTTTTCAATTTCGACAGGTGTGCAGGGTTATTCTCTGACCCTGTCTTCATCCCCATTGAAGATTTGAATGGTGGCGGCGGAGTAGCATTTTCACCGGATAGTAGGTATCTATATGTCCCTTCCAGGTCAGATTTTTACCAATACGATACAGATGCTGCGGACATACCGGCATCAATGATCCTGATCGGTACTTGGGATGGATTCTATTCTCCCTTTGAGCCGTTCGCTACAGCGTTCAACATTGCCCAACTTGCCCCTGATGGCAAGATCTACGTCAGCACGGGCAATTCCACCTTCCACTTGCATGTGATCCATGACCCGGACCAACCCGGCTTGGCGTGCAACTTGGAGCAACATGGTGTGGAGCTGGATCGGTGGTTCAGCAACTCCTTACCCAACCACCCCAACTACCACTTAGGCCCAATAGATGGTAGCGTGTGTGATAGCTTGGGTATAAATGTGGGCGTGGCAGAACAACAACCCCAAGGAGAACTACAGGTGTTCCCCAACCCAACAACGGGTAACTTCCAAGTCACGTTTCCAGCACATTCAACGGTTGGTGTTTTAACCGTTCTTGATGCAAATGGCAAAGTGGTATACCAACACCGCATACCGCAATGGAGCACCGTGCATGCCGTGCAGTTACCGGAGCAAGCGGCCGGTATGTACCACTGCCGGTTGGAGTGGGGAAGCGAGAAACGTACAACACGAATAGTAGTTCAAGAATGATGCGCTACCTGATCATACTTGCTGGGTTCCTATTCGCTTCGGCGTTAATAGCACAAAGCCCAAAAGAACCGCTGAAGCCTCTAACGTTGCAATTACTCATGCAGCAAAAACCAGCAACCCTATCTGTAGAAGATTGGCAAAAGGTCATTGCCAACCCGGCTAGTGCTTCGCTTTATCCTATTCGTATTACGCAAGCTATGTTGGATACGGTGGATGCAACAGCGTTGGATATTCGGTGGCAGTATGTGATGGTGGAGGAGCGTGGTTCGTTGAAGCGGAAATAGGGCATGTATCACTACCTTGTGCGTAGCGCGGAAAGCCAGCTTGGCGAAGGCAAGCTGAGCATTACGCATTGATATGAAGAAGAACCTCCTGATCGCGACAACCCTGCTGCATGCATTTGGCATGCAGCAGGTAGTTGCGCAGGGAGTTAATAATCTCTGGTTAGGTGGTTACGCGAGTTGGGCAGGTACACCTTATGGTGGTGTGGATATCGAATTCCAGAACGGGAGCAGGGAGGTGGATTATGGCAATCGTGTGATCGATTATTACCGTGCCAATGCGAATATTACAGGAGCCAATGGAAATTTGCTCCTATCGTCGAACGGATGTTTTTTAGGCAACTCCATAAGTGATACGTTGTTGAATGGTTCAGGGCTTAGCCCTGGGTTTTATACGGACCTCTATCCGGATGGGATATTTGCTAATCAAGCAGTATTGCTATTGCCTCGTCCGGTTCAGCAGTTCAGTGAGGCTACGAACACCTACTTTCTTTTTCATGGTACGATCGATGACGGCCCCAATTCAGCGGCCGGATATCTCTACCTCACCACCATTGATATGGCCGGTGATGGGGGGCTGGGCGAAGCGGTTTCCAAGAATGAAATAATGATCACCGATGCATTGAACGTAGGTAAGATCACAGCGGTGCGCCATGCTAACGGCCGTGATTGGTGGGTCTTCTGTCATAAATTAAATTCCAATATCTATTATAGAATACTGGTTACTCCGGAAGGAGCAAGTGTGGATGGCACACAGGCCATTGGTATTGTGCGTCCTGCTGATGTTGGTCAGGTTTGTTTTTCTCCGGATGGGACCAAATTCGCGTATTACTGGGGGGTGGATGATCTGGAGATCTTTGACTTCGATCGGTGTACCGGGCTATTCTCCGACCCGGTATTCATTCCCATAGATGATACGAATACCAATGGAGGCGTGGCGTTTTCACCGAACAGTCGTTTCCTCTATGCATCGTCCGTAGTGGATATGTACCAGTACGATACCGACGCTGCGGACATCGAAGCATCCATGGTCCATCTGGGTACGTGGGATGAGTTCTTCTCGCCATTTGAGCCGTTCGCGACAGCGTTCGATCTTGCACAATTGGCCCCGGATGGAAAGATCTATTTGAGCACAGGCAATTCCACATTCCACTTGCATGTGATCCATGACCCGGACCAACCAGGCTTGGCCTGCAATTTTGAGCAACATGGTGTTGAACTCGTACGGTGGTTCTGGAACTCCCTCCCCAACCACCCCAACTACCACTTAGGCCCAATAGATGGCAGTGTGTGTGATAGCTTGGGTATTAACGTGGGCGTGGCAGAACAACGAGCCCAAGGAGAACTACAGGTGTTCCCCAACCCAACAACGGGTAATTTCCAAGCCAGCTATCCGGCACATTCAACAGTTGGTGTTTTAACCGTTCTTGATGCACATGGCAAAGTCGTTTACGAACACCGCATACCGCAATGGAGCACCGTGCATGCCGTGCAATTAGCGGAGCAACCGGCTGGTATGTATCACTGTCGTTTGCAATGGGGCAATGAGAAACTCACCACTCGAATAATTATGCAAGAATGATACGCTACCTGATCATACTTGCTGCGTTGCTGTTGGCTTCTTCGGTTGCGGCGCAAAGTCCCAAGGAGCCATTAAAGCCACTTACCGTTCAGTTGCTAATGCAGCAAAGGCCTGCAACCCTATCTGTAGAGGATTGGCAAAAGGTCATCGCCAACCCGGCAAGTGCTTCGCTTTATCCTATCCGCATAACACAAACCATGTTGGATACGGTGGATGCTTCGGCGTTGGATATTCGGTGGCAGTATGTGATGGTGGAGGAAGAGCGACAAACACCCGTTCAGGAACAGTAGGTCGCTGCATGGACAAGTGTTGAGCCTTACATATGTGAGTGCCTTACTCTTACGCGTTAGTTGGGCTCTCGGATAGATCCCGTCTTCCGTGAAAAACAGGGTGACGGAACAACCGCGAAATCGCACCAGTGATAGTTTCAGACCACGGCGTCCGCTTGCACTAGTGTTGCATTTGTTAGCAATCTTCCCAAAGAATCTTGGTGCCGCGGGTGTTCGTACGGGCGTTTAGGAGAACTTTGCAACCACAACAAGCATAACAATGACCACTCAATTGACCAAAAGCCAGGAACTGATCAACCGCCGTTTGAATGCTGTTCCAACAGGAGTTGGCATGTTCAACCACGCCACAGCAGCGAAAGCCAGTGGAGCCATGATCACGGATGTGGATGGCAGGGAACTGATCGACTTCGCTGGTGGCATCGGTGTGGTGAACGCAGGGCACTGTCCCCCACCCGTTGTAAAAGCGATCCAGGAACAAGCTGCGAAATTCCTGCACGTCAGTTTCAACGTGGCCAGTTACGAGCCTTACATCGCATTGTGCGAAAAGCTGAACACATTGTTACCGCATGGTGGGCCAACAAAAACACTGCTCGTTACCACGGGTGCCGAAGCCGTAGAGAACGCCATAAAGATCGCGCGGCAAGCCACCAAACGTCAAGGCGTATTGTGCTTCACCGACGCGTTCCACGGTCGCACCATGATGGCCATGACCTTGACCAGCAAGGTGGGCTATAAGCCGGATTGCGGACCCTTCGCTCCGGAAGTTTACCGCACTCAGTACCCGAATTTCTATCGGTACGGTGCAGGGCGCAGCGAAGCCGAATTCGTAAAAGCCGAACTGTACCGGCTGGAAGAACTCACGCACAACACTGTTGCTCCTGAGAATTTGGCGGCCATCATCCTGGAAGTGGTGCAGGGCGAAGGCGGATTCAACGTGGCACCATCGGCGTATTTGAAAGGCTTGCGTGCCTTTTGCGATAAGCACGGGATCCTCTTGATCTTCGACGAGATCCAAAGTGGATTCGGCAGAACAGGAGCGTGGAGCGCATACGAACAATTCGGCGTAACACCGGACCTGAGCACATGGGCGAAGAGCTTGGGAAGTGGCATGCCGATAGCAGCTGTCATGGGCAAGGCGGAAGTGATGGACAAGGCCGGCCCCAGCAGCATCGGCGGCACGTACATCGGCAACCCGATCAGTTGCGCTGCTGCATTGGCGACACTGAAGTACATGGAGGAGATCGACATCAACACGAAAGGCAACCATGTGGGTGAGTTGATCCGCAAACGCTTCGAGACGATGAAGGCAACATATTCATGCATCGGTGACGTTCGCGGACTCGGTGCCATGATGGCCATGGAGTTCGTGAAAAATAATGACCCCTTGCAACCCGATGCCGATACCTGCACTGCCCTGATGTTGGCCTGCGCAAAACGCGATCTGGTGGTGATCAACGCAGGTACTGAAAAGAACATCATCCGCATTCTCTGTCCGCTTGTGATCAGTGATGAGCTATTGAACAAGGGGCTTGATATCATGGAGGAGGAGTTGGATAGGATCGTTGCGCGATAAGTGATCACCGGACGAACAAGAAGTGATGAACGCTGAGTTGTAGAATTGTAAAGAGTACAGCGTACCGGGTACAGGGTACTGAGTAAAACGCACCCTGTACCCTGTACCAAATACCCGAGACCAAAAATGAAACCGTTTTCCATAGCCGGAGTCCAAATGCGCGTTAGTGCTTCCTACAGCAATGTGGAGGCCATGAAGATCAAAATGGACATTCTGATGAACATCTATCCCTGGGTGGAGATGGTGGTGTTCAGCGAGCTCTGCGCATACGGTCCGCTCACGCATAACGCGCAGGAGGTACCCGGTGCTTTCGAGCAGGAAATGTGTGCTTTGGCGGCCAAACATGGCGTCTGGTTATTGCCCGGTAGCATCTTCGAGAAAAAGGATGGCAAGATCTATAACACTGCAACCGTGATCGACCCCGAGGGTAGCGTGGTCGGGCGTTATCGGAAGATGTATCCGTTCTATCCGTACGAAGTTGGAGTTACGCCGGGAGAAGAGTTCTGCTTGTTCGACGTGCCGAAGGTCGGCCGATTCGGTGTAAGCATTTGTTATGACATGTGGTTCCCGGAAACATCAAGAACATTGGCCGTTATGGGTGCTGAAGTGATCCTTCATCCTACACTGACCGGGACCATTGACAGGGATATTGAGCTGAGCATTGCGCGTGCAACGGCGGCTACCAACCAGTGCTATTTCTTCGATGTGAACGGTTTGGATACGGGAGGTAGTGGCCGCAGCATAGTCTGTGGCCCTGATGGAAAAGTGATCTATCAAGCCCAGAACAACGAAGAATATTTCCCGATAGAGATCAATCTGGACAAGGTGCGGAGGAGCCGTGAATTGGGTGTTCTGCGCCTTGGACAACCATTGAAAAGTTTCCGAGACAACCCGGTCGAATACTCCATTTATGAGAAGGGTCAAAAATTTCCGTACCTTGAAAGCCTCGGTCAATTGATCAAACCGACACGCGTGCAGGAACTTGGAGAGTTACAAATGCGCGATGAAGCGCGTATCGTACACGATCCGTCGGTCACAACTGTCGAGACGGCTTTCAGACCAACTTCGGAAGCACCCGAAAATTGAGAACCGGTCCATCCGTGCAACTGGAGACCTACTAAAAAACGCCAAGGCGAACCACATGGGAAGTACAATATCAAGCAAGAGCCACCAGAAGATCAAGGATTTCATCAGTTGGTTCGAAATACCGGTCTACAACATCCACCGCGCTGCCGCTTTCTACAATGCGATCTACAGCATCGAGATGGAGATCAACACCTCCACGGATTATGCCATGGCGTACTTCCCAGCGGATAAAGGGATCGGTGGTGCATTGGTCGCTGGCCCCGGCTGTGTGCCGAATGCCACAGGGGTATTGATCTACCTGAACGCCGGCGACGACCTCGACAGCATTCTGGGCCGTGTTGAACTAGCGGGCGGAAGGGTGATCATGCCACGCACCATGATCAGCGAGAACGCTGGATCCTTCGCATTGTTCATCGATAGCGAAGGGAACCGGTTGGCCTTGCATGAAGGTCCACCAAGACGTGGCCCGGAGAACAAACAGGTAAAAGCAGCTACCAAAGCGATAGCCGCAAAACCGAGTGCGGCCAAGGTGAAGGGCGCGGCTGCGAAAAAAACAGCTGCCGCAAAAAAGCGGTGATCCCGACCACATATCTTCGTCGTTATGCTCAATGACGAAGTCGTGTGATGGAGCACGTACAGAACGGATGTTCATCCCGGCTCTGTATGATCGCATGTGGTCTGCTGCCAACCAAGGTCGCAGTGGCTTTGGCGGACCCATCATCGTTATCTTTTAGGAAAACGAACTACATTTCAGTGCCATGAAAAAGCCTCAGTCCATCAAAACACGCCAACACTTCAACGCTGCTCGACTTCGCTCGTTCACGTGGAACAAATTGAAGATGGAGGCCATTGCGTTGGATGAAGGGCGCGGCAAAAGCAGCATCGTGCAGGAGGCGCTGAATGAATTGCTTACCATTGAACCATATTGGGCATTCCCTGGCATTGAACGCATCCATTCGCTGCTCGAACTGGTCGACACCAAGCAATGGCATACGCTCCAAGTAGCAGTGGCGCATATTGTTCGTGATCTGGTAAGCGGGTCCTTTCGGAATGACCCCTTGTACAATGAGGATTCCCTGAGCGGTCCTGAAGAACAGGATAAAGAGCACGATCGGCACAAACAGAATTACTTCGAGGTCCTTTTTGTGGATGAGATCGATGAAGAAGAGGAGCATGCGCTGAAGTACAAACTGCGCAAATGCCGGGACCAGAGCGATCAATTCACCTATGACGTGATCGTGGTCCGCACCGTACAGGATGCGCTGATCGCCCTTTTGTTCAATCACAACATCCAAGCGTGCGTGGTGCGTTACGGTGTGCCCTTTCCGAGTACGAGTGCGCTAGGGATCCTGCGTCCTTTTCTACGTGCTTTCGATGCACTGGACCTTAGCACCATCAACAAAAGCGACCTAGGCCCAAAACTTGGAAGCATCATGCGTGACTTCCGTCCGGAAGTGGATCGGTACTACGTAACGGATACGCCGATCAACGGCTTACTTGAAAGCACGCTCAAGAACTTCAGACGCATTTTCTATCGCAGCGAGGACCTTCAGGAAATGCACCTTACCATCCTAAGAGGGATCCGTGAGCGTTATGAAACGCCATTCTTCACGGCGCTTAAAGAGTACAGCAAAAGACCAATGGGCGTGTTCCATGCCATGCCGATCTCGCGTGGGAACAGCGTTTTCAAGAGCCGTTGGATAAAGGACTTTGGTGAGTTCTACGGTCGTAATCTGTTCCTCGCTGAAACAAGTGCAACCACCGGCGGACTTGATTCATTACTCCAACCTACGGGACCTTTGAAGAAGGCACAGGAACTTGCACGCGACGCGTTCGGATCCCAGCATACCTTCTTTGCGACCAATGGAACCAGCAGTTCCAATAAGATCGTTGTGCAGGCCTTGGTCGAACCCGGTGATGTCGTATTGATCGATCGCGATTGTCACAAGAGCCATCACTATGGCATGGTGCTAAGCGGTTCGTATCCGGTTTATCTGCACAGTTATCCATTGCCGAAATACAGCATGTACGGTGCCGTTCCGTTGGAGCATATCCGACAAAAGCTGATCACGCTGAAGGATGCCGACCGATTGGATAAAGCGAAAATGGTGCTGCTCACCAACAGCACGTTCGATGGTGTGGTATACAACGTAGAGCGTGTGATGGAACAAGTGCTTGCGCTGAAACCGGACATGATCTTCCTATGGGACGAAGCATGGTTCGCATTCGCTCGGTTCAGTTCCGTCATGCGCCAGCGAACAGCGATGTACGTTGCGGATAAGTTGCACAAGAAGTACAGGACCGAAGAGTACAAGAAAACCTACGAAAAGCACATCGCCTCGCTAAAGCAAGGAGAATACCCGCGCATGCCCGATCCAGCGAAAGTGCGGATCCGCGTGTATGCGACACAGAGTACCCACAAGACCTTGAGTTCCATGCGGCAGGGCAGCATGATCCATATTTGGGATGAGGATTTCAAGCGCAAGAGCGAAGCCGCTTTCCATGAAGCGTATATGACGCACACGAGCACCAGTGCCAACTATCAGATCTTGGGAAGCTTGGATATAGGGCGCAGGCAAGTCCAATTCGAAGGATACGAACTGGTTGAGAAAGCGATCGAACTCGGCATGATGTTGCGACGTACGATACGCGAGAATCCGAAATTGCTGAAGTGGTTCGACATCATCACCATTGAAGAACTAATACCGAAAGAACATCGGGAAAGTGGCATCGAAGGATATTATGCACGCGAAAGCGGATGGAACGATATCGAGAAAGCATGGGCCGAGGATGAGTTCGCATTGGACCCCACGAAGATCAACTTGTTCACTGGCCATACGGGCATAGATGGGGATACGTTCAAGAACAAATACTTGATGGACAAGTATGCGATCCAAGTGAACAAGACGAGCAGGAACAGCGTGTTGTTCATGACCAATATCGGCACCACACGAGGTTCACTTGCCTACCTGACCAAGGTGTTGTTGGAGATCGCGGACGATCTCGAAACGCGTAATGCAGGAATGGACCATGCGGAAAAACGCTTACACTTAAGTACCATCCGCTCATTAGTGGAGCAGGTTCCACCATTGCCGGATTTCAGTCATTTCCACAATTCCTTTCTTGCTGTACCCGGCGTACCTGGCGGCGACCTACGAGCAGCATACTTCTTGAGCTACAAAGAAGAGCGATGCGTCCATTTCAAATTGCACGATTGCCTTTCCATGATGGAGGCCGGACAGGAATTGGTATCCGCCTCGTTCGTGATCCCCTACCCTCCTGGGTTCCCAGTGCTCGTTCCGGGCCAGGTCATCAACCATGAGATCATCGACTTCCTACTTGCGATCGACGTGAAAGAGATCCACGGTTACAGGCCGGAATTGGGACTACGTGTATTCACGGATGCAGCCCTTGGAAGACAGAAGACCGGAACGGCTTTGGGCGGCATGCGCATAGCGACCAGTATGGGCAATGGGTCGAGCAAAACAACGAAAAAGACGAAATAAGCATGAGTAAGAAAACCACGATCAAAAAGAAAAGCGCTACAAAGAAGAAGACCGTCGCTTCGAAACGCACCGCTGCCGCTAAGCCTGCAAAGGCCGTGAAAAAAGTGGCTGCACGTAAAGTAGTTCGAAAGGCCACACGCAAGAAACCCGCGCGCAAAGCCATACCAACGATCAATGGCGTTAGTGATATCCGTCGCTTTTTCTACAGCAATGAGACCCCGATCTATTTCATCAGCGCCACCAACTTCAACCTGTTGGGAGCGGATGAATGGGTGAAGGGCTTCAAGTTCATTACCTACATCGAGTGCTTTGACGGCCTGCACCCGAACTTGATGAGCCCAATGAATGAAGAACCGCATGAGGAGTTCCAGAGCATTGAGGACATCAACAACTATTTGCTCACGCACAGTGAAGTGCGCGATTACATCGACTCACGTAAAGTGAAGGGCAAAGCGGGCAAAGTGATGTTCCTGATGTTCGATGAAAAGACGGAGAAGCTTGCGAAGAAGTTAGGCTTGGAGGTCATGTTCCCCAGTGCCAAGATGCGCACCTTCATGGACAACAAAGTGAACACGAACCGCATTGCTGAAAAAGCGGGCGTTCCTTGTGTGCCGTACGTACTAAGCAACATAAAGAACTACGCACACCTGAACAAGGTCAGTGCGAAATTGGGCACGGACCTGGTGATCCAAACACCATTCGGTGACAGTGGACACACTACCTTCTTTGTAAAGAACGAGGCCGACTACAAGAAGTACGCAAAGGAGATCGAAGCAGAGAAGGAGTGCAAAGTGATGAAGCGGATCAATTGCCGTGGCGCTGCCATGGAAGCATGCGTTACGCGCAACGGTACCGTTGTTGCACCATTGATGACGGAGCTTGTCGGCTTCAAGGAACTTACTCCTTACAAAGGAGGTTGGTGTGGGAATGAGATCTTCGCTGACGTGTTCACTCCTTCGATCCGGCGCAAGGCACGTAAGTATGCTCGACTGTTCGGTGATCAACTGATCAAAGAAGGATACAGGGGGTATTTTGAACTCGACTTCCTGATCGATACGGACAATGGTGCGATCTACTTGGGAGAGTTGAATCCTCGGATCACTGGTGCTAGCAGCATCACCAATCACGCGGTATTCGCCATGAGTGATGCACCCTTGCACCTGTTCCACATGATGGAGTACATGGACAAACCATTCAAACTGAACGTGAACGCGCTGAACCGTCGGTGGGCAAGAGAAGAGAACATCGATAGTTGGGGTCAAATGGTGATCAAACACACACAGGACGATATCCGTCGTGTTACGGAAGCTCCGCGCAGTGGCATCTGGCGCATGCGCGCTGATGGCAGTGTTTACTTCTGGCGCATGGACACGCACCGCCGTTATGTAGAGCTGGAGAACGAAGCGTTCTTTCTGCGCATAACACGGGTCGGTGATTGGTTGTATGAAGGTGCAGATATCGGGATCTTGGTGATGCGCGGACGGATGATGACCGACGACTTCGAGTTGCTCGAACGTTCCAAGAAATGGCTGAACGCCATGAAGAACGAATACAAGAGCGTTGTGCCTGGCGCTCGAAATGCAGAAGCTATGCACATGCTGGAGATCGGTGGTTTCAAAATGATGTAACTAGCAATGGGTATTGACTACTGAGTACAGGGTATCTGACAAAGAGGAACTCTGTACGCTGTACCCGTTACCAAACACCCTGTACCTTTCACCCCTTCCATGTACATTCAATTAAAACTCGTCCATGAACCATGGCCCGGAGAGCGGTTCAAGAAGTTCTTCGATCATGCGTGGCCGCTGTTCCGCATCTGGTATTTGAGTGAAGGAGAAGAGAACCGGCCGGACCTTGTTACCTGCAGATCGATCCTTGAGCTACACATGCCGGAACTGATACCGGTGTACAACAGCCTCTGCCGAATTGCAGACAACGACGATGTGGCGAGCAGGTTCCTCAGTATGTGGTGCCCGCCGCCTTATTTGGCCGGGTGTTCCCAGATCGCTTGGACCAAGGGCAGTCCTACGTTGGTGCGTAACTACGATTTCGATCCCCGTTATTTCGACGGCAGATTACGATTCACGGAATATTGCAGACCCGTGATCGGGATCCAGGACAGTGCGTGGGGATTGTTGGATGGAATGAATGCCGACGGCTTAGCTGTGTCGCTTGCGTTCGGTGGACGAAAAATGAGTGGTACCGGTTTCGGAATTCCTTTGGTGATCCGCTACGTTCTGGAAACATGCAGAAATGTTGAGGAAGCGTGTGTAGCGCTCAAACGCATACCGGTACACATGGGATACAATGTCACGGTACTGGACAAGACCGGGAACTATGCCACGGTCTACATGAACCCGGACCGACCTGCGCAGGTGGTCTATCAAGCTGTTGCAACGAATCATCAGCATCAAGTAGAGTGGGATGAATACGCTGCGTTCACGCATACGATCGAACGCAAACATCACTTGGAACAATGTCTCGCAGAGCCGAAGTTATCTCGTGCAGGATTGATCAAACAGTTCCTGAAGCCACCGCTATACAGTCAACAATTCCTGCGTGGATTCGGAACCTTGTACACTGCTGTCTACGATGTTGGAAAGGGCACAGTAAAGGTCATTTGGCCAGATAAGCAGGTTGGAGCCAGCTTCAATAAGTTCGAGGAGCAGAATGTGGAGGTGGTCTTGTTACGGCCGGTGGGGCGCTACTTGGCGAAGTAGACCAAGCGCCATTCAAGCCTTAAGCACCCAAGGTGGAATGCACCCGGTTCGAACGTGCTACATCACCACCGATCCCATGAACCCATTTGGCCGCCAATAACGACCATTAACTTTGCACCATGCCCAACACAATGACCGCACCGACCAACGCCCTTTTCAACCAAGCCAGTTACATAAATGGCAGCTGGACCGAAGGTGGGGACGGCACGTTCAACACCGTACTCGATAAATACCACGGCACTGAACTAGCGCGCATGCCGAACGCGACAGAGGCGCAAATGGAAGAAGCGATCGCAGCAGCTTATGCAAGTCGCAATGTGCTTCGAAGGATGAGTGCCGGAGAACGGAGTGAAAAGTTGGAAGCATTAGCTGCATTGATCAGCAAGCGATCAAAGGAACTTGCTCAACTGATCGTACAAGAAGGAGGTAAACCGATCGGATATGCCGAAGGAGAGATCGCCAGGTGCATTTACACGGTAAGGACCGCTGCCGCGGAGGCCCTTCGCTTTACAGGTGAGAGCATTCCGATGGACGTTGGAGCAGGGGTAGGCAAAACCGCTTTTACCAAACGGTTCCCGATCGGTGTTATCGGTGCAATTACGCCGTTCAACTTCCCATTGAATCTAGTGCTGCACAAAGTGGCTCCCGCTATGGCCGTCGGTTGTCCGGTTGTGCTGAAACCGGCACCCCAAGCGCCCCTTAGCGCATTTGCATTGGCGAAGATGTTGGAGGAGATCGGCTGGCCCAAAGGTGCGTTCAGCGTAATGTTGAGTGGAATACCTGTTGCGGAAAAACTGGTGAAGGACGAACGCATAGCCATGCTCAGTTTTACAGGAAGCGACAAAGTAGGCTGGCATTTGAAGGCGATCTGTGGCAAGAAGAAAGTAGCACTGGAGTTGGGAGGTAATGCATCGGTAATAATTGATACCGATACCGATCTCGCCGCTGCGGCTAAAACTGTCGCAATGGGCGCGAACCTCTATGCGGGACAAACCTGTATCAGCACACAGCGCATCTATGTGATCCAGTCCGTCCACGATGAATTCCGAGACCTGTTGGTGAAGGAATACGGGAACTTGAAGGCCGGAGACCCCAGCGACAGAAGCGTTTCCGTAGGGCCGATCATTGACAACGGGCACTTTCAACGGATCAGTTCTTGGGTAGATGAAGCCAAGAACGCCGGTGCTCATGTGCTTGCTGGAGGGAAGGCAGCAGATACCGAAAAGAACGTTTATGCGGCTACGTTGCTCACCAATGTTCAGTCAACTATGAAGGTGAATTGCGCTGAAGTATTCGGACCTGTCGCGGTGATCGAGCCGGTCAAGGACTTCGGTGAGGCTATTGCGAAAGTGAACGATAGCACGTATGGATTACAAGCTGGCGTTTATACGAACAGCATCGCGCACATGAAACAAGCGCATGAAGAACTCGAGGTCGGCGGTATCATCATGAATAACGTGCCCGGTTTCCGGATGGACAATATGCCATACGGTGGAATAAAGGACAGCGGACTCGGTCGCGAAGGGTTGAAATACGCGATGGAAGAGATGACGGAAATGCGTCTGATCGTTTATTGATCAGGTTTCTTCCAGCGTTCGAAAAGCACTACGTTCAGCAGGATCAGTAGCATCCCATAGAACGTATCTTCGATCGGAATGGAACCTAATCGTATGCCTAGGTTCTCAGTGTCGTCATACCAAACTACCGGATCCGTTGTGAAGTACCCTGTTAGTGTGCCATTGATCAGGAAGAAGGGGATGAGGAGTGCCGCATAACAGATCAGGAACCGGCCCAGGAAATTGATGCTATTGGCGATAAGAACAACTGCAAAGGTCGCACCCAAAGCAAAGAACGTGCTCGCCGTATACCACTTTTCCCAATTCATGATGCCGATCACACTGGAACATACAACGATGGTCCACGCGATCGTCCTTGCGTATCCAGGTGACCATGGATCAGCACTCAGTTCATTGAAAACAAAGTAGGTGAACACGCAAGCATAAGGGATGCAAATAAAGAACAGCCACTCCTCGATCGGAAGACCGAACAGATCGATCCCTATCAAATACTTGGGGTTGAACCCCCAGACCCCCATTCGTGTAAAGATCACATCCCAACCTATGAACAGGGCTGCAACAAGAATGATAGCGGGCCACAATGCTCTCCAATGAAGATCCAATCGGATGCGCGGATGGAATGAGAACAGGAGAGGTATGATAAGCGCACCAAGGTCCAAGAAAAGATACAGGAAACGCTCCATGACCATCAGGTTTCAACCGAGGTCTTCCTGAAATATTTGAAAGGAACGAACAACATGCCGAAGCATTCGCCATCTTCTTTTCCTAAATGCTTGTGATGCATCTTATGTGCTCGTCGTATCGCTCTGAAATACCAATTGTCCGAATTACGAAGCCACTTGGTGCGTTGATGGATAAAAATATCATGGACAAGAAAATAGGCGAACCCATAAAGCGTGATCCCTGCAGCTATCCAGATGCGCACATCGGAAATGCCATTCCGCACACCGAATAAAAAGAGTGTGATCGCCGGTGTTGCAAAGATCAAGAAGAAGGCATCATTGCGTTCAAACACGCTTCCGTGATCCTTTTTATGGTGATCATGATGCAACGTCCAGAGGAGACCATGCATAACGTACTTATGTGTGAACCATGCGATGAACTCCATCAGCAGGAATGCCAGCATCATCGCTCCGATATTCAAGAACCAGGTCATTGTGTTGCAAAGATCGCTTTCAATGTTCGTTCACGATGATCGAAGATCGCCTCGATCCGTTTTCTTACGAATAAAGTATGCACGAATCTGCCTAACGCGCCGAACGGTAAGCGATAGACGACTCTGTCCTCGACCCTTATCCCATATGGAGTTCCTACGAAACGGTGCTCGTGTTCCCACTTCGCGAATGGCCCTTTCACCTGCGCATCCATGAACTGGAAAGGTGCATCAACACCTCGGATCTCCGTACGCCAATCCAAGGGTATTCCGAACAAGGGCCTCACGCGATAATCAATGTGCATTCCACTGAACACGTGCTGAGCAATATCCCTGGTCTTGATCTCGAACCGCATATCTTCCGGGGTTATGCGAGCGAGGTTCAATGGAGTTGAGAAGAACTCCCATGCCTCTTTCTGTAAAATGGGAAGTACGATCCGCCGTTCGATCACAAAATCTTTCATCGCATATTTCAGTTAAATAAAAATGGCGTGACGACCACCCGATCGCCACGCCATTTCAACTATACAACGTCGGTCATTGTTTTTGAACTGGTACCACCAGCTCACCAGTTGCATTCTGTAGACGCAACCAGTATGCTCCGGTGCTCAGGTCAGCAAGGTTCACCCGTATGCGCTGAGTGCCATTGGTGAGCGCGCCCAGATCATTAACACGTAGGATACGACCCGTTACATCCTGTATGGACAATGTGGCCTCTCCTTCGAACAGAAGGTCCATATCCAACATCACTTCATCCACAGCTGGATTAGGGAATACAGTGAAGGAACTTACGATCTCATTCTCCTCAACACCGGTCGGCAATGGCAATTGAACGAGTGGCCCACCACTTGGTAAGGCTACCCATAGACCGAAGTCAGGACCCATGCTATTCACCATTGGGTTCAAGAATCCGGATGCGAGCACGGTGATCGCATTACCAGCAAGCGCCAATGATGCAAGTGGCGCTTGATAGCTTACCACCGATGTTCCCATCGCTTCAACGCTGAGAACGTAGTCCGCCTCAGGCAGCTCCAAGTATCCAGCAAACTCTCCGTAACTTATATCATCAACGATGGTTCCAGCTGGAACTGATGTTTCTACAACATCAACCATTGGCGCATCCGTACTTCCGTGAAAAACAAGTACATCCACATTACCAGGGGATGTGCTCGTCTCGCGTGCTCCTCCTGTTACATATAGGTCGAACGGAGTTGCTGGGGAATAACCCGTAGCACTTACAATGCCATTGGCGATGAGGATATAGGTTTCATCAGCGTCCAAGGTATAGGTGAAGCGTGCGAGTGCTCCAACAGTATCGGAAGAAGTAGGAAGTGCAATGCTTACATCGAACGGCACACCTGCTTG
Organism: Flavobacteriales bacterium; assembly: GCA_017987115.1. GTDB lineage: Bacteria > Bacteroidota > Bacteroidia > Flavobacteriales_F > PHOS-HE28 > PHOS-HE28. The sequence continues at coordinate 27,643 of JAGNUG010000002.1, read as the reverse complement.
TGCATCAACGAATGGGCTGGCGTTGCGGAATGCGAAGTTGTCCAGAAGCGGTGTATTATTCAACCAAACATCTACCTGCGCAGCAGCCAGGTCGGCACTGTTATGGATCACTTGCACGCGGGCAGTAGGAATTGCAGCCGCTGGCAATTCGACCAACGGGCCTCCGCTAGGCAGAGCCACCCAAATACCGAACGCAGGTCCATTGCTATTCATCATAGGATCAAGAAATCCGGAAGCAATTGCCACCAGAGCGGCACCGCCAAGGTTCAAGCCGGCCAGTGGTGCGGAATAAGCCGCAACGATCGTACTATTGAACTCATCCCTTACTTGCAATGTGAAATCCACCGTTGGCAGTTCCAAGTATCCGGCGAAAGCACCGTATGGGGCATCCTCTACGATCGTAGTAATCACCACTGCACTTTCATAAATGTCAACCGTTGGTGCATCGGTACTACCATGATGAACCAATACATCGGTCATCATGGAACCTCCGGTAGATGCTTCACGACCCATTGCATATACTTCCAACGAAAAAGGCGTGGCTGGAGAATATCCTGACCCACTTACGATACCGTCCGCAACGATGACGTAAGTTTCGCCATCAGCAAGCGTAAAGTCCTGTGTGAAAATAGCATCTGCCGAGCTCGTACTTGTTGAAAGTGCTATTCCAACCGTAAAGGTCACGCCAGCCGGAGCATCAATGAACGGTGAGGCATTTCTGAATTCGAAGTCATCCAGCAGAAGGGTATTATCCAAATAGACATCCACAGAAGCAGCTGCTAGATCTGCACTGTTATGGATCACTTGAACGCGCGCAGTTTGCGCTGTTGCTATAGAGGCCCCCAATATCACGGAGAGGGCAAGAGTAGGTATTCTCATTTTTTTAGTTTTTAAGGGTTAGTACATCAATAACAGAGCAGCATGTTATTTTGTTCAATCATTGTTTCATTTAATTGAACAAAAAATAATAAAGCGCTGATCATCAGTGATATAAAAACGAAAAATTTTGAAGAACTAACGCGTGGTCAATGCAGTTTTATACACGGAAATGGCTCTTTCCCGGGCTGCTTTATGATCTACGATCGGCATTGGCAATGTTAGCTCACCATATTCCGGAGCCCATTTCAAGACATACTTCCATTTCGGATCGAACCGCTCCAATTGCAGGGTTGGGTTGAACACACGGAAATAAGGAGCAGCATCACATCCACAACCGGCAGCCCATTGCCAATTACCGTTGTTGGAAGAAAGATCATAATCCATAAGCCACCGCGCGAACCACGCCTCACCCCATCGCCAGTCGATCAATAAATGCTTGCAAAGAAAACTGGCCACGACCATGCGGACCCGGTTATGCATGAAACCGGTAGCACGCAATTCACGCATGCCTGCATCCACTAGCGGATAACCTGTTCGCCCTTCGCACCACCTAGCAAATCCAGCCTCATCATCTCGCCACTGGATCGCATCATACGCAGGACGAAAGGCGTTACGTTCAACATGAGGAAAGTGCCAAAGGATCTGCATGAAGAACTCACGCCAGATCAATTCGTTCAACCATGTTTGGCTATTCGCCTCGGCAAGGTGTACCATTTCCCGAACAGAAACGGTTCCAAAACGAAGGTGCACACCAATGCGCGAAGTTCCTTGAACAGAAGGCGTGTTACGGTCTTTCGCGTAGGCCTTCAACAAAGACGGTTCGGGTTCTGTAGAAGCGACGTTATACACCGCGCGGTCGAAGCCCAGTTGTTGCAATGAGACCATTTTTTGTTGAGCCCCTTTCCATAAACCGTCCAGTTCATCTTCACTTTTATGAACTGGTACACCTTCAGCAGTCATGCGCATTTTCCACTGTTTGGAATAAGGCGTGAATACCGTGTATGGTTTTCCGTCATTCTTTAGGACCTCATCGCGTTCGAACAGTGTTTGGTCTTTGAACGTGTGAAAAGCCGACCCATTTTCCACCAAAAAGTCGTGTATGGTTTGATCGCGTTCAAGCGCATAAGGCTCATGATCATGATTGGTATAGACCTCTTTGATCGCGTGGTCCTTGATCAACTTCCTGAACACCTGTAGTGGGTCCCCGTGCAGGACCATCAAAGACGACCCGTACGATCTCAATTGTTGGTCCAGAGAAGCCACTTGGTCGAACAGAAAGGTGACGCGACGGTCATCCTTGTCCTCAAGTTTCGTGAGTATGTTGGTATCGAAGATGAACACGGGTTGCACATTACCGCCATCTTTCAATGCACGATAGAGTCCGTGATTATCGTTCAAGCGAAGATCTCGACGGAACCAGAAAATATTCATTGGCCCATCCAGGCTCATTATTTTGGCAGAACCGCCATGGAATGACCCCATGCATTCCAGACACATAATGGGAACCACGCTGTGAATAACTTGGGGTATTCTTTTAGCTCACGCGCCAAACTCTCGCGTTGCACCCAGCGCCAATCGGAAGCCTCGCTCGGATCAGGATCCGGGTCCTTGGAAAAACGGCCGATCAACACATGGTCCAATTCATTTTCCACGAGGCCATTCTCCAATTCGGCGCGATACACGAAATGAAATACAGGCGTCAACTCGATCTTCACACCCATCTCCTCGAACAGTCTTCGGCCCGCTGCCTCCTGGATCGTTTCACCCGGCCTTGGGTGCCCACAACAGGTATTGGTCCAAAGCCCTGCAGAATGGTACTTGGAAGAAGCACGTTGCTGCAGCAATAATTCACCATGATCATTGAAAACAAAAACCGAGAATGCCCGATGCAACATCCCTTCACGATGTGCTGCGAGTTTTTCCATGTGACCGAGTTCGCGATCATCGGGATCGATAAGGATCACCTGTTCTGGACCATTCGGCAATTTCTCTTCACCGATCATATCAAATTGAGTTTATCCTGCACAACAGCACCCACGAGAAGTCTGATCTTACTCCTTTTCCGAACACTTATCCGACGTGTAAATAGTTCACTTGCCGGAGTGGAGCGGATCTTTTTGTACAGACAGAGGTAATACACATAAGCCAGGTGTACACCAACACGCGCAGCTTTCGGAAGTTGTCGGATACCGATCGCTGCATGTTCAAAGTCCGCTCGGATATCATCTTCGATGCGTTGTTTCTGATCCGCATTCAAAGCGTTCAGATCCGTTCCAGGAAAGTAGGTTCTGCCCAATTCCTGATTATCCTGCTTCAAGTCTCTCAAGAAATTCACTTTTTGGAATGCCGCACCCAGGCTCATGGCATAGGGCTTCAGTCGTTCATAAAGAACAATATCACCATCACAAAAAACACGCAAACACATAAGCCCTACCACCTCTGCGCTTCCTAGGATGTACTGATCGAAGGATGATCGATCATGCTCTCCACGTTCAAGGTCCATCGCCATGCTGTCCAAGAAAGTATCGATCAAGTTCCATTCGATACCGGCTCGACGGACCACGTTCTGGAAACTATGCAGGATCGGGTTCAAACTGATGTGTTCTTTAATTGCAAGTTCGGTATCTGTTCTGAATCGGTCCAACAATTTCTTCTGAGGATGTTCATGGAACGTATCCACGATCTCATCCGCGAAACGAACGAATCCATAAATGGCGTGGATCTGGTCCCGGAATCGCCGATCAAGCAAACGCACTCCTAACGAGAATGAGGTGCTGAACGACCTTGTGGTCTTTCGGCTGGCAGCTATGCACACAACATCATATATGTACCTGTTATTCATCTTGGATCGGAATTCAGAATGTGACGGGCCACAACTTCACCGGAGATAAGCGCTGGTGGAACACCAGGTCCGGGTACAGTGAGTTGACCAGTGTAATAGAGGTTCTTTACCTTCTTGCTCCGAATACTTGGGCGTAGAATTGCAGTTTGCTTCAGTGTATTCGCCAGGCCATAGGCGTTGCCTTTGTATGCGTTCATGTCATTCACCAGATCATTCACGGAATAGCTTCGTTTGAATATGACATGTTCACGAACACCTTGACCAGTAAGGCTTTCCAGCCGACCCATAACGAGATCATAATAGCGTTCACGCGTTGGATCATCGTCTTTAAGGCCCGGAGCAATTGGAATAAGAATGACCAGATTCTCCATCCCTTCAGGAGCAACCGACGGGTCGGTGATCGAAGAACATGAAGCATAGAAAAGTGGCTTGGTAGGCCAGCTGGGATCGGTGTAGATCTCCTTCGCGTGAACATCCAGATCCTCGTCGAAGAACAAGGTGTGGTGATCAAGACCAGATAGTTTTTTGTTTATCCCGAGATAGAACATAAGAACGGAAGGAGCCAGTGTGCGCTGATCCCAGTATTGCTCCGTGTAGCGCCTGTCAGGGGCATTGAGAAGATGTTGTTCCACATGATGATAATCTGCACCACCTATCACTTCCTTGCACTCATACATGCCCTTATCCGTATGTACCCGAACAGCTTTTCCACCTGCAACTTCTATGTTCTTGACCGTTTCGTTGTAGCGGATCTCCACACCTTCTTTTTGCGCAACTTGCACCATAGCATCTACAACTTTTCCCATGCCACCCATGGGATACCACGTACCTAATGCCATGTCAGCATGATTCATCAGGCTATACAACGCAGGTGTTTCTTGTGGTGTAGCCCCTAGAAAGAGAACCGGGAATTCCATCAGCTTGATCAACCTCGGGTGTTTGAAGTATTTCCGTACATGCTTACTGAAGGAAGTGAACAACTGCATCCGCATCAGCCCTTTCACGATGCGCATGTCCGCAAACTCCGTCAACGAGATCCCCGGCTTGCGCACCATGTCATGCATGCCGGTCTCGTATTTGAACCGAGCTTCGCTCAAGAATGTATCCAGTGCCTTACTACTACCAGGTTCCATCGACTCGAACATTGAGCGGAGTCCATCCATGGAAGAAGGTACGTGCATCCTATCCCCAGCACCGAAGTAGACGGAGTAGCTGGGATCCAGCCTAACAAGATCATAGTGCTCGCTGGGGTGCGTATCAAAATGTGCGAAGTGCTTCTCGAAAACATCCGGCATCCAATACCAACTGGGTCCCATGTCAAATGTGAACCCTTTTGCACTGAATGTTCTGGCCCTTCCACCCGCTTGGTCATGCTTCTCCAATAGAGTGACCTTCCGACCAGCTCTGGCCAAATATGCCGCAACGGACAACCCCGCAAATCCCGCTCCTATGACAATGGTACCGCTCTTCATTGCAGCTGAACCCTCAATTGTTTGCGCGCTTGATTGATCCGGCTTTTTACCGTACCGATCGGAATACCCATGGTGTTTGCGATCTCATGGTACTTATAGCCTTTGAAATTCATTGTGAATGGCGTTCGGATCGTAGCGGGTAATCGCTCAACACGATCCTCTATCTCAAGGGTATTGTAAGTACCGATCGGACCTTGCAGGTATCTGCCATTTGCCACTGGCAATTCTTGTCTCGCCGCAGACTCCATGACCATTTGACCGCGTCGATCGCGTTTCACGCCATTGATGAACGTATTACGAACAATGGTGAACATCCATGCTTTGATATTCGTGCCTGTCGTGTACTGATCCTTGTTCAATAGCGCTTTCAACATACTCTCTTGGATCAGGTCTTTCGCATCATCCATGTTCCGAGTAAGACTTAGAGCGAAATAGAGTAGCCGATCGTTGAGAGACATCAAACGTTCGTCAAATGTTGGTTCTATTTTGTTCATTGTTTGTGTCCTTTCGTTAGACAAAAGTAATCACAAAAAACAAAGTTGCAAGCCTTGTGGTGAATTTTGTTCAATATTCATCACAAAACGATAAACAATTTATTTTGAAGCACCAACCGTTCTGCGGCCCGCTCAACGCATGGACCACCAACATCTGCTCCCTAAGGAAGACAAGAGATCTAGAGGATCGCCTTTTTGAACGCGACCAGGTCCGACACTACGACCTGGTTCTTGACCGGTTTAATACCGACGAGTCCAGCATTATGGAAGAACAATATCCGAAGTTCCGAAAAGTGCTTATCCAGCTTATTCAAATAGGCATTCACTTCTTGCACATTCTGATGTGATATGAAGCCCGTAACAAGGATATCCGGCCGCCTGTGCTTCACTACCGGTGCCAGATCATTGAACGGAACGGATTGCCCGAGATAGATAGGCCGATGGCCAAGTTTTCGAGCCAAATAATGACCGAACAAAAGTCCCAGCTCGTGTAATTCACCTTCAGGCAAGAAAAAGAGTATGGTCAGTGGCTCCTCGCGTTTTTCTGGGATCACGCCATCAATGGCTGCGATGACTTTCTGTCTGATCAGGTTGCTGATGAAGTGTTCCTGTCCAGGTTTGATCGCATTGATCTGCCACAAAACACCAACGCGTTGCAAAAAAGGCTGGATAACCTCCAGCATGGCCGATTCGAATCCAGACCGAAGGACACAACTACCCATCACTTTCTCGAATCTATCCTCATCCAGCTCTGTCATGGCGAGGATCAGGCTCTCAACATGATCCGTAACCCCGATCTTATCTTCTTGCATGGCCAAGACCTCATCTCGGATCTGCAGATCGCTCATCTTCGCCACCTTCGAGATCTTGAACCCGTTGTTGTTCAATAGCGAGATGTTCAACAGTTTGCGCAGGTCCTCATCGGAATAACTCCGAATATTCGTGTCCGTGCGATCGGGCGAAAGCAATGCATAGCGCTTCTCCCATATTCGGATGGTGTGAGCCTTAACGCGGCTCAATTTCTCAAGGTCTTTTATGGAATAGTTGCCCATGGCTGTTCGCTAACGGATGCATAACACCCAACGAGGCGATCTGTTCATTCTTGCACGACAAAGATCACACAATTCCATTTGGCTCGCATACGACGACCCAAATGTCCAGAATATCTTTTCGAATAGCCCGGTAAATCGAAACTCAGCGCCTCTGGTCTCTGAGTTGAGACATAAAGCGTACGTACTATTCATGTCCAAGAAACCATCGACAGCTTCATGAAAAACTCAACAGATCAAAAATCGCATTTGTCATATTCCGCCACAATTCACTAGATTGCATTGCCGCAAAACAGAACTGTGATCCATTCTGGGATGTTGATGTTGCGTTGGGGCGGCGAACTTATCAAACGCTGGATATTATTCGATGAAGAACATTCTCCCCCGACGGACTACGTTGATCACCTTATTTTCTGCTTCGTTGGTGATCGGTCTTTCGGCATTCGAAACGCTTAAGCGATCGGACAACGACCCTACGGTTACAAAGAGCGCCGTGCCTATCAGCGACTTCACCAATTTCGAATCAGCACATGTTCATCCCTTGGACATGACTCCTGATAAGACGAAACTATTGGCTGTGAACACTGGCAACAATTCATTGGAGGTATATTCATTCAGTCCGGGCGGATTGACCCATATCGCTTCCATACCGGTAGGGCTTGACCCGGTTTCGGTGCGTGCACGAACGAACAACGAAGTATGGGTGGTGAATCAAGTGAGTGATGAGGTAAGTGTTGTGGACCTTACCCAGAAAGCCGTGATCCGAAGCTTAGGTACAGAGAACGAACCGGCAGATGTGGTATTTGCGGGATCTCCGCAACGTGCGTTCGTTTCCTGCGCAGAACGTGAAAGCGTACAAGTGTTCGATCCAGCGAATTTGAATACTGCGCCTACAGAGGTCCTTTTGAAGGGTGAACAACCTCGAGCACTTGCTGTTAGCCCTGATGGCAATACCGTTTATGCGGCATTCTTCGAAAGTGGCAACCAAACAACCGTTGTGAACGGAAGTGATTTCATGGCGGACGGGTTCTGTTCACCACAAGGTGGCTGTACTTCCGTGCCCAATGACGTTACGAATCCAGCTGGTCCGTACGGGGGTATTGTTCCTGTTCCGAATTCCGGAATGGCATTCGACCCACCGATGAACCCATCGAACCCGCTGCCACCTGGCACCAACAGTATGGTGGTGCGGAAGAACGCTGCCGGACAATGGATGGATGCCAACGGAGGAAATTGGACGAGCATTGTAACCGGCGCGGTTCCTGGTGTTTCGCGTGTTGCCGGCTGGGATATGCCGGACCGTGATGTGGCCATGATCAACGCGAATAGCCCGAGTACAGGATCGGTAACCTATAAAGCGCATCTCGGAAATATCCTGATGGCCATGGCGGTTCATCCATTAAGTGGTGAAGTCTTTGTGGTTGGCACGGATGCTACCAACGAGATCCGCTTTGAGCCGAACTTGAACGGAAAATTTCTTCGCGTGAATGTTGCTCGCTTCATGCCAGCCGGAAATCCGTTGATCGCGGATATGAATCCGCACATCAACTATACCACGAGTACGTCGCCACCGAACCTTCGACAACAGTCGATCGGTGACCCACGTGGAATTGCGTGGAAGTCTGACGGAACAAAAGCATACGTAACAGGCATGGGTTCGAATAACGTGATCATGATCAATACCACAGGATCACGAACAAGCCCGGATCCGATCACCGTTGGTGAAGGACCGACTGGTATCGTTCTGGATGAAGTGAACAACCGCGGCTTCGTGCTGAACAAGTTCGATGGCTCCATTTCTACCATAGACCTTACAACGAATAAGGAAACGGCGCGTACGAGTTTCTTCGACCCTACCCCGCTCGTGATCAAAGTCGGTCGTAAGCATTTATACGATACACATGCAGGATCAGGACACGGACATATTGCTTGTGGCTCCTGCCATTTGGATGGAAAATGGGATCGATTGGCGTGGGATCTCGGGAATCCGGCCGGTGACATGACTACCGTAGTTGACCCGGCGGGCACTAAGGTTTTCCATCCCATGAAGGGCCTGAAGACCACGCAATTCCTGATCGACATCATCAACCGCGGATCCGGCAAATTGCATTGGCGTGGAGACAAGTCTGACTTCGGGGAATTCGCTGGTGCATTCAGTGATCTACAAGGTGCGGACTCGCCGATGGACGCTGCGGGCATGCAGGAATTTTCTGACTTCCTCGCAGCCACTTGGCATGTTCCGAATCCTTATCGAACGTACCGTCCGGAATTATCCGTAGCGGCTTCGACCGAGCGGATGAATCCTGGTAAAGTGCGCTTTACTGGAACCACTTTCCAAACGATCCCGACCGCAGGCGTGAAGTTATTCGTTGCAGTGAACGTGAATTGCTCGCATTGTCATCAGACAGGAACCGGGCGCGGCCACCTTCCTGGGAACGGATCGAATTCCGGTGCCGGAAGTCCTGCGATCGTTGACATGACGAACAACGTTGATATGGTACCTGACCTTCGTTCCACCTATCGAAAGAACGGATTTTTCTACAACACCACCGAGTGTACCAGTGGTTTTGGTATGATGTCCGATGGTGTGATGGAAACAGTATTCAATCAATCCGGAACGGCTAGTTATCTGGGTGATTACGAACCGGAGTTGTTGAGCTGGTCCGGCGGAATTACCCAGGTGAACAGTCCGGCAAGTCACAACTTCGACCTCGTACATCCTAGTCAGGATGCAATGCCCGCCGTGGGCTTGCGACATACGTTGAACGGTGGCGTGGGTAGTACCACACAAGTCACGTTCATGAAAACACTGGTCAATGACAAGCCGACAGAATATGCGATGATCGTAAAAGGTATTTACGCCGGCGAACAGCGTGGGTTCTATTATGATGGAAGCGACAGTTACCAATCGGACTTTGCGAGCCAGACCGTTACTCACGCGCAACTCGTAGCATCAGCCCAAGGTGGTTCCCCATTGACTTGGACCATCGTTCATCCGAACACAAAGATCCGTGCGGGCGTGGATCGTGATAGCGACGGTACCTTCGATTACGTTGATGGCGATGTTGAGCTTGATCTTGCAGTGATGCTGGATGGCCCAATGAACGGAACCACCATGAACGCAGGGCTGAAAAGCAGCGGTCTATTACCCACTACTGACCCCTATGGCATGGGCGAGGTCATGGACCCATCACTTCTTGCACGCACGGGAAACAGCGCTCCCGTTGACTGGGTCGTTGTAGAATTGAGGGACCCTGGTAACCAAACTATCGTTGTGGATGCAATTGCGGCGCTTGTTCTTTCCGACGGACGCGTTGTTATGTCCAGTGGAAAAAGTCCGTTGCATTTTGCATCGGCTGCGCGTGGTTCTTATCACGTAGCCGTGAAACACAGAAATCACCTTGGCGTGATGACTTTGTTATCCGGAGCTTATGGAACCGAAGTTCAACGCATAGACCTGAGCGACCCGGCCGTACTGACATTTGGTACCAATGCACGCGTTGAGAAAAACGGGATCACCAGACTTTGGTCAGGCGATGTCAATGAAGACGGCGTCGTGCGGTATACCGGAGTGAACAATGATAGGGATCTGATCCTGACCAAAATTGGCGGTGTAGTACCTACAGCTAGCGTGACCGGATACGTACCGGAAGACGTTAACCTGAATGGCACCGTGCTTTACACAGGGGCACTCAATGATCGCGATCCGATCTTGGAGAACATCGGTGGGGTTGTGCCAACTGCTGTCCGTGTAGAGCAATTGCCGTAACCAAGATCAGTTGTTCTTTTTCTCGAGTTGCTCGATCCGCTCCACAAGCTTATCCAAGTTGCGGAAGTGGATATAGCTCTTCCTGTACTTACTGGCTTCCCAGGCGGGTGAACCCATATAGCTTTCACCTGCTTTGGTGTTCTTGCTGATCCCACTTTGTGCGGCAATGATCGTACCATCCGCGATCCGCAGGTGGCCTATGATGCCGACCTGTCCGCTGAACATACAGTTCTTACCGATCTTGGTGCTACCCGCAACAACTCCACCCGCTGCATAGTATGTATTCTCTCCCACTTCCACGTTATGTGCAATGTGTATCAGGTTATCGAACTTAACGCCTTTACGCAGGATCGTTGAACCCAATGTAGCACGGTCTATCGCGCAGTTAGCACCGATCTCCACATCATCCTCGATCACCACATTTCCGATCTGTGGGATCTTCTGCCCACTACCGGGACCAGTTGCGAAACGGAAACCATCGCTACCGATGACCGTACCGCTGTGAATGATGCAGTTCTTACCGACCACACAATCAGAATAGATCTTCACTCCAGCGAACAGTGTTGTGTTATCCGCGATCGAAACGTTATCCCCTACAAAACATTGTGGGTAGATCTTTACGTTCTTTCCCATCTTGACATTCTCCCCGATGAACGCCAGTGCACCTACGTAGCAATCAGCACCCATCGTAACCGAGTCCGCAATTGCAGCTTGCGGAGAAACACCTTTCTTATCCAACTTGATGGTGTTGTACATCTCCAGCACTTTTGCAAATGCCCCTTGCGCGTCAGCCACACGCACCAACGTGGTCTTTACCGGGCCGGCAAGTTGAAGGTCATTGCCGATGATCACTACGGACGCTGTTGTGTTGTAGATGTATTGTGTATAAGCCGGGTTCGCCAAAAAGCTCAACGACCCTGCACCACCCTCTTCGATCTTGGAAAGTGAAGAGACCATAGCGTTGGCATCGCCTTCAACGGAACCTTGCAAAAGTTCGGCGATCTGTTGTGCGGTGAATTGCATGTATTCTGGAACTAGGGCGGCCAAGATAATCCTCACTTACGATACGGTATCGACCGAACGCACGATCTTTGCGTTCCGCTCAGTACGTCGTTGATCTGATAATTAGCAGCATAGCAAGAATTGTCTGATGCTCCGATCGTCTGTTCTTCCGTTCGACCATGCCACCATTGGACATACGCGAAAAAGTGAAATTGCTTCCTCACCAACCCGGTGTGTACCAATTCTTCGACTTCAGCGAGCGGATCATTTACATCGGCAAGGCGAAGGATCTCCGTAATCGGGTCGGGAGCTACTTCAACAAGCAGAAATATGAGACCGGTAAGACCGCCAAACTCATAGCGAACATCGTTGATGTTAAAGTGATCGTTGTTGCCACGGAGTTCGATGCATTATTGCTAGAGAATTCGTTGATCAAACAACATCAACCGCGTTACAACATCATGCTGAAGGATGACAAAAGTTATCCTTGGATCCGTATCCGCAATGAACGTTTCCCGCGCGTAGAAGGCATGCGTAACCCGGAGAAGGACGGGTCGGAATACTACGGTCCATACGCCAGCAGCCGCGTAATGCACACTGTAGTTGAGCTGGTGAACAAGATGTACAAGTTGCGTAGCTGCAATTATGATCTTAGTGTAAAGAACATCGAGCGCGGCAAATACAAGCGTTGCCTGGAATACCACATCGGAAACTGCAAAGGTCCCTGTGAAGGACTACAACCGATCGAGGATTACAACGAGGATATAAAAGTGATCCGGCAGATCGTAAAAGGACGTACGCGAGGAGTAGCGCAAATGCTTCGTGAGCAGATGAACGTCCATGCCGATGCATTGGACTTTGAACGCGCCGAACAACTCAAGCAACAAGCTGAACAACTTGAGCGCTACCAAGCCAAGAACACCATTGTTCATGCGGACATCGGTGATGTGGATGTATTCTCCTTAGCTGCTGATGCAGGTGGTACGTGTGTGAATTACTTACGCATTATCGATGGCGCCGTGATCAACGGAATTACAGTTGAGCTGAGATCGAAGTTGGAGGAAGAGCCCGTTGAACTCTTGCAAATGGCGATCGCTGAATTGCGCGAACGTTTCCATAGCGATTCACCGGAAGCCATCGTTCCATTCGACCCTGAAATTGAAATGCCGGGCATTACGTTCAACGTTCCTCAACGCGGTGATAAAAAGGCACTGCTGGAGTTGAGTGAACGGAACGCACGCTATTTCCTTATGGACAAACGCAAGCAGGAAAAGCTTGTTGATCCGGAAGCCGCTACGAACCGGATACTTGAGCAATTGAAACAGGATCTTCGGTTAAGTGAACTGCCCGTGCACATCGAATGTTTCGACAATAGCAATACGCAAGGCACCGACCCTGTAAGCGCATGTGTTGTGTTCAAGAATGCCAAGCCGAGCAAGAAGGATTATCGGCACTTCAACATCAGAACGGTCGAGGGTCCGGATGATTTTGCAAGCATGGAAGAAGCCGTTGAGCGCCGTTATTCCCGGTTGCTCAAAGAGGCCGGACCGCTACCTCAGTTGATCGTGATCGACGGCGGCAAAGGTCAATTGAGTGCTGCCATGAAAGCTCTTGAGCGACTCGGTTTGCGCAAGAAGATCGCATTGATCGGTATCGCAAAAAAACTGGAGGAGATCTACTTTCCGCACGATCCATACCCCTTGCACATCGATAAACGAAGCAGCAGTTTGCGCGTGATCCAGCATATGCGCAATGAAGCTCATCGCTTTGGGATCACACACCATCGCGGCAAGCGCAGCAAGCGAGTGATCAAAACAGGGTTGGAGGCGATCGCAGGGATCGGAGCCGGGACCGCACAGAAATTACTAACGCGTTTCGGCAGCATCAAGGGGGTCAAGGAAGCGATGCCCGAGGATGTGATCGCGGAGATCGGAAAGAAAAAAGCCGAGATCGTTCTAAAAGGTTTGATGACGGTCTGATCATGACGAAAGTCTCGACCCTACTACCATTTCACAATGCCGGTTCCACATTGGAATTTGCTATCCAGAGCATCGTCGATCAATCCTTCAGCGAACATGAATTGATCCTGATCGATAACGGCTCTTCTGATTTGAGCTCGTCAATTGCCGATGAATGGTGTAAGAAGGATCAGCGGGTCCGGTTGATCCATGAACGAAATATCGGTATCGCACATGCCTTGAACACGGGTCTAGAACACGCGAAAGGGAACTTCATCGCACGCATGGATGCAGACGACATTGCACAGCCCAAAAGACTTGAGAAACAAGTGGAATTCCTGGACACGCATCCGGAGATCGGCGTTGTTGGAACACGAACGAATTTCGTTTCAACTGTTAAGAACAACCGCGGGATGGAAGCGTATGTGAAATGGCAGAACGCGATCATATCTCCTCACCAGCACTACTTGAAACGCTTCGTGGATGCACCTGTTGCGCACCCATCGGTCATGTTCCGCAAAGACCTTGTGCAGCAATTCGGTGAATATGATACCGGTCCGTTACCCGAAGACCATGAGCTCTGGTTACGTTGGATGCATCATGGTGTACGCGTCGCAAAACTACCGGATGAACTGCTTACATGGAACGATCACCCAGCTCGTTCAAGCCGAACACATTCCAACTATAGTGTGGATGCATTTTTTACCACGAAGGCGAAATGGATCGCAGCTTGGTACACTAGAAAATTCCCGACCGGCAGACCGGTGATCATTGCGGGAACCAGTGCTTTGTGCAAAGCTCGCGCTCGAATGTTGGAACATGAAGGCGTACCGGTCTCTGCGTTCACGGACGTACGCCAACGAAAAATGATAGGATATCAATTCATCCCGCACAATGAACTTCCGGGTTCCGGCGAAGCGTTGATCATCTCCTTCATCAGTCAACGTGGCACGGGGGATAAGATAGCTGCATTCCTTGTCTCGCGTGGGTTGATGGAAGGGAGCGACTTCATTCTTGCGGCTTAACTACCGCTACCTTTGTATCCATGAATAGTCATGCGTTCGACAAGTCAACGACGTTTCAAAAACTTGCCGATCAACGATCGTACTTCAAAAGTGGCGCAACAAGGTCCTTAGGAACTCGAAGAAAAGCGTTGAAGGATCTGCAAACCGCCATTCGATCACATGAAGAAGAGTTGCTTGCTGCATTGCACAAGGATCTTCATAAACCTCCATTCGAAGCATACACTAGCGAGATCGGCACGGTGTATCAAGGGTTGCAGCATACATTGGATCACCTGAAGGAATGGACGCGCTCCGAACAAGTCTCAACACCGCTATCACTTCAAATTGCAAGTAGCTCGGTAACGAAAGAGCCGCTTGGTGTCGTACTGATCATTGCCCCTTGGAACTATCCGTTTCAATTGGTAATGGAACCGTTGATCGCTGCCATTTCCGCGGGAAATTGTGTCCTGGTAAAACCGAGCGAAGATGCGCCGCACACTGCGATAGTTACAGCAAAGATCATTTCTAAGGTATTTGACCCCAAGCATGTATACTTGGTACACGGAGAGGGTAAAGTCGTTGTTCCAGAATTGGTCGCAGGTTTCCGGTTCGACCATATCTTCTTCACCGGAAGCCCTGCCGTTGGTCGCAAGATCATGGTTATGGCTGCTCCACAGCTCATACCAGTAACGCTTGAGCTCGGCGGTAAGAGTCCGGCCATCGTTGATCGTTACGTGGATCTGAAAACAGCGGTCAAACGCATTGCTTGGGGCAAGTACTTCAACGCAGGCCAAACATGCATTGCTCCCGATCACGTGCTGATCCATGAAGACCGAAAGGACGAATTCTTGGAGATCCTTCAAAGAACATTGATCGACTTCTATGGTGATGATCCGCAAAAGTCATCGCACTACGGGCGCATCATCAACACAGCACGTTTCGAAAAACTACGCGGCTATCTTGGTCAAGGCAGAACAGTGATAGGTGGTCAAGTCGATAGTGTTGATCGCTACATCGCACCGTCAGTAGTTGTCGGTGTGACCCACGACGACAGCGTAATGCAAGAAGAGATCTTCGGTCCGATCCTCCCGGTGATCACCTGGCGTGAAAAGGAGGAAGTCCTTGCTCTAGTCGACCAGAACCCCTTCCCGTTGAGCACCTATGTGTTCAGCAAAAACGCCAAGAGCATTGCTTTCTTCACTGAGCGGATCGCCTTCGGTGGCGGGTGCATCAACAACTGTTTGTTTCATTTCGCGAATGGCGAATTGCCCTTTGGAGGCATTGGGACAAGCGGTATGGGCCGCTACCATGGCAAGTGCGGCTTCGACACCTTCTCGCATTGGAAGTCCATCGTTGACTCCAGTACACTGATCGATCACGGGTTGCAATACCCGCCTTACACGAAGGTGAAGGAGAAATTAGCACGTTGGTCGATGAAATAGGTCTCCGGTTCAGTGACGAACATCACATACAATCCCGGACACCGGATCGAACTTTGTCCAAAATCGTGACCATGTTCCATCGGTACTTCGCAATTTCAGTAGTCTTCTTCTTCGTCAACGCTTTTTCGCAGCATGTCGGGGATCGGAATGTAGTGTTGGAAGAAGTTACTATTCCGGATATGCCGGGTATTCATTCTTTCGCTTGGGGCCAGCACAATGGTGAGTGGCTGTTGATCGGTGGAAGAACGGATGGGTTGCACCAACGCCAACCATTCGCCGCGTTCCTGGCTTCTGGGAACAATACAATGGGGCATGTGTTGAACCCGTTCACGAATGAGGTCTGGAGCGCTGATCTCTCGTCACTACCAACCGCATTATTCGAACAACTCCAAAGCACCAATCTCGAGTTCTTTCAACGTGGAAATACACTTTACATCATCGGTGGATATGGCTTCTCGCCTACGGCCAATGACCATATTACGCACGGCCAACTCGCTGCCGTGGACGTTCCAAATGCGATCAGCGCGATCAAGAACGGAACTTCACCGAATGCATTTTTCCGACAAACTGCCGACGACCGGATGGCCGTTACAGGAGGCTACTTGGGGCTCCTGAATAACGAATTCTATTTGGTAGGCGGCCAGCGCTTCATCGGGCGATATAATCCAATGGGGCCCGACCACGGACCCGGCTTTATTCAAGAATACACTAACGCGATACGCCGTTTCGGTATTGATGACGACGGTTCAAGCATGAATATCATCGGGTTCACGGAAACGATCGATACACTTGAACTACATCGTCGTGATTACAATCTGGTACCACAGATCTTTCCAAATGGCGAACAAGGCTTTACCGCATTCTCAGGCGTGTTCCAATATGGCAGTAATATCCCATGGCTGAACACGGTGGATATTACCTCATCAGGCTACACCGTTGCACCGGTCTTTGAGCAACTATTGAACCAATATCATACGGCACACATGCCAGTGTATTCGACTAACGACAATGTGATGTCAACGGTGTTCTTCGGTGGTATCGGGCGCTACTATTTTGATATGAATGGTCAGCTCTTGGATGATACGAACGTGCCTTTCGTAAACACGATCAGCAGAATACAACGGAACGCATCCGGAGCCATGTCAGAGGCTGCTATCGGTACTATGCCAGCCCTGCTCGGTGCCGGCGCCGAGTTCATTCCAACACCATATAACCCGATCATGTTCGATAACGTTATTGATCTCGATCAACTCTCTGGTGACACTGTTCTTGCAGGGCACATCATTGGTGGAATAGAAAGCAGTGCGGCCAATGTATTCTTCATCAATACCGGAACACAAAGCGCTGCAAGCACCCGCGTTTTCAAAGTATTACTTGTGCGCGATGTGAATGCCGGAATAATTGACCAAGAGAAGGAGCCATTGTCAGTAACGGTTGCATTGAACAACGACGGAACTCAACTTCAGATCAACGTCGATCTGCTCTCGAACGGTGTTGTGGAAATGAATATTCTGGACAGCACAGGTAAATTGGTCAGGGCCGTTCTGAGTGCACGTGTGCCAAGTGGGCCACAACAGTTCATTGAGAATGTCAAAGACCTCACGGCCGGTGTGTACTTTTTGGATCTTGTTCAGGGCGACCAACGCAGCACTGTGCGTTTCATACGCTGATCCGATCTACTCAAGCACACGTTCCGCACGTTTTGGTTTCAATGCATCGCGGATCAAGAGCATGTGTATTTGATCACACTCCAAGGTAGCTTCTACACGCACGGTGTGATCGGTGGTCCAATGTCGATAGCCCTTGATCAAGTGTTTTCCACAGAAGGTATCGAGGTGCTTTAGGAAGTGGTCTGCGGTGGGCTGTGCATCCGGTCCGAAGAAATCCCAGTGGAAGCGAAGTAGAGGCATTACGCTAGTTTATCACTCAGCAATCGCATCTCAATGATGGGCGCCATTTTTTCGTACAGGATCCTATATGTCGCTTCGGTTATGGGCATGTCCACGCCATATTTTTCATTGATCGCATGCACGCACTTAACGGCGTAGTATCCTTCGGCCACCATGTTCATTTCCATTTGGGCAGCCCGTACGCTATATCCTCGGCCGATCATGTTGCCGAACTCGCGGTTGCGGCTGAAGGTCGAATAAGCGGTTACCAACAGGTCACCGAGATACGCTGGTTCATTGATGTCACGCGCAATGGGATGCACGGCGGCAACAAAACGTTCGATCTCCTGAATGGCCCTGCTCACCAGGACCGCACGAAAATTATCGCCATACCCAAGACCCACGCTTATCCCGGCACAGACTGCGATCACGTTCTTCAGGATCGCTGCGTATTCCGTTCCATAGATATCATCACTCAACGTGGTCTTCATGAAACGCCCGTTCAGTGCATCGCCCATGGCTTTGGCCTTGTCCTGATCCTGACAAGCGATCGTCAAGTAGCTCAAGCGCTCCATGGCAACTTCTTCCGCATGGCACGGACCGCAGATCACACCAAAATCCTTCTCAGCAACATCGAATTCATTGAAAAGAAATTGACCTACGATCTGATTCGTTTCCGGCACGATACCCTTGACCGCACTGTATACTGTCTTGCCCTTTATATCACCGGGTCGTAATAGGTCCATTGTTGCTTTGAGGAACGCACTTGGAACTGCGATGATCAACACATCGGCATTCTGCACTACGGCATGGATATCCGTATCCATTGCCAATCGTGAAGGTTCGAATTGAGCAGCACTGATGTAATCCGGATTATGTCCGAATGCATTGATGTGTTTTATCGTGTCAGCCCGCCGAACCCACCAACCAACACGCTCCCGATTCGCTGAAAGCAATTTCACCAAGGCTGTACCCCAACTACCCGCGCCTATAACTGCAATACGCTGTTCAGCCATTAGAACGTAACACTCGTTTCGATCTCCTTCCCATCACGCACCACTGTTACTGGTGCAGTATCGCCAGCATTAAAAACGCTAAGTCCTTTCATGTAGCTCATCATATCGGTCACATCGACCGGTCCCATTTTGATCACGACATCACCCGGCCTCAATCCTGCATTCGAAGCAGGCTTGCCTTCTGTAACACCATCGATCCGCATTCCTTTTCCATCGAACAGATAATCCGGCACCACGCCAAGTGTCACTTTGAAGCGTGGAACATCCTCTGAGTTCGTATCTATGGTTTTCGTGAATTCCAGTTTCCCATTATCGTTCAGGTCCACGACAAGTGCTTCGATGTACCGCATCACGCGGACCATTCCTTCGTAGTTGACCTTTTCCTCATCGTCACTTGGCTTATGATAATCCTCATGAGTACCCGTAAAGAAATGGATCGCAGGGACACCTTGTAGATAAAAGCTCGTATGGTCACTTGGTCCGACACCACTTGACGTTGTCTTGGTCCGCAGATCACCGGCTGCTAAACTATCCACATCAGCCCATGCTGGCGAAGTGCCAACACCATTGATGCCGATCACACCGGATGTATCCAGCCGACCAACCATATCCAAGTTGATCATATAGTTCAATTCTTCTATTGGCACCGTTGGGTGCTTGGTCCAATAGTTCGATCCGAATAGACCCTTTTCTTCTCCACTGAATGCGATGAACAACACATCATTGGCTTTCGCATTCTCAATATTCGTCAGGTCACGAGCCAGTTGTATGATCGTGGCCACGCCGCTGGCATTATCATCCGCTCCATTGTGGATCGCTTTCTCCCCGCGATGTAAAGAACCTTCATCGCCCCAACCAAGATGATCGAAATGCGCACCCATCACGGCTACATGTTCTGCACCATTATCCAAGAGACCAACAACATTGTATGCGGTCAGTTGCGGGCGCTGAATGTCCGTATTGATCACACAAGGATTATTGTCCACGATCAGGTCGATGTGCAGATTACCTTTTACAAAAACGACAGGCACCTTACACGCTGTGACCTTTGCATTCAGTTCTTCAGATGGCACTTCAACATCCGGGTCATCGGTATAGAACAACACTCCTATCGCGCCTTTCTCGATCGCTTTCTCAGCGCGTGCGTGCAGATCATGATAAGCCAAGTATTTGCTGTGCGGGTGGATCCCATCCGGCGAACTGATGTTGATCGCCACTATTCGGCCTTGTGTTTCGATGTTCGCGTAATCATTCTGGTCCAGGTCCGGCGCATCAATGCCATAACCCACCTTCATCACTTTGCCACGAACACCTGCGCTTGCCGAAAAAGCCAACGGATAGAACTGTTCGTTCAACTTCAACACCGAACGGCCGATATTCAACCGATTTGCAGAACCAAGCTCAGGCTGCCCGTTGAATGTGAACGCTTGCAAGAACGTTCCATCATCACCCATCGGCTTCAGTCCGATGGACTTGAATTGCTCAACCACATGATCAGCGGCCAGTTTCTCTCCGGGTGTACCGGACTCACGGCCTTCCAGCGCATCACTTGCAAGAAAGCGAACATCTGTCTGCATGTGCGCAATAGCAATGCTATCCGGTTCCGGTTGGCCATGAACGATCAATGGAGCGGCAAGGCAGGTAAAAAGCGTGATCAGGTAATAGTTCATTTCTGCGGCTAAGATACTCGAGGCCAAGCCTTCTTACTTTGGTCCACCACGATCAGGAAATGAAAAGAATTCTTATTACGTTGGCAGGCATCCTTTCCTTCATCTACTTAATGAACCCTACTTGGGGAGTATTTGAGATCTTGCCGGACAATCTGCCGCTCATTGGCAATATCGACGAAGCTACAGCCACAATGGTCCTACTTGCCGCATTGCGCTATTTTGGCTGGGACCTTACCAAGCTGTTCGGAAATAAAACTATTGACTTCGGAAGTCAGTGAACTTTGAACTTACAATGCGACAACTAGTATTTATTCCACTGCTCGTTCTGGTCGGTTGTGTACAACCGACCGACCCTGTAGAACATGCTCCGAATAAATGGAGCAACAGTGCCATGCTATCAGTACTTAACGCACAGGAACACCGTGATGCGGAAACGCTTTGTTCTTTACTGGCCAATGGAAATGACGAGGTCCGTGAAGCCGCAGGACTTGCATTTGCTTCGGTTCAGGATAGTGCCTCATTGTCGTGTTTGATGAACGCGCTGAGCGATAGTACTGCGGCTGTTCGAAGTGCTGCTGTATTCGCGATAGGTTTCATCGCGGATAGTTCAATCGTTTCGACTTTGAAAACCAATTATGCGCAAGAGACTGACAGCACTGTACGTAGCGCTTATCACAGTGCGTTGATCATGGCCGTACACCGAATGCCGGTTTCGCGCAGTTCAGAAGAGCTCATATCGCTTTTGGAGAAAAGTATTGGACAGGACCGTGCACGTGTTGCAGATGCGCTTCGCCGGGTCGATGCAAAGGAGCTGAACAGGATCACCGATACCTATTTCAAATTGATCAACCATGAAAAGGACACCGACGCAAAAGCACTTCTTGTGCGCGGCTTGGCAAAGTCGGATGGTCCCGGAAAAGATGAATTGCTTCGTTCCTTGTTAAGTGTTGAACAACCGGTCGCCGTGCGTGTCAATGCTGCACGCGTACTTGGAAGTTCCAATGATGGGACTACGTTGAACGAACTTGCTCGCAACATCGCTGATCCCGAATTGACCTTTCGTACTGCAATACTGGAAACGCTTAATGCAAAAGCGGAACAGCTGGACCCAAGGATCCTCTTGCAGATCCAAACCCAGGTTGATCGACTCGATCCTATTACCCGACTGAATTACTACGCTTTATTATTTCCGCACAACTCAACAAGAGGAATGGCTCGCGATTCCATTCGAAGGATGATCATTCGTGAGCCTTATGCTGAAGCTGCCCGGTTCACAGCAATGGCCGCGGATGAAGAACCCGGTATTGAGGCAACGATGAGCGGGATCATGATCAGTAACGCACACCCAGCGATGTCCTATGCCGCCTACCGGATCTTGGCTGAACGAACACTCGCACGGATGAACAGGCCGAGAGCGGTCCCACATGACCTACAGGTGGAACAAGCTGCACCATTCTTCCGGTCGGTCATGGAAAGCGGAAACCCTGGATTGATAAGCGCGGCTGCAGAGGACCTTCAACAAGTAGACCCAAGGGACCTCATAATCCTTTTTCCGAATGACCTTGAAATGGGATCGCTCGGATCTTTGAAGACCATCCAGGATCTCGAAGCGAGATCGTTGATCGGAATATTAGCAGCTAAACGCGACGGGGCGCCTATTCCTGATCATCCCGTGATAGCATTCAACCACCCGATCGACACCGTGCGGTTAAAGCAATTGCAACAAGGCCAGCGCTACACGATCAAAACAAAGAAAGGAACGATCATCATTGCTACGGATGTCAATGGAGCTCCTGGAAGTTGTCTCGCGTTCGACTCATTGGTCACCGCGGGATATTACAATGGCAAAGCATTCCATCGAATGGTTCCAAATTTCGTGGTGCAGGGTGGTTGTCCGCGTGGCGATGGATACGGCGGCATGCCGTGGACATTGCGTACGGAGATCTGTCTCAACTTATTCAGTACCGGGTCTCTCGGCCTTGCTTCCGCGGGTCGCGATACGGAAAGTTGTCAGTTCTTCATTACGCACAGTGCAACGCCACATTTGGATGGTCGTTATACCCGTTTCGGCGAAGTCGTGAACGGAATGAGCGTCGTACTGAAACTACAGGTCGGTGACGTAATGGAGTCGATCGAACGAACAGCGAAGTAGCGCACTACTGATCAAATTTCTCTGGCCGCATCTGTGGGAATAGTAGCACTTCCTGGATCGCTGGATTATCCGTTAGGAGCATCACCAACCGATCCATTCCGATACCGATACCACTCGTCGGTGGCATGCCGTATTCCAGAGCGCGTAAGAAATCCTGATCGATGAACATGGCCTCATCATCTCCGCGTTCCATCAATTTGACCTGTTCCTCAAAGCGTTCGCGTTGATCGATCGGATCGTTCAATTCGCTATAGGCATTGGCCACTTCGAATCCACCGATATACAACTCGAAACGCTCCGTTAGTCGATCATCATCCCGATGCTTTTTGCAAAGCGGGCTCATCTCCAACGGGAAATCCATCACGAAAGTGGGTTGGATCAATTCGGGTTGTACCAACTCACTGAACAACTCGTCGATCAACTTGCCTTTGCCCATAGCTGCGGTCACTTCAACGCCATGTTTCAAACACAGCTCACCGAGCTCTTTTTCAGTAGCCTCAAGTGGGTCGACACCTGTTTTTTCCATGATCGAACCGCACATCGTAATACGCTTGAACGGAGCTTTGAACTGGATCTCTTTTCCTTGGAACGTGGCCTTCTCGGAACCATTCGCGGCAATCGCAACGTTTGCGAAGACCTCTTCCATGTATTCCATCATCCAGCGATAATCTTTGTATGCAACGTACAGTTCCATCACCGTGAATTCGGGGTTATGGGTCCGGTCCATTCCTTCGTTCCGGAAGTTCCTGCTGAACTCGAACACACCTTCGAAACCACCAACGATCAAGCGCTTCAAGTAAAGTTCGTTCGCAATGCGCAAATAGAATGGAACATCCAATGCATTATGATGCGTCTCGAAAGGACGCGCTGCTGCGCCGCCTGGAATAGCCTGAAGGACCGGGGTATCAACCTCGATGTAACCCGCCGTCTGGAATGCCTTGCGCATCGCATCGAAGATCCGCGTCCGTTTCAAGAAGGTCTCGCGCACATTCGGGTTCACGATCAGATCAACGTACCGCATACGGTATCGCAACTCCGGGTCCCCGAATGCATCATGTACATTGCCATCCTCATCGGTCTTTACAACAGGTAAGGGGCGAAGTGATTTCGCTAGCAATGTCAATTCCTTAACGCGCAGTGTGAGCTCACCCGTTTGTGTGATGAACATGTGCCCTTTCACACCGATGAGATCACCGAGATCAAGAAGCTTCTTGAATACGTCGTTATAGAGCGATTTATCCTCACCGGGACAGATCTCATCGCGGTTCACATAGATCTGCTGATCACCTGTATGGTCGCGCAACACAGCGAACGATGCTTTGCCCATTACCCTAACGCTCATAAGGCGACCCGCTAGAACAAGCAGGTCTACCCCCTCCTCGTCCACAGCCAAGGCTTTTACTTGTTCTGCAGTATGCGATACCGGGAATTGAGCTGCAGGGAACGGCTCAATGCCCAATGCGCGAAGCTTGGTAAGTGATCCGCGGCGGATCACTTCTTGATCTGAAAGGTTCTGGGACATAATGAATTGCTTATTCAGCGGCCGCGAAGATACCGGTATGCAGTGAACCAAAGTCTACATGGACGCCATAAACAATAGTCGGCAGGAATGCTTAATTTTGAGATGCAGATCTCACCGGGAAAATGGGCAAAAAAGAAGATAAGCGCATCGAATTGGCTAAGCGTGTATTGGATACTACTGACACCAAAACGCTAGCGATGGTTGAGCATGTTCTTTCCGCTGGGACCGAGCAACAGTTCAATGAGGCCGAGATAAAAGAGTTCATAGCTATCTCCGAGGGGATGAGCAATGGAACGATCAAAAGCATTCCTTGGTCAGATGTAAAAGCGAAAGCGTTGAGGTCGATGGGGAAATGAGCCTACCCGTGTCCTTTTCTCCCAAGGCAAAGTCCGACATTGACAAGGCCTTGAGGTTCCATAAACCTATTCGACCGCAACTTACCTTGCTAATTCCGAGCGAATTGCAAAATACGATAGGCTTATTACAGCAAAACACTTCCGGTGGTGTTGGTATTCGTGGCACCATTCGTCAGTTCCCCATGGAACGCTTTGCGTATTTCATCGTTTACGACGTCAAATTGCAACAGATCAATGTGGTGCGCGTTTTCAATACCAGACAGCACCCTGAGCAAAAGCTGAGGCTAAAGCGATAACTATTGCGGGCTTGACTTCGTATGACGGGTGTAAATTTGACCCCAGAGAAAAGACGAAAACACCACATGCAAAACTTGATCGACGCATTTCCTAAGCAATTGAAAGAGGCCCTTGAGATCGGCCGTAAAGCCCAGCTCAAAGCACCCGGAGGGCCATATTCCAATGTGGTTGTTACCGGCTTAGGTGGCAGCGGAATTGGCGGTCGTATTGCAGCTCAATTGTTGAGCAAGGAAGCAAAATGCCCGATCGAAGTGTATAGCAACTATTACCTGCCGGGTTATGTGAACCATAAGAGTTTGGTGATCGCTTGCAGTTATAGCGGCAATACCGAAGAGACCTTGGCCGCCATGGAACAAGCCCTGAACAAAGGTGCCCGCGTATGTGTGGTGACCAGTGGCGGTACCATGTTGGAGATGGCCAAAGCGAAAGGCTTGGACCATATCGTTATTCCCGGTGGCAACCCACCACGCACCATGTTGGCGTATTCATTGGTCCAACAGTTCTTCTTGTTGCGTCATTTTGGGATCTGTGGCGATGGTTTCGAAGGTGCTATCAACACCGCTGCGAACATGTTGCAGGATGATAAAGCACACATCCAAAAAGCAGCTATGGATCTCACTGAAAAATTAGTAGGCAAGCGCTTGGTGATATACAGCGAAGCAAATACCGAGGCCGTGAGCATCCGGTTCCGTCAACAAGTGAACGAGAACAGCAAAGAACTGTGTTGGCACCACGCCATTCCGGAAATGAACCACAACGAGCTGGTCGGATGGGCCGGTGGCGATAAAAGTTTGGGTGTTGTCATCTTCCGACACAAAGAAGACCATGAACGGACGCAGATGCGCATGGAGATCAACAAAAGCATCTTTGAGAAATACACACCGAACATCTTCGAGGTCTGGAGCAAGGGCGACACATCATTCGCACGTCAGCTGTATCTGATCAACCTCGGCGATTGGGTGAGCTTATACTGGGCGCAGAAAAAAGATGTTGACCCGAGCGAGATCGCAGTGATCAATATGCTGAAGGGGAAGTTGGCGGAGGTGAAGTAGAGAAGCTCAACGCAGAGGTTTAAGGCGCAGCGAACGCAGGGAAGTATAAATGGCCTTAGGCCATTGCGGCGCTGAGTCAACTTTGTGAACCGACAACACTATGACCTATAAGGAACTTAGTGGAAGCATCATCGGCGCAGCGATCGAGGTGCACCGTGAACTTGGACCTGGATTGCTGGAAGGTGTCTATGAATTGTGTTTGGTCCAAGTGCTTCGTGAAAAAGGCCTACGCGTTGAACAACAAGTTCCTGTTCCGATCCACTTCCGAGGGAAAGACCTTGGAACAACTTTGCGTCTGGATATCATCGTCGACGGGCGTATAGTGGTCGAGGTGAAAGCCGTAGAAAGCATCCATGACAGCCATATAGCTCAAACGCTGACCTACCTAAAGCTCGCCAACTGTAAACTTGGCTTGGTCATCAACTTCGGGCAACGACTTCTGAAGCATGGAGTGGAGCGTGTGGTGAACGGTCTACAAGAGGAGTGAAAATTGCTCAACGCAGAGATTAGAGGCGTAGAGTACGCCAAGAATAAGGCGGCCTTCGGCCATTGAGACGCTGAGCCAACTTTCTGAACTCACCTGCTTGGTCAGCAACTATGACAGCCTGCAGTAAACGAGCTCAAAGAAGAGTGATGGTGCATACAAACGGGAGCGTCCAATAATGCACTCTGGCGCTACGCGCTCCTCTGCCCCCTGTTCATTCGAAAACTCTGCGACCTTTGCGACTCTGCCCTCTGCGTTGAATCATCCAAAATGCGAAAAGTCCAATTCCAAGACCTCGGCCTGATCCCTTACGCGGATGCATGGGCGTTTCAAAAGGGCCTGTTCCAAGAAACCATCGACCGTAAGATCGCGAACCGCAAATTGCTCGAAAGCGAACACAGCGCAACACAGGACCATCTGCTCTTTTGCGAGCATCCACATGTTTACACGCTAGGGAAAAGCGGTAAGCAGAGTCACTTACTCTTGAACGAAACCGGCTTGCGCGAAAAGGGAGTAGAGTTCTTCCCCATAGATCGTGGCGGAGACATCACTTATCATGGACCTGGGCAGATCGTTGGGTATCCGATCTTCGACATGGACCATCATTTCACGGATATTCATCGCTTTCTGCGCACCTTGGAAGAAGCGGTGATCGGTACGTTGGAAGCATACTCGATCAAAGCGGGACGAATTGAGGGTCTCACGGGAGTTTGGTTGGACTGGGAAGACCCGCTCAAAGCGCGCAAGATCTGCGCATTAGGGATTCGCGCCAGTCGTTGGGTGACCATGCATGGCTTTGCGTTCAATGTGAACACGGACCTGAGCTACTACGAGAACATAGTTCCGTGCGGCATTGCCGATAAAGGCGTTACGTGCATGGCGAAAGAACTAGGCGGTCTGTTGGATATCGAAGCCGTTAAGGGTCGCTTGAAATTGGAATTGGCGGATCTGTTTGACGTGGAGTTGGTAACCGGCTGAACGACGCCAACACATTACCTTCGGCGGCAACCACCAACACATGCGCATTTTGCTTCGTTTCTTTCTTTGGATCGCTATTGTCATTGGCGCACTGATCGTTCTTGCCTATGCAACTGGCAATGACCATCTGATCCGTGGTTTGCGCTATACCTATTTGATCGGACGTAGTTCTCCGGAGATCGATGACCGTGACTTTTTCCCTTATTCCACTATTCCTGCTCAAACACCGCAGCCTTGGCCACAAGGAGAACGTTACGGCACACTTGCGTTGACCCCTGCGCAAGAGCAGGAACTAACGGATCTGTACTCCGTGGGT
>JAGNUG010000158.1 GCA_017987115.1 Flavobacteriales bacterium | reverse complement strand
GGCATGATCAAGCACGGAGCCCATTTCCCATCCATGAAAAAACTTGTTCTATTCTTCTTCGCATCGTTCCTGTTCTTTGGTTGCAGTACGGACCTGGACATCAATGCGCCCTATAAGAATATCACCGTGATCTATGGTCTTTTGAACCAACGGGACAGTGTCCAATTCGTTAAGATCAACAAAGCTTTCCTAGGTGAAGGTGATGCCTATGTCTTTGCGCAGATCCGGGATTCCAGCGAATTCAGTAATGATGAGATCACATCCGCTAAGGTCTTCAAGATCGTTAATGGTAACAGAGTAGATGAGTTCCAATTGTTGGATAGCGTTGTCACCAACCGTGAGCCGGGACTCTTTTACGGACCAGAACAAACGGTCTACTATTTCGTGGACCCAACAAATTATTCTCCGGTAGAAGGAAAACCAGTTTATCTGGATCAAAATGCGGAATATGAGATCGAGGTAGTGGCCAAGGGCGAGAAAATGACAAGCAGGACCACCATCGTGAATGATTTCGGCATACAATCCGTAGATGCATCTTACAACGTTGACATGAGCTTGATGTCTCCGAATGGGCAGGAATTTGGTTTTTACGAATTGAATTGGGACGCAGGTATCGATGGAAAACGATACGAAGCGCGCTGGCGTTTTAATTTTGATGAGTACCGTAACGGTGTTTCTGAGGCAAAGTCGGTTACACGGAACCTGGAACGGCAAACCTCTACGAATTCCTTATCCACCGCTGACGATTTTGCGGTACTTATTGGTGGTGAGGATTTCTTTGGAGCCATTGCCAATGATGTACCGGTGGATCCGGAAGTAGAAAGGCGGGTGTTCACAGGAGTAGATTTCCTTTTCACAGTGGCCAATGATGACTTCGACACCTTCCTGACGTTGAGCGAACCTATTTCCGGCATTGTCGAAGACCGTCCAGCTTGGAGCAATATCGAGAACGGATATGGCATATGGGCAAGCCGTTATACCAAAAATGTGGGCCAATACCGAGTGGGGAAAAAATTGAATCCGAATAGCCTGAACGAGTTGGTGAACGGGAATATTACTGCCGGTCGGATGTTCTGTAATGATATGATCGACCAGAACACATCTTATGATTGTCCATAACGCGCTGTCGTTTTGACATGCAAAAGCCCGCCGATCCAGCGGGCTTTTGCATGCTTGTCAGTTTCTGGTGAGAAAAGTCGCTTTGGCATACCCCTTGACAGAGAGGGGCGACTGAATAAAACAGATCAACAGAACGAATGAGCAAGATAATTGGAATAGACCTGGGGACCACCAACAGTTGCGTAGCTGTAATGGAAGGCAACGAGCCGGTGGTGATCGCCAATAGCGAAGGCAAACGCACGACCCCAAGCGTGGTGGCCTTTATTGAAGGTGGTGAGCGTAAAGTAGGTGATCCTGCTAAGCGTCAAGCCATTACCAACCCCACGAACACCATTTCCTCCATTAAGCGCTTCATGGGAAATACCTATGAAGAAGATGCCAAGGAGATCGCACGTGTACCTTACAAAGTGACCCGTAGCAGCGCCGGCATGCCCCAAGTGGCTATTGGAGACCGCAACTATACTCCGCAAGAGATCAGTTCCATGATCCTGCAGAAAATGAAGAAGACCGCTGAGGATTACCTCGGCACCACGGTAACGGAAGCAGTTATTACGGTACCGGCCTACTTCAATGACTCTCAGCGCCAAGCCACAAAAGAAGCCGGTGAGATCGCAGGATTGAAGGTGCGACGCATCATCAACGAGCCGACTGCAGCGGCACTGGCGTACGGACTTGACAAAAAGCACATCGACCAGAAGATCGTCGTGTTCGACTGTGGTGGAGGAACCCATGACGTTAGCATTCTGGAATTGGGCGACGGCGTGTTCGAAGTAAAGAGCACGGACGGAGACACCCACCTTGGTGGAGACGATTTCGACCAGGTGATCATTGATTGGTTGGCGGACGAGTTCAAGAAGGACGAGAACATCGACCTGCGTAAGGACCCAATGGCCCTTCAGCGCTTGAAAGAAGCAGCAGAAAAAGCCAAGATCGAACTGAGCAGCACGACCAGCACGGAGATCAATCTGCCGTACATCATGCCGGTGGATGGTATCCCGAAGCACTTGGTACGGACCATGAGCCGCGCAAAATTCGAGCAACTGGCCGATAGCCTGATCAAGCGCACCATCGCACCTTGCGAAAGCGCCTTGAAGAATGCAGGATTGAAGACCAGCGAGATCGACGAGATCATTCTTGTGGGTGGTAGCACCCGTATTCCTGCGATCCAGGAAGCGGTGAAGAAATTCTTCGGAAAAGAGCCAAGCAAAGGCGTTAACCCGGATGAAGTAGTTGCCATTGGCGCTGCGATCCAAGGTGGCGTACTCACCGGCGAAGTAAAGGATGTATTGCTCCTGGACGTTACCCCATTGAGCTTGGGTATCGAGACCATGGGCGGTGTAATGACCAAGTTGATCGAGGCCAACACCACCATCCCTACAAAGAAGAGCGAAACCTTCAGCACGGCCAGCGACAACCAGCCGAGCGTAGAGATACACGTATTGCAAGGCGAGCGCCCCATGGCGAACGGCAACCGTACGATCGGTCGCTTCCACCTGGATGGCATTCCGCCAGCACGCCGTGGCACACCACAGATCGAAGTCACCTTCGACATTGATGCCAACGGTATCCTCAACGTAGGAGCGAAAGACAAAGCAACCGGCAAAGAGCAGAACATCCGCATTGAAGCCAGCAGCGGTCTAAGCAAGGAAGACATCGAAAAGATGCGCAAAGAAGCCGAGGCCAACGCCGACAGCGACAAAGCGATGCGCGAGAAGGTGGATAAGATGAATGCTGCCGATGGCCTCATCTTCCAGACCGAAAAGCAATTGGAGGAACTGGGCGACAAACTCCCAGCCGACAAGAAGCAACCGATCACCGACGCACTAGAGAAGTTGAAGACCGCTCACAAAGCTGAGGACATCGCAGGCATCGACACCGCTATGGCAGAACTGAACACAGTGTTCGGTGCAGCAAGCGAAGAGATGTACAAAGCCGCCCAAGAAGCACAAGCCAACGGTGGCGGAGCACAAGCTGGCAACTCATCCAATACAGCAGATGCTGAAGTAACCGATGTTGACTTTGAGGAAGTAAAGGACGACGCAGCGAAGTAATTCGCGCTAACTGATAAGATCAAGCCCCGTGCAGAAATGTGCGGGGCTTTTTGTTACCAACCAGATGTAGGGCCAATGCGCGGGAATGCGAGACAAAACAATACCTAGGCCTACCATGAAGGTATTCTATATCAATGCATAACATCAACGTAACACATTCAAGGAACTCGTTATCTTCACAGTTCTGTATCAACCAATCAGTACATCCAGTTCGTACCCCGAACTACGTCCATCCACGCGTTAGTCAGGTGCTCTAAAAATCGAAGGTGACACATTATTCAAGAACATTGGTGCAAATTATTTTCATGTTCAAAACCACCCTCTGATCATATATCAATGTCCAGTGCAACGATCATACTAAAGGCTATTTTGATATCATTCTTATTGGTCTCTTGCAAAGCAGTAAAACTTGCAACTCCAACTGAAGATGATGCCGAACGAGGGGCTTTGAACTATCCCGGATATGATCTAGCAACTCTGCAAAATGACGAGGTCCTGTACATAGACAACTGCACTTCATGTCATAGTCTTCAGGATCCAACGCGCAAATCGGCAAGGACCTGGCCTAGAATAGTGAATATGATGGTCAAGGTGGCTCGAAGATCACCGAAGCATGCCATATCCGAAAGCGATCGGATAGCAATTACCAGGTACTTGGTTACTATGAGTTCAAAATAATGGTCATGAATAAATTGATCGTACTGATCATCTGTGGTACTCTATCATTCCAGCTCCATGCGCAAAATCGGGATCTTGCGCTCTCCATCGGTCCTGAAGTATTGACGTCATTTGAGCACACACCGACTTTTTTGGGGATAGGTGCCACCGTGCAAGCTGAAGCTTGGGTGTTACCCGCCCTAGGCTTAGGACTCAACACTGGCTATTATCATTTTACAAGCACCGGTGGTGCAGATGATGTTTCGTTTAGCGCTATTCCGATCCTAGGTGTTGTTCGGTATCCTCTGGTACTTATAGAAGATCTATATGGTCAAGATGGAATAGGATATACATTTCTGAATAATGTATCCACCCTAGAAAGTGGTTCAACAGTTCCAGGCGCATTCACCTACTACTTCGCACTAGGGTATGTGCTCAATAACCATTTGGACATATCAATTAAGATCGGTCGTACATTCATGAGTAAGAAAGATGATCCGGTAAATGTGAATCAGCACAACCTAGGCTTCAAGTTCGCTTATCGCCTATGAAACCCACGCAGGGTACTCGGTAAACCGCCGCAGCGGACTGCCAAAAGCACTGTAGGTTTTCCCTGTTTTACGCCTTCTGAAACCGACCTGAACTGAAAACCCCTCCGAATACAAGCAATTCCATTGAAGCACTGGAGACAGACTATCTGTACACGGACCTATCACAAATTGCAGGATCCGGCAACGGACTATTCACTGCTATAGACATATTCAAAGATGAAACAGTCGCGGTTTTTGCTGGTGAACTTTTATCCGAAATTGAAGCGAAAAAGCGTGCCGATGTGGGAAACGATCGCTACTTCATCACTTTGGAAAACGGCCGCACGTTCGACTCAATGCGTACCCCATGCTTCGCTAAATACGCCAATGACGCTCAAGGGCCAACGATAACACACTTCAAGAACAACGCTCGGATCGCGTTGGATGAAAACTATGATGTATGCATACGAGCAACGCGTAACATTCGGAGCGGAGAAGAGCTCTTCTGCGGATATGGCAAGCGGTATTGGCGGAAGCACGGCTTCTCGGAGAATTGATCAGCAACAAAAAAGGTGGCCCCAGGACCACCTTTCTCATTTTCAGTATTGGTTATGCTCACAGCAGATCAAATCGATCCAAGTTCATCACTTTGTTCCAGGTGGCAACAAAGTCTTTCACGAACTTCTCTCTCGCATCGTTCTGCGCATACACCTCGCTTATCGCACGTAGTTGGGAATTACTTCCAAAAACAAGATCCACTCTAGTGCCTGTCCATTTGCGATCACCTGTCTTACGATCATGGCTTCCATAGAGTCCTTGTTCGTCCGCTTTTGGTGCCCAAGCGTTCTTCATGTCCAACAGGTTCACAAAGAAATCATTGGTCAATGTACCTACGTTGTCAGTGAATACGCCATGCTTCGTTGCGCCGGAGTTTACACCCAGAACGCGTAAACCACCCACAAGCACGGTCATCTCTGGTGCCGTAAGCGTAAGCAATTGCGCTTTATCGATCAACAGTTGTTCAGCAGATACATTGTAGGTCTTCTTCTGCCAATTGCGGAAACCATCTGCTTGCGGTTCCATTTGTGCAAAGCTCTCCACATCAGTTTGCTCTTGAGATGCAACCATTCGCCCAGGCGTGAAGGGGACCATGATCTTGTGACCAGCATCCTTTGCCGCTTTTTCTATTGCAGCGCAACCACCTAGTACGATCAGGTCGGCTATGGAAACCTTCGTTCCACCCGCATTGAATTCTCCCTGGATCTTTTCCAGTGATCCGATCACCTTATCGAGTTGTGCTGGATCATTCACTGCCCAGAACTTCTGCGGAGCCAAGCGTACACGTGCACCATTCGCGCCACCGCGTTTATCGCTACTACGGAACGTGGAAGCAGAGGCCCACGCCGTAGCAACCAGTTCACTTACACTAAGTCCTGCGCCAAGGATCTTCGTCTTCAATTCTTCGATCTGCCTCGCATCGATCAATTTATGATCCAAAGCTGGAATCGGATCCTGCCAGATCAGTTCTTCCTGCGGCACTTCCGGCCCTAGGTAGAGGGACTTAGGCCCCATATCACGATGAGTCAACTTGAACCATGCACGTGCAAAAGCATCTGCAAAAGCGTTAGGATCCTTATGGAACCGACGCGATATCTTTTCGTAGGCTGGATCAAAACGCAGCGATAGATCAGCCGTGGTCATCATAGGCGGATGCTTCTTGTTCGGGTCGTGCGCATCGGGGATCATATGCTCCGGCTTACAGTTCTTGGCAACCCATTGATGCGCGCCAGCTGGGCTCTTTGTCAACTCCCATTCATAACCGAAAAGCATATCAAAGTAGCCATTGTCCCATTTGGTAGGGTTCGGTTTCCACGCGCCCTCGAGCCCGCTAGTGATCGTATCACCTCCCTTACCACTTCCATGCTTGCTGAGCCATCCGAAACCTTG
>JAGNUG010000157.1 GCA_017987115.1 Flavobacteriales bacterium | reverse complement strand
ATTGTTGTGCTGCTTTATCATCGTACGTAGCGATACTCGCGCAGAGGCTGCCTTTGCCGAGTTTCGTTAAAGCAACGGCTTCGTCAATATCGGTGTACGGCATCAACGTGCTTATCGGTCCGAACGCTTCGATGTTGTGGCTTTGTTGGTTGATCCACGGGTCTTTATTCAAGAGCAAAATAGGGGACATGAACGCACCTTTCTTGGAGTCGGCACCGGTCACTTCCACGCTGTTCGGATCTCCGTATACGAGTTCACTGCCTTTCATCAGTTCAGCGAGGTTGTCGCGCACTTCGGTGCGCTGTGTTTGTCCGGCGAGGGCACCCATGCGCACACCTTCTGCACGCGGGTCACCGATCACTGTTCCGCCGAGGCGTTTGCCTAGTGCGATCTGCACATCTTCCACCAGATTCTCGGGCACCATAATGCGACGCGCACCGGTGCAACGCTGTCCGCATTTCAATGTCATTTCCTTGCCCACTTCCTTTATGAAGAGGTCGAATTCCGGCGTTCCCGGCGTGGCATCCGGGCCCAGTACAATGCTGTTCAAACTATCGGCCTCCATGTTGAAGGGCACACTTTCCGCAATGATCTTCTTGTGCGCTTTCAGCATGCGTCCGGTCGTGGCACTTCCGGTGAATGTCACTACATCCTGGCTTTCCACATGGTCCAGCAGATCGCCTGCGCTACCCACGATCAATTGCAATGCACCTTCAGGGAGGATCTTACTCTCGATGATCGCCTTCGCCATGGCCTCCGTCAAGTAACTCGTAACGGTTGCAGGTTTCACTACGGCAGGCATACCGGCCATCCAGTTCACGGCGCACTTTTCCAGCATCCCCCAGATCGGGAAATTGAATGCGTTGATGTGTACCGCCACACCTTCTTTCGGCACCATGATGTGGTGGCCCATGAAGCTGCCGCCTTTGCTCGTAAGCACAGGAGGACCATCCACATAGAACGGCATATTGCCCAGCTGTTTCCGCAAGCTTGCATTCGCGAACACGTTGCCGATACCGCCCTCAATGTCCACCCAACTATCGGCCTTGGTAGCTCCCGTCTTGTAACTGATCTGGTAGAATTCGTCCTTGCGGTCCATCAGGTACAGCGCCAATGCCTTCAGCATTCGGCCACGTTCCGGGAAGGTCATTTTGCGCAGTGTAGGTCCGCCGGTTTCGCGAGCATAGTTCAGCATAGCGCCGAAATCGAGCCCACCGGAGGAAGTTGTGGCGATGAGTTCGCCGGTGGAAGCGTCCGTTAGGTCAACGAGCTTTCCGGATCCTTTGATCCATTGTCCTTGAGTGTAGTTCTCTAATTGCTTGTTCATCTAGGAAATGTAGAATGAAGAATTCAGGATGTAGAATTTTGAACGGATCTCCGTCGTTGATCGTTGGTCATTCTACCTTTTCCATGCTTCATTACGGCGAAGCCGGTCAGTTGCAAGAGCCGCTAAGATATGTTGGTGGAATTTGTAAAGGGGAGTAAAGGACTGGCCGTGATCCACTGCCATGAAGGACTATCCATTGGCTCATTAAGATGGATCGTGGACAAGTTTGCAGTCTACTTGGAATAACATAAAGAATGCCCTACGCAATGTGCGATCCAATGACCGGTGTGTGTACCCTTTGGGATCGGCTTAACCCCTGGAATGCGCAACGCGGAAGTCGGGTGGGGAGTGAAGCTCAACATAACTGATCTTGGAAAGCAACCTTTATGGGCGAGGAACGTCTCTTACACATGAAGACCATCGCCTATTTATTGAATGGTATCTTGCTTACCACTCCGTTAACATTGAGCGCTCAAGACCTATTGCCGGATCCCACTTTCGAACTGGCTACTAGCATGGTAGGCCAAGGATTCACTACGATGGCAGTTCAGGTGGATGGTAGTATATTGGCAGGTGGACTTCTTTCATCTTACGATGGATCCCTGCGCTCGGGCTTGATCCGCTTGATGCCCAATGGCCAGTTGGACCCTTCGTTCGCACCTGAATTCTTTCCATCCCAAGTTGAGCTTGGGGCATTTGTATCAGCGATCAGCATACAGCCGGATGGAGAGATCCTCGTCGGTGGTGAATTCGGTATGGTCAACAGCGTGCCGCGGTTCGGTTTGGCCCGGCTACTTCCGAATGGCAATACGGACCAGACCTTCTCAACACTACTTGAAGGTAACTTCTTTGCAGTAGGTACTACCCCGAATGAAAATGTGTTCGCCGGTGGTGCGTTGTTCAATGCCCCCACCAATGTAGTGGCGATGGATCAGAACGGATCCATCGTGAGCACACCACTTCCGAATTCAGCCTCCTTGGAATGCATCCACACACAGCCTGATGGGAAGATCCTGCTCGGCTTCAGCGGTACTCCGCACATGGCACGCTTGGAACAGGATGGTACGTTGGATGTTTCTTTCCAATCCACCTTGGGAAGCTCCACCTTGGCCGTGTATGACATCGCTCTATTGCAAGATGGCCGTATGATGATCATTGGGAATTTTGATACTGTGGATGGTGTTTGGAGAAAGAATATTGCGCGACTGATGAATGACGGAAGTTTGGACACCACGTTCGATCCAGGTGCAGGGTTCAATAATTTGACCGTTTCATTGGATACATTGCCCGGTGGTGATCTGCTGGTCGCATCGTATTCAAGTACATACGACGGCATTGATCTGAATGGGGGTATTGGAAGCCTCGTGAGGTTGAACGACGACGGCGGACTTGATACGAGCTATGAGAGCGAAGGGGTCTGGGAGGTTCTTGTGCAGCCCGATGGCAAGGTTCTAATTGCCGGCGCCGAGTCCATGCACTTTGGTGATCTGTACGCCCACGGGGTGATGCGTTTGGCGCCGGACCTTTCCACGTCCATTTCGGAAAGCCCGCAACCTGAGCTGCGGATCTGGCCCAACCCTGCAAGTGATGCCGTCAATATGCACCGTGCAGATGATGGTGAGTTCGCGTACATTTTGACGGATGTCTTGGGTCAAGAAGTTGGTTCCGGGAGTGGCTGCGGCAGACAACTGATCATCCCTCTGGATCACATCAATGCAGGAACCTACCTGCTACGCTTCGCGGACGAACGAGGTTTGCAGGTCCAGCGCATCGTAAAAAAGTGATCAAAGGCCCACTTTCGGTTAACAGGTGTAAGGAGCGGTCAGTTCACCGGTGGAGGCATCGGTAAGTTCAGCTTGCTTAGCCGTACCTGCTACCCATTGGCCGGCGATATAGTTGTGCAGTTGCATTGGTGCGAAGGTAGAGATGGATCACTGTTGGGCGTGCCGGTGTTGAATGCACACCGTCGGGCTATCCGCTGTACTCCTCGCTCGTGCCTCGCTGTGGGGTGCCGCTGCTATCACTCACGCGGGAACTGTACTACGGCACTTGCTCCGAAATGCTGTTCGTTGGAACAACGCCACCAATGTTGTTCAGGATCAGATCACGGTCATTTTTGGATCCCGTGTAACGCACCACACCGTCCATGTTCAGGTCTTCGGGACGGTATTCGCTGGTGACCGTGTTGGTAGGAACCACACCACCAATTGCAGTGAGGATCTGATCGCGGTCGTTGTTGGTTCCGGTGTAACGGATGTCGCCGTCGCGTATAACATTACCGGTGAGCAGCACCATGGTGCCACCAACATCCTTAAGTCCTCCTACGCCATATACGGTCATAGTAGGGTCGCTCAGGTCGATCAACGGTGATGCAATGAGTGGAAGTGCTGTTGCCGTCAAACAGCCTAAGTGATTGCGATGCCGGATGGCCACGTAATAATTACCAGGTGCAACGGTGAACGGCACTTGGGATGTCCCATCGGTCCACACCACATCACCGTCGCGTTGGATCAATGCGGCATGTGTGGCAACAATGGTTGAGGGTGTTGTTGCATCGCGCAGTTCAAGCGCCACCCAATCCACGATCGCATTGGGTCCTATGGTGCTCAATATAGAAGGTGCAATAGTTTCACCACCACCGCCAACATGCGTATACCCGAGTGCCGTGTAAGGTTCGTTCAGTGGTATCAACGAATGCACGCGCAGCGAATCGTACATCAGGCCCGTATTCTGGTCGTACGGTCCTTCAAGCATGGCGCGTACATTGACACGTATGCTATTGTTCATTGTCAGCAAAAGCAATTGGCCACCTTCAAATAGTTGCGCGTTGATGCCATAATGGGCCATCACGGAAACCAGGTAATTCCCAGGGCCCAGAATAGAAGAAACATCAATGATCCCGGACGATTCTTCGTTCTCGGTCAGGAAATTTGCCCCGCCACTAACGAAGCGCGATGGGTCGTGGCGTGCAGCCAAGGACAGCAGATCCGTTGCTATATCATACTGCCAGATCTTGGCATTATGCGCATTACCGCCAGGGTCTTCTTGGAGCATTATTCTTCCATACGGATCTACGGTGATATTGTCCAGCATCTTCTGACCTTCCGTTCCATCAAGTACGGCTGTTATGGTGCCGCCAAGTTCAGGTTGCGTTATATCCGTGAAGCGCAATCGCCACAATCGGCTCGGCTCGGAAAAGGCGTTGGTGGTGTTGAAGTAGAAATCGTTGAGGTTGGATGGGTCCCATGCGCCATCCTCAGGGCGAAGGAAGTTCGTAACGCCAGCGACATTGCTGTTCGCGTTCAATTGAGAACCCGACATGTTGTGGACATCCCCAAGATCGACCAGATAGAACGCGGTGTTGGCCGCCGGGAAACTTCCGGATACTTCCATAGCAAGTCCACTAACGGCGACTCCGAATAGATGGCCGTTCTGCAAGCCGGCGCGCTCAACTTCTGTTCCTGTATTCTGTTTAGTACCGATGTAGAAATACACTTGGCCAGGTGGGGCATCATCGGTTCCCGCAACGATGGTCTTGTCGCTCTCATACGGGCAAGCCACTATGTTCTCCATATTGTAACGCCCCAACCATGGCAATTGCCAAGAAACGCCAGCGTTCGTTCCGTTAACGATGTGGGCGAATGCGCGTCCTTCAACGCCACCTTCCTCGCCATTCATGAACATCCGTGCCTGTGTGCCCTTGCCCGTTGAGCTGTTGTAGAACGCAGTCGGAGTGGGGAGGTCACCAGAACAAAAGCGATTGAACGCCGTGCTACCTGAGGTAAAGGCACTGCCGTTCCAAAGTTGCACGGACTGGATCAGGTCTGCTCCACTTTGTATGCATAGGGTGCTCTTGTCAAGGATATACTTACTCACGAAGGAGCCTTTGCTTCCATGCGCACGAGTTATCCCTGATCCACTCGGGATCTCGTGGTTCATCAGCAAAGTGAAGGTGCCATTACCGTTATCAAAAGCACCCAGACCATCAGGTGCCCCCACCATGGTGGACGATCCGATCTGATCACCTGTGGTAAGTATCGAGGTCGTACTGGAGTTGCTCATCGTATTCTCCATGTACGGGGATTGAGAGGTACTACATCCAGTAATACCGACCACTTGTGCTTGTACATTGATAGAAAGTGCACAACACGTAATAACGAACAGCACGAATGATATGGTAATGGAAGTTGACCGGGTCATATCCACGAAGTTAATTATCGATCATAGGAGTTTGTGGAACATTCGTTAAGTCATACGGTATCACCACACCATGCTACCGGATCACTCGACCAACCGGATCACCAATACCACGAGCACGATCAACATGATGCCGCCATAGATCTGCTTATTGTATTTGGCGAGCCAGTGGGGGAGGTAGATGTCGAAATTCGCTGCAGTGGAATCGGAGTAGCGGCGCGCTACCACCGTCAGTGGGCAGTACATCCGGAACGCAAGGAGTACCAGAACTTCAAGGCCTACAAGCCCAAGTCCGACCCAGAACCAACGATCGATGTGGTCAACGATCACTGCGTAGAGCAAATAGAATATGATGATGTTGTAGCACGTCCATATCAGGGTATGCAGTGTTTTGATCGCGATAAGCTTCTTCGATGCATCCATGCGAAGGCTGTTTAATTGGCAAGTTGCAGCATTCAATGATTCCGTTCACTGCCGAATGTCAGGTTTTCATCCAAGGTCTTACCGCCTGTGCAAGAAATAGATCCAGGTTTAACAGCAATTGCGTGCTACGGATCTGTTCCATCATGCAATTGGATCGATCCGCGATCCATTGTAATGATCAGCACCATCATCCCCACATACAACGAGGAAGGCTACATCGGCAGAACGTTGATGGCATTGCGCAATTGTGCGGGGATCGATCAGTGCGAATTACTGGTAGTGGATGGTGGAAGTACCGATTGCACCGTACAGGAAATCGAGCAGTTAGGCTTACGTGTTGTACGATCCGCCAAGGGTCGTTCTGTGCAAATG
>JAGNUG010000047.1 GCA_017987115.1 Flavobacteriales bacterium | reverse complement strand
GAATTCGAGCTGTTCAAAAAGGTGCGCGACGATCTACGCAAGGTGATGCCCAAGTCCA
The DNA here is from genome assembly GCA_017987115.1 of Flavobacteriales bacterium. Taxonomy (GTDB): domain Bacteria; phylum Bacteroidota; class Bacteroidia; order Flavobacteriales_F; family PHOS-HE28; genus PHOS-HE28. Next base: position 24,043 of record JAGNUG010000047.1, on the reverse strand, counting down.
CCGTATTTACGCAGTTCCGAGATCAAGTTGCGAGCGTTGAGATGCAACAGACGCAGCTCAAAATGCAACAGGAGGCCGAGGAACTTAAGAACAGTATGCTCCCGTTTGGCAGTGAAGCTCCGGAGATCCGCCAACAAACTCCTGATGGCGGAACATTTGCACTGAGCGACCTGCGCGGCCAATATGTGCTGATCGATTTCTGGGCCAGTTGGTGCCGCCCATGTAGATACGAGAACCCGAACGTGAAACGGATCTACGAGCGCTTCCATAAAAAGGGATTTGAGATCCTCGGTGTGTCATTGGACAAGGACCTTGAGGCATGGAAAAAAGCGATCAAGGACGATGGTCTTCCATGGAAACATGTGAGTGATCTCGGGTTTTGGAACAATGCGGCAGCCCAGGAATACGGCGCCAATAGCATCCCCTATACCGTTCTGGTTGACAAAGAAGGAAAGATACTAGCGAAAGGAATGCGTGCGAACGAACTGGAGCCGAAGCTGGAAGAGATCTTTGGGAAGTGAGGTTAGTTACGGGGTATCTGGTATAAAGTACCGGGTCTTACCTACCCAGCACCCTGCATACTTTATCAATTGGGTAAACACTTGATCACATACCCTGAATGCTGGCAAGTCGCACCTTATACCTGTTGAGCTTCTTGGTTTGGTATGTGCCTGTGCTCAATGCGCAAGAGTATTGGCAGCAGCAAGTGGACTATACCATTTCAGTGCAATTGGATGATATTGAACACTATTTGCACGCGCAAGAGTCCTTCGTTTATACGAATAACAGCCCGGTCGCGTTGGATACGATCTGGATGCATTTGTGGCCGAATGCCTACCGCGATGAACACACTGCGCTGTGTGAGCAATTGGATCGCACGGGCAACTTGAAACTGCACTTCGCTACCGAAGAGGATCGTGGATATATCGATAGCTTGAATTTCACATCAGCCGGGCAAACACTTGTTTGGGGCTACCATCCGAAACACTCGGATATTGCGTGGATCAAACTACCTGGATCACTTGAAAGTGGGTCGAACATTTCGATAGCCACCCCCTTTCGCGTGAAGATCCCGAATGGAAAATTCTCACGGCTTGGACACACAAAGCAAGCCTATTACCTCACACAATGGTATCCAAAACCAGCCGTGTTCGATGCCACTGGATGGCACCCTATGTCTAATTTGACCAATGGTGAGTTCTATAGCGAATTCGGGTCGTTCGATGTGTCCATCACCCTGCCGAAGAACTATGTTGTGGGCGCAACAGGTCTATTGCAGAACCCTGAAGAAAATGCTTGGATGAACGAATTGGCCGATCGCCCTTTCTCGGCCACTTTTTCCACCGGATCATCTCCATTTCCTGCTTCCGAAACCGAGACCAAAACGATCCGTTTCGTGCAGGACAACGTGCATGACTTCGCTTGGTTCGCTGATAAGCGTTTCTTGGTGCGCAAAAGCAAAGTTGAATTGCCAAAGAGCGGCAGAACGGTTACCACTTGGGCGCTTTTCACTCCTTACAATGCATTGCTTTGGAACGATGCTACGAAATACATCAACGAAAGTGTTTTGCGGTACAGCGAGTGGGTAGGTGAATACCCTTACGATGCATGTACCGCATTGGACGGCACGATCAGCGCTGGAGGCGGAATGGAATACCCGATGATCACGATCATCGGCAATACCTCCGAACGCGAAGAACTGGAGAATGTGATAGCGCACGAAGTAGGGCACAATTGGTTCTATGGCATTCTCGGATCCAACGAACGTGACCACGCTTGGATGGATGAAGGCATGAACAGTTTCGTAGAGCTACGCTATATGCGGAAAAACTATCCGGACAGCGAGATGAGCTTCGGCGTTCCGGGTGAAAAGAAACTGTTCAAAGGCGTGACCGATCCGCATAGAACATTGTCGGAATTGGGTTATCGACTCAATGCGCGCCGCAATCTGGATCAAGTGATCGACATCACTTCGAATGAAATGACCGAGATCAATTATGGCACCATGGTGTACATGAAGACCGCGCTGGCGTTCGATCATCTGTTCGCATATCTCGGTGCTGAAACATTCGATAAATGCATGCATGCATATTTTGGCCAATGGCAATTCAAACATCCACAACCGAACGATGTACGTACTGTTTTCGAACGCGAAAGTGGGAAGGATTTGACGTGGTTATTCGATGGGTTTATTGATAGTGACGAAAAGTTCGATGTAAAAGCAGTGAAATTGAGCGGCAATGAATTACGGTATCGCATCAAAGCTGCTCGCCGATTTCCCTTTCCTATTACAGCTAGGAAGGCAGACAATGTGATCGGAAATACTTGGATACGCCCAGACACCGTATATGAACGATATGATTGGGACCGAATTATCGTTCACACGGAAAAGACGCGTTTCAAAAAAACAATTACAACACGTATTCCTTGGACAGATGCTGATCAGATAGTGATAGACGCATCCAACCGCACCCTCGACATCGATCGCCGCAACAACGATGTGCGTGCTCACGGACTATTCAAACGATGGAACCTGCCTGCATTCGAACCGATGTATGGCCTTGAGAAACAAGATCGCAGAACGGTTTACTATTCACTCGCACCAGCATGGAACAACCACGATGGATGGCAAGCAGGCCTTGTGCTGCATAACACCACATTCCCTTCACAGCGCACCGAATGGGTGGTTGCACCCCTCTTTGCTTTCGGTAGTGAGCGCGTTGTGGGGGCAGCACGCATCGAACATCATTTGGATCGCTTACAAAGCAACATCTTCCGAAACATCACATTCGGCATAAGCGGACGCACTGCTTCAACATTCCATGATCATTTCGCAAATGCATGGTACCAGAAGGTAACGCCTTATGTGGACTTCGACATCAAGCGAGACCCGATCAGTAGACCATGGCAACATCGCATTACGCTGCGTTCCGTTTTTTTGCGGAGCACCTATGTCGCAGAGACCATTGACGGGATCGAGGTTTTGAGAAATGTAACGGACCAATTCTATTACGAGATCTCACTGCGATCGGAGGACAAACGTAAGCTCCATCCTACACGGTTCAACCCCAAGGTCACTGCAACCGACAACTGGCTGCGTGCTTCAGTGGAAGTAGATCAAGCATGGGCCTACAATGCAAGGAACAAGCAATTCCGCATGCGCGCCTATGCCGGTTCGTTCCTGTGGAAAAGCGATGCCGGTCTGAGCAATGGCCTGGAAGCGTGGGGCCTAACATGGGGGCCGGAGGACATGTTATTCGATCACGCCTACTTGGACCGTGGAGCTAGAACGAATTTTCTGAATCGCCAGTTCTCACAACAACAAGGAGCCTTCAAAACGCCGTTCTTTCAGGGAGGAAGTGATACATGGATCGCAGCCCTTAATGCGGAACTTGATCTACCTGTACCGCTACCCATTGCGCTATTTGCAAGTATTGGAAGCGTGCCCGTGACCACGATCACCCAAGAGGGCAAAAGCACGAACGCTGAATTCTACTACGAAGCGGGCATAGGTATTCCGATCATTAAGGATGCGGTTGAGATCTGGTTCCCGTTGTTCGTCTCGCAACGCATTGCGGATGAGGAATCATTCAGAGGTCGAGATTTTGGTGATAGGATCCGCTTTGTTCTTGCGCTAGAGAAGTTGGATCCTACAAAGGTTTTGCGTGGGTTGAAGCCGTAAGTAGGAAGTGAGTTGGATGAGGTACCTGATCATAAAGATGCATAACAATAGAACCACGATCTTCGCTGCGTGCTTGATCAAATGATACCTGGTAAAAAGATCTATTTCCTGAGCGACTTCCATTTGGGAGTTCCGGATGCATCGTCCAGCTTGGAACGTGAAAAACGGATCGTTGCGTTCTTGGATGAAGCCGCGAAGGATGCCGAGGAGATCCATTTACTCGGTGACCTATTCGATTTCTGGTTCGAGTACAAAAGGGCAGTTCCACGCGGTTATGTTCGCCTTTTAGGAAAGATGGCCGAACTTACGGATAGCGGAATTCCAATGCACTTACACATTGGGAACCACGATATGTGGATCTTCGATTATGTGCCTTCGGAGACCGGCGTCATTGCGCACCGCGAACCCATCGAACTGACATACTCCGGCAAGAAATTCTTGATCGGACATGGTGATGGACTTGGCCCCGGCGACCATGGCTATAAGTTCATGAAGAAGATCTTCCGCAACAGATTGTGTCAATGGGCATTTGCACGCTTGCACCCGAATTTCGGTTTGTGGCTAGGCGATTTCTGGAGCGGACGTAGCCGCAAAAAAAGCTACGAGAACGACCGCAAATGGCTAGGCGAGGACAAGGAATGGCTTGTGCAATACTGTCGTGACGAACTGCAGAAAACACATTATGATTTCATGCTTTTTGGGCATCGCCATTTACCCGTGGACCTAGAAGTAACACCCGGATCACGCTACATCAACCTCGGCGATTGGATATCTTATTTTACCTACGCGGTGTTTGATGGCTCGCAAATGGCGTTGAAAAAACGTGTTGGTGATGGAGGGCTAGTTGCTGATGTGGTAATCAGCGGAGGGCCAGCCATATAGCGATCGTTCCTACTTCACCAACCTCCCAACCAGATCTGCCAACCGACTGCTGTACCCGTACTCATTATCGTACCAACCCATCACCTTCACCATGTTGCCTACCACGCTGGTGAGCTGTGCATCGAAAATGCAACTATTCGGATCACCTACGATGTCTACACTTACGATCGGGTCTTCGGTATAACGTAGGATACCTTTCAGTTTTCCGTTGGCGAGTTCTTTGAAGCGTGCATTGATCTGTTCTTCAGTGTGCAGCTTTTTCACTTTTACGGTGATGTCCGTTATGGAACCATCGGGTACCGGAACACGAATGCCACAACCACCCAATTTTCCAACGAGGTCCGGAAAGATCTTGGTAATGGCTTTGGCGGCACCCGTCGTTGTAGGCACCATGCTTACAGCTGCAGCACGTGCTCTACGTAGGTCCTTGTGCGGTGCATCGTGCAGGCGTTGGTCGCCGGTGTAACTGTGTATGGTAGTAATAAAACCGTCTTCGATCTCACAGAATTCATGGATCGCTTGGATCATGGGTGCAGCGCAATTGGTGGTGCAACTTGCATTGGAGATAATGTCTTCCGTTCCATCCATGATGTGATCATTCACACCCAACACAACGGTCTTGATCGATGGGTCTTTTGCTGGGGCGCTCAATACCACTTTTTTGGCTCCTGCTTTCAAATGACCACCCGCCGTATCGCGTGTCAGAAAGAAACCTGTGCATTCGATCACCACATCGATCCCCAATTCCTTCCACGGCAATTTCGAAGGGTCCTTTTCTGCGAATGCTTTCACTTTAGTACCACCCAAATTCAAGTGGTCATCACCGAAACTTACTTCGCCCTGAAACACACCGTGAACGGAGTCGTACTTGAACAGATGCGCCAAGGTCTTGTTATCCGTGAGGTCGTTAACTGCCACCAATTCAAGATCGGTGCGGCTTAAAAGTATCCGGGCGGTAACACGGCCAATGCGACCGAAACCATTTATTGCTACGCGGGTCTTATTGCTCATTCCTTATTGTCGTGCCACTCGCTGAATGGCCTTTAGATGTACTTCAATTTGTGATTGGATCGCACACATTCCAGCAGTGCGCAACTACTGATCGAACAGGTGCTTCTCAGCATGATAGCTACTGCGCACAAGCGGTCCGCTCTCTACATAACGGAATCCTTTCGCCTGACCAATGCTCTTGAACCGTGCGAATTTATCCGGGTGAACAAACTCAGCTACGGGCAAATGTGCCTTCGTTGGTTGAAGGTATTGACCCAAGGTTAAAATATCCACGCCGACGCTGCGCAGATCATCCATGGTCTCTTCCACTTCCTGATCTGTTTCACCCAAGCCGAGCATTACACCGCTCTTCGTGCGCAATCCCGCTCGTTTGGAACGCATCAGTACCTCCAAACTTCGATCGTACTTCGCTTGGACCCTGACCTCCTTTGTTAGTCTGCGAACGGTTTCCAGATTATGCGATAGGATCTCAGGAGCAGCTTCCAATACGACTGATAGGTTCACCCAATTTCCTTGGAAATCAGGGATCAGTGTTTCCATGGTGGTACCCGGAGTTCTGCGGCGAATGGCACGAATTGTCCTAGCCCAAATATCACTTCCGCCATCCTTCAGGTCATCCCTATCCACACTGGTTATCACACAATGCTTGATGCCCATCAATTCAATGCTACGCGCAACACGTGCCGGCTCGAACGGGTCAACATCCTCTGGCCGGCCGGTCGCCACGGAACAGAATCCACAACTCCGCGTGCACACATTACCCAAGATCATGAAGGTTGCTGTGCCTGCGCCCCAGCATTCGCCCATATTCGGGCAATTCCCGCTTTGGCAGATCGTATGCAGCTTATGCTCACTGACGATCTCACGTACTTTTTTGAAGCTCTCACCTGTCGGCAATTTCACACGCAACCAGGACGGTTTCCGTGGCCGTGCTTCCTGCAATTCTACCCCACTGATCTCGCTCATTGTACGTACTTCTTTCCGAAAAGCAGGTTCAAATAGAACTCGAAGAAATACTGTTTGTTCTTCACACCTTCCACATCCGCCATCATTGGGACCTTCTTCATATAAACATCTGCACTTACTCCAACTTCCAGCGCTTTTAGCCCCAACGTATTACCACTGTATTCGAAATTGAGCCCGAACCGAGCAAATGCCCCAGGGTACAACGTCATCTCTCCGAAGCCGTTGATGTAAGAGGCCCTACCATAAATATTCTGTACATCATGGACGGCCGGGTCATATCGCTCCGTTACGATGTTCTCATATGGGAATTGATCGGGCGTTCCGATCTGCAGGTAAACGGGTTTTACCAGTCCGAGCGATGGGCCAATACCCCAGACGTAATTCACTTCAACGCCGCTGCGCCTGATCTTGTCGGTGATCTGATGTTTGCCTCCGTATGTAGGTCGAATTATCAGCAATGCATTGGTCTTTCCATAGAAATAGCCCCGCGAATCCTCATAATACGGATTGAAGCTCTTCACCTCCTTCGGATGCTTCATCCCCACGATCTCCAGTCCTAACAGTCTCCGGTAGATCGCAGTCCGATATTTCGCATGATAGAAATTCAACCCCCAACCATCGCCATGGACCATGGCCCCACCATAGATCTCCTTCCTGAAAGGCACGCGTGTTTCCTCGTAGATCGTTTCTTGCGCCAATACTGGCATGGATCCACATAGCAACAGGATGATCAATAAGCTGTTACGCATAAGACTTGAAGCAGCTACAAAGCTACAACACTTCAACGCTACCTTGCGGGCGATCGTTATTTCGATCCTTATTCAATGGATACAGCAAACATCACCTATCTCGGAGACCTACGGACCACATGCACGCATGTGCGTAGTGGCGAGTCGATAATTACCGATGCACCAGTTGATAATAAAGGAAAAGGTGCGGCATTCTCACCCACGGATCTATTGGCCACATCCTTAGCGAGCTGTATGATCACCACTATGGCTATTGTCGCTGCTGATAAGGGTATTCCAGTCCAGGAACTTACGGCCCGGGTGGTGAAACACATGGCCAGCGGTCCACGCAGGGTGGAACGTATAGAAGTTCATTTGGAGATGGATGGAACCGGGTTGAATGCAAAAGCGCGCTCGATCATGGAGCACACAGCACACACTTGTCCTGTTGCATTGAGCTTGGAAAGTAGCTTGGTACAGGAAATAACGCTGACATTTCGGGATAATTATCAACGTACATTGGTGAGCCAGTGAACAGCAAAAGCCCGAGCTTCCGCTCTGGGCTTGAACCTAAGATCCCTTACCGGGACAAAGGCTTAACCGCGTTTTTCCGGTGTAACGTTCGTTACTTTACCGTACGCAGGGCAAGAATGGGCGGAGCCGCAAGATGTCATCACAATGCTCGTGAAGAAAACAGCAACCAGTACCAAAAGCACCTTTTTCATCGTTCGTAATTTGTATTCCTAGCCAGAATGGTTCGGCGGGGAATGCTCCCCAAAGTTAGCCCTCATTACGATGTGTTCATCTAAAATGTTTCAACAATTGGTTCGTCGAACTATTCTGGTCGAACACGATCAGCAATCCAATGGTTAACGGTCCTCCTATTACAAATATTGGCGAGGATTGGATAATTCACCTGCAAAGTGCTTTCCTCAGTCCTTCCTTTTCAGAACTTTGTAACTTTCTGGATCGTGAACGAGATAACTCCGTTGTCTACCCAAAGAAGGATGACGTGTTCGCTGCGTTCAGCAATACGCCATTGTTCAACGTGAAGGTGGTCATTCTGGGGCAAGACCCGTATCATGGTGAAGGACAGGCACATGGACTTTCTTTTTCCGTACCGGTGGGAACGCGAACTCCACCATCTTTGCGGAACATCTTCAAGGAGATCCAACGTGACCTCAATTGTGAGACGCCCCTGACGACCGACCTTAGCGGCTGGGCTCAACAAGGCGTACTTCTGCTCAATACGGTACTCACGGTCCGAGCGAACGAAGCGGGTTCACATCGCAACAAAGGCTGGGAACAATTCACGAATGCGGTCATAACGATAGTGTCGGGACAACTTAGCGGTGTCATCTTCCTACTTTGGGGAAATCCAGCTCAAAACAAGGAATACTTGATCGATACCCAAAAGCATTTCATACTCAAAGCTCCGCACCCTTCTCCACTCTCTGCTCATCGTGGATTTATGGGCTGTGGGCATTTCAGTCGAGTAAATGAACTGCTTCTGGAACAAGGAAAAAGTGCTATTGATTGGATCCAATGAACACCATTAGGATCATGATCGCGGTTGTAGTGGTGGCGTTCACCCAATCGCTCCACGCCCAAAAGCATCGGATCGAATTCGCACCCGATATTGAATTGCCATCGAAATGGTGGCAACCAGTGCAAATACCGTCCACAGCGGGAACCCAGCAGGCCAAGGTCGAACAGATCAACTTTCTGTTGAGCAAAGGATACCTGGAAGCGACTATCGATACGTGCATCACAACGGGTGACACAACGGTCTGTCCGATCGCGGTTGGACGGAACTATCGTTGGGCACGGCTTTCCGGTTCCGGCATTCCTGTTGAGATCGCAAGTGCCGCCAAATTCAGGGATAAACTGTATTCCGGCCGGCCAATAACTCCCCGACAAGTTGCGCGCCTTTTCGACGAACTCATTGAGCAAAGCGAGAACAATGGTTACCCGTTCGTAAACGTGCGTTTCGATAGTTTGAGCTTCTCGGATGATGGACTCATGGCCCGCATCGTATTGGATAAAGGCCGTTTAGTGAAATTCGATAGTGTGCTCGTGCGCGGAAGTGCAAAGACCAACATCCGCTACTTACACTCATATATTGGGATCCGACCAGGCGACCTGTACAATGAAGCTATTGTCGCCAGTGTTGAGCGCAGATTGAAAGAACTTCCATTCATCGTGCAAAAGCAACGACCGTATGTCCAATTCACGCAGGAAAGCACGAAGCTTTATCTATTCCTTGATACCAAAAAAGCCAGTTCCATAAATGGAGTACTTGGCCTGCAACCCGATCCACTTACCGGCAAGACCACGCTAACAGGTGATATCGACCTCCGTCTACGTAATGCCCTGAAACGCGGAGAAGCGATCGAACTGAACTGGCGTTCCCTCGTGAATTCCACACAGGACCTGAAGACACATTTCAATTTACCATTCGCATTCAATACACCCTTCGGAGTGGACCTGGGCTTGAAATTATTCAAACGGGATACTACCTTTCTGGAAGTGACCGCACGTGGAGGACTGGATTATATTCTGCCGCGAGGTGACAAGCTCTCGGTCTTCGTTAACAGCAAAAGCAGTGATCGATTGGGCAGGAACACGGTGCAAGTACCCGGTCTTGCAGATGTAAGCACGATAAGCTACGGACTTGGCCTCGAAAGGGAACGGTTCGATTATCGCTTCAATCCGAAACGTGGTCATAGCGCCAAACTAGAAGGCTCAGCTGGGAAGAAACGCACGACGACAGCAGTATTCGGTCAATTGGAACAACCACCCGAGATCAGAACGGTGCAATACCAATTGGACGGAAGTGCCGTTGCCCACATTCCGATCAAGAGACGAAGCACGATAAGGCTCGCAGGGCAGGGCGGTTGGATGGTGAACGACGATCTCTACACGAATGAACTCTATCGCTTTGGCGGATTGAAAACATTGCGCGGAGTCAATGAAGCGTTCATCGTGGCCTCGGCCTATGCGATCGGAACTGTGGAATATCGTTTCGTATTCGAAGAGAACTCCAACTTCTTTGCCTTCTTTGATCAGGCGTGGTGGGAGAATTCAAGCCAGAATGACTTCATCACCGATACGCCTTTCGGTTTTGGACTAGGCACCATGTTCGAAACGAAGGCGGGCCTCTTCAGCCTCACTTACGCGCTCGGGAAACAATTCAATACGCCTATTGAATTGCGAACCGGAAAAGTGCATTTCGGATTCATCAGTTTATTCTGATCCGTACGCTACGATCCATTTGGATGCTAACTACTTACCTGTGGTACCAAGTACACGTTGAACGACTCGAACATCAGTAGATGCACTAATTTTGCTTATGGTATGCGATCCATAGCTCTATTGGCAGTTGCGCTTTCGGTCCCGGTCTTTGCCGGTTCTGGCTCGGAACCGACCGTGAGTTCACATCCGAAGCAAGCCTACATCGACTTTCTGCTTGAGTACATGGAAGTGCGGTATCCGGACCACCCGCGCACGGGAACTTTGCTTTATGTTTCATTGGATCAACAGCGCATATTCCTTGTTAAGGAGGGTATGCTCTTGAAGGTCTATCCTGTTGCGACCGCAAGTAATGGTCCGGGTATGGAGGTGAATAGTAACCGTACACCAACAGGACTTCATATGATCGGAAAAAAAATTGGTGACAACGTTCCGAAGATGGGCATCCTGAGCGAACGTCGATATACAGGTCAACTTGCAGACCCGGATCGGATCGGCGATGACATCGACCTGATCACATCTCGAATCCTGTGGTTGGAAGGATTGGAACCAGGCGTGAACAAAGGTGGAGATAATGATAGTTATCAACGTTGCATCTATATCCACGGCACAGCCAATGAACGTTCCATTGGATCCCCTTCCTCACATGGTTGCGTTCGTATGCTGAATGCTGATGTCATTGAACTTTACGAAAGCGTTCCAATTGGCGCTTTGGTGGTGATATTGGATAATTGAAACCGCAATTGGAGCTACGTTGACCGGGAAGCACTCCGTATCTTCGTGCATTCTCGCAGTGCATGGATCTTCTTAGTTCACTTTTTGGCCTTTTCGCTGGCATTTTGATCGGTGCCGTCGCATTCGCGTTCTGGCATCGTAAGCGCGATAGCGGCATGATGGACATCGTGCGAGCTCAATATGCAAGAGAGCGCCTGGACCTGGAGCAACGGATCGAGCGTGAGATGAGTGAGAATAGTACGCGCACGGAACAAACAAGGCTGCTCAGTGCTGACCTAGCCAGGGAACAACAAAAGACGCAGGGCTTGCAGGAAAAACTGGACGCTCAAAAAACGGAACTTGAGGAATTGCAGGTCCGCATGACCACCGAGTTCGAGAATATTGCGAATCGATTGCTTACCCAACGCGGAAAGGAGCTACAGGAACAACAAAGCGAAAAACTAGGCACCATCCTGAAGCCCCTTCAGGAACGGATCGTCGAATTCCAGACCCAAGTGCGCGATGCATACGAGAAAGAGGGCCGGGAACGTTTTGCATTGAAGGACCAGATCGAAAAGTTGGTAACACAGAACACACGCCTCACCCAGGAAGCGGATAATCTTACCAAAGCGTTGAAAGGCGATTCACAGAGCCAAGGTGCGTGGGGCGAAATGATCCTGGAAAAACTATTGGACAGTTCCGGCCTGATCAAAGGACAGGAATATTCCATGCAGGAAAGCACCACGCTCAGCGATGGATCCCGACTGCGTCCCGATGCGGTGATCATGCTCCCTGAAAACAAACACCTTATCATCGATGCCAAGGTTTCATTGTTGCATTACGAACGCTATGCATCCAGCAACGAAACGGATGAACGTGATAAGTTCCTGAAGCAACATGTGGATAGTATCCGAACGCATGCCAAGGGGCTCGGTGAAAAGAACTATACCAAATTATACGGTGTGGACAGCGTGGATTTCGTGCTGATGTTCGTACCGATCGAACCCGCATTCTTGACGGCAATACGCGAGAGACCGGAGATCTTCCAAGAAGCATACGACCGACAGGTCGTAATGGTAACCCATTCCACATTGATGGCAACCTTACGTACCATCCATGGGATCTGGAAGAACGAACGCATTGCTCGGAATCACTTAAAGATCGCGGAACGCGCCGGTGCTTTGTATGATAAGTTCCACGGTTTTACCGAAGACCTTGGGCGCATTGGAAAAAGCGTGAATGATGCCCAGAAAAGCTACGAGGCTGCCGTGGGAAAATTGAGCGAAGGACCGGGCAATTTGATCCGTCAGGTCGAAAAACTGAAGGAACTTGGCGCAAAGACCAACAAGACGATCCACCCTAAATTATTGGAACGCTCCATGAGTGGAACGTCAAACCTGATCGAATGAGACCATTGATCGGAATACTCTTCATGTCCGTATTGATCTTCGCTGGATGTGGAAGCCGTGCTACCGCTACTAAACGCGATAACTTCGCGTACATCTACGGCAAAGGTGGATCGCAAATGCGCCTTCATGCACGTGTGTATCACAGTGCTCCGGATCATTCCACAGTGTATTACAAACTGAACACACGCGACCTATTGTACAAAGGTGATGGGAACGGCGGACCTTTCCGTTCGATCGTTCAGATCAAATATGAAGCGTATTCAGACTGGAGCACACGGAACCTTTTGGATAGCGCCACAACATTGATCCAGGACAAAAGCTTCGATACCGACGAGGACCGCGAGCTCATTGGAAGCATGGAGCTTAGACGTAAAGAACAACGTTCCTTTATTCTTAAGATCGTAGCAAGGGACCTCAACCGGGACAATGAAAGCACGGTGTACCTGCGTGTTGAGCGAGATGGTATTGCCTCACACCAATATTTCATGCCGGTCGATACCGCTAAAGGACTGCCGTGGTTCGATGATCATCTCGCCCTTGGTTCCAGTGTAAAAGTCCGAAGTGACGTATTCGCTGGTAAGACCTTGAGCTGTCAGCGATACCCAGTGGACGTGCTACTGCCCGTTCCCGTATTCACCACAACGAATTCACTGCAGAATGACCCAGTACCTGACAGTACGTATATGATCACTGTATCCGAGGAAGGGACTTTCCTGATGTCGCTTAATGACCCCGGCACCTATTTTATTCGCTCAGATAGTGTTGGTGATGATGGATTCTCTTTGTTCGCGTTGGAGGATTGTTACCCATACGTTGGAACCGCTGCTGATATGCTGAAGCCATTGCGATACATAACTTCACTTCAAGAGTTTGACCGTATATCCAATTCAGCGGATGTTCGCAATGCGATAGAACGCTTCTGGATCGACGCTGCGGGAGATCGCGAACGTGCAAGGGAGGCAATTCGGATCTATTACGGCCGGGTGGAGAACGCTAATCGGTTCTTTACCTCTGTTGTGGAAGGATGGCGAACCGACCGAGGTCTCGTCAACATCATCTTCGGGACACCTACCTCCATCTACAAAAGTGATCATAGCGAGACGTGGATCTACGGTGAAGAGAACAACCTCATGTCGCTTTCATTCACGTTCGTTAAAGGAAAAAGCGCGTTCAGTGACAATGACCTCGTACTTAACCGGGACCCCTTGCTTAAAGGAGCTTGGTATAGGAACGTGGAAAGCTGGCGCAATGGAAGGGTCTATCAGAATTGAAACCGTTTCCATTAAGCCGAAATACACGCAGACCAACAACTACTATTGAAGATGGCATCGAATGACCTTGTGTGTGGCGTGTGGCCCGTGATCGAAGCTTTGCGTGCAGGAAAGAACGTGGAACGCTTGCTAATTCGAAGAGAGGCCGGTGGAGATGGGATCAAAGAGATCAGGCAGTTGGCAATGGACCGCGATATTCCATGGCAGCCTGTACCAATTGCAAAGCTTGATCGGCTGACCAAGACCGAACACCAAGGTGTTATCGCGTACTTGAGCCAAGTGGAGGAACAGGACCTGGATGAAGTGATCACCATGGCTTATGAGCGCGGTGAAACGCCGTTGGTCATAGCACTGGACAGCGTAACCGATGTTCGCAACCTGGGTGCCATCGCACGAAGTGCAGAATGTTTCGGTGCTCATACCATGCTTGTGCCAAAAACCGGAACCGCCCGTTTAGGGCCGGACGCTGTAAAAAGCAGCGCTGGGGCCTTGTTGCGAAAACCGGTGTGCAGAGTGAACAAGTTCACCGATGGTCTCCTTAGAGCACGAGAGCATGGACTTCGCATAGTCGCCATCACCGAAAAAGGAACCCAATTCTTGGATGACGCTGATCTCACTGGACCATTAGCCTTGGTCATGGGTGCCGAGGATGAAGGAATTTCAAACAGCGTATTGCGCATGGCCGATGACCTGGTGAAGATCCCCATGGCCGGTTCGATCGGATCACTGAATGTTTCAGTTGCAGCTGGGGTTGCTCTGCATGCCGTCCTAAAGGCTCGGAACGGAGCGAAGTAAGTGGAGTGAAATTCACTCAATGGCGATCGGAGTAGGTGTCTGATCGTCTTCTATTGAATGCTGTGTATTCAATGAAGATCAGTGCTATTTCCGGCAAGAACACGTGCAGCTTCAGCCCCCTTGCCCTTTGGCAACCTTAAACAGGCGAACTGCGTACTAAAGCGCACGATAGCTGATCTCATCGCGGAACACATGTTGTTCCATGGTGTTCTCGTGCTTCGCTCTAGTCAATGAACACCATGCTTCCGAATGCGCTTATTGTAGGTCTTGCACTGTTATTCAGTGGCTGGGCGGTTGACCATAACGCGGTCCGATCAACTGCGTGTTTGATCGAGGAAGGCGAAATCGAGTTGCCCACAGGATTCAGTCCGAATAGTGACGGCGCTAACGACACGTTCATAATTCATGGTCTCGAAGCATATCCGCGTAACACATTCACCGTTGTGAACAGATGGGGTAATGTTGTCTTTGACACCTACAATTACTCCAACAACTGGGTGGGCGAGAACCTACAAGGACAACCCTTACCCGATGGAACCTATTTCGTGCGCCTTGCAGTGAACGGCGGTGAAAAAACCTGGCAAGGCTTTGTGGAATTGCGCCGCTAATGGAATGATCCGTATTTCCCTATCCATACTCCTATTAGGAATCGTTCTTCATTCGGTATCCGTTGTTGCGCAGCAGCAGGTATCGGCAAGTCAGTACATGTTCAATGGCTTGTTCTTGAATCCTGGCAGTGCTGGTTCGCATTCCTACGCTACTTCATCGCTATTGCATCGTTCTCAATGGGCACAAGTGGAAGGCGCACCTACCACCAGCATGGTAGCCTTTGACGCACCACTGATGAAACAAAAGGTCGGCGCAGGATTTACTATTGTCCATGATCGCATCGGAATCACCAAAGACCTGGACATCTCCGGGAATTTCGCGTACCACATGCGGATCGGATCACGAAGTAAATTGGCGTTCGGCCTACGTGCAGGTGTTTCCATCTACTCTGCGCAACTCAGTGATCTGCGTTATTGGGACACCAACGATCAAGTCCTTGATAGGAACTTCACTAATGTGCCCGTAGCGAAATTCGGCTTTGGCTTGTACTGGTACAGTACGGATGCCTACCTGGGTCTTTCAGCCCCTACCCTGTTCGCCGCGGACAAGGCTATCAACTCAGTGAACGATAGTATTCAACACAGGTACTATTCCAGCCACTATTATTTGCAGGCCGGTAAGGTCTATCCGCTTTCGGAATCATTGGATATCAAACCGAATGTGTTGGTCAAGTTTGCTCCTAACGCCGCTGTTCAAGCAGATCTTAATTGCAATCTACTCTTTCGCGAACGCTTGTGGTTTGGTGTGGGTTACCGCACTGGGGCAGCATTCATCGGTATGGTGGAATATGTGATCTCCCAGCAATTGCGGATCGGATATGCCTATGATATGGCAGCATCGCGGTTGCGCAATTACACAACCGGATCGCATGAGATCATGATCGGCTTCGATCTGGGCCTTGAACCGATCACGATGAAATCTCCACGCTATTTCTAATGGGTACAGGATCGAAGGTCATTGGAATTGTTGTCAGTGTGAGCTTGCTTTCCGCATGTTCCAATTCGCGCCTTGCTCATGCTGATGCGGCATTCGATCGCATGGCGTATGAAACGGCTGCTGCGAAATACGACCAGTTGCTCCAGAAAAAATTCGACCGATCGATCGCCCTACGTGCTGCAATAGCCCATTCAAAATTGAATGACCTGCATCGCGTCGTGGAACTTTACGGTGTAGCACAAAAAGAGGCTCCGCTGTGCACCACCGATGGATTGCTTTACGGTATGGCCCTGCAACAACTTGGTGACGTTGCCAATGCTGGGATCCAGTTCAAGAATATACTTGGGTCCGACTCAGGAAATGTAATTGCAAAGCGCTTGCTCGATGCGTGCAACGCTCAGGAATCCTACACGCCTGCAACATCCTTGTATGAAATTCAACCTGTTCGAATTCCGGAATTATCCGAAGCTTTTGGTGCCGTTCCATACGGTAAAGGCGTTGTCTTCGCCGGAGCAAGTGGATCTGCTCAGGCAAAAAGAACGAACCCGTTCAATGGTCATTCGTTCCTCGATCTGTACTACGGAGTACCGAATGCACAAGGTGACGTGGAGAACGTTGAACTGCTGTTCGGAACCCTGAACGGGATCTACCACGAAGGACCTGCAACGTTCAGTTCCGATGGTCGCACGATGTACTTCTCACGAAGTGATTATGAAAAACACCGCATTGTGAAAGACGAGCAGAACGTGAGCCATGTGCAGTTATTCCGTGCCGAAAAACAACGCAACGGTTCGTGGGGGAAGATTGAACAATTCGCCTTCAATAGCGATGGACGAAGTATTGGGCAGGCTGCTCTAAGCGCCGACGGCAGAACGTTGTACATGATCAGCGACATGCCCGGCGGATTCGGTGGAACGGATGTATACATGTGCAAGTGGATGCTTAACGCCTGGAGCCCTCCTGAGAACCTAGGCCCTATGATAAATACTGCGGAGAATGAGATGTTCCCCACTGTCCATGGTGATACATTGTACTTCTCATCCAACGGGCATGGTGGACTCGGTGGTCTTGATATTTTTTCATCGACCCACAAGAACGATGATTGGTCACTACCAGTGAACATGAATGCACCGATCAATTCGACCTATGACGACTTTTCGCTTCAATTCAGGAATGACGGATCCAACGGCTTCTTGAGCAGTAACCGGGATGGGCAAGATGGGATCTATTCATTTCGGAAGCTCCCAACGGAACAACTATCCAAAGCAGCACCTTAGGATAGTACTACCCGAATTCGAATTTCTACGCCTTATTGTTCCGCTTCACGACCTCTGCGAAGGTGATGCCTTCCATCCGGCTCTCGACCCATGACATCACATCAAAGTATTTCAGGACCATGCTTTCCAACGGATCCTTGAAGATCACCTTGAACTCTTTATGCATTAGGGCAAAGTGCTCTTGCTTAACAGCAGGATCCGTGGACCGGGCCATTTTCTTGATGTGATCGATCAATAGCACTTCAACATCATTGGCATCATGCCGCTTGTTCATGAAACGTGATGTACTGCGGACGATATATTCCAGCAGGTCATAATTACCAAGCTCGAAATGCACTACCAAGTTGAATAACCTGGCATACGTGAATATGTCCTGTCGCAATGTTGGTTCATTATCGTTCAGCACCTTGTTCAACCAGAACAACGCCTTGTTCATTTCATTGGCACCGAAGTGAACGATCGCTAGCGTGAAATAAAATTCGATCTCGCTTTCCTTGTGAATGCCAGCGGCCATTTCTTCCATCCCCTTCAGGATCGGGTCCACCAGTTCCATGGCCTTTCCGTAATCCGCGGAGCGATCCAATAAGCGCAACTCTCCCAAATAGCTCGCAACGAATATCTGTGTCTCCAGATTCTGGCCTGTGAAGCCTTGAGTCCCTGAAAGTGAACGCATCAATTTGATGCTCTCCCTCGCGCTTTTCAGGTCCTTAAGTTCGATCTGTGCATTAATGATATAATGCAATGTTCTGATGTACCGCTTAGGTAGGTCGTTCTTGATCAATTTGCTGCGGTCCAGTATTTCTTTAACGCGAAGGAATTTTTCCAGACTGGTCTTCCAATCACGTTTCGCCCAATAACAGAAACCTTGCGTGTAATAACAGATCGTTGCTGCCCGATGGCTCAATGCCGTGTTCTTTCCTTTGATCAACTGGTGCTCGCTGATCTCCTCTACCATGGCACGTTCTTCTTCCGTGCGCACATAACCTCCACTGTGGAATACGTAATTGATCTTTGAATACAAGATATGATAAGCCGCTAGATTCCGGAGTTTCTCAATCACTTCACGTTCTTCTTCGATCAGCGCATCCAGATCCTTGGTGAATTCACCACTCTCATACGCTTCCTCCAACAACATCTTCTCCCAACTCAATAGCTCGAACCAATAATAGAATCGTTCATTCTCACGCGCGATGCGTTTCGCACGATGAAGCAACTTATTGCATTCGGTATACAACGCTTTCTGATAAAGGATCTCAATGTTCTTGATCTCCTGTTTCAGCACGCCACTTACAGAGCTTTCCGAATGGTAAGCCCGAAGTGCTTTTAGGATCAGCTTGTACAAATGGTTCTTTTCCGAAGGCAAATGTTTAATGAAGGTCTCCTTTGCGAACTGTTTCTTCAAAGCTTCTTCATCATACGCCTTCTGCTTATCGATGGAATCGAAAATGCGCAAATAGTTCTTGTCGCCGCTTTGTAACGATGAATGCAACTTAAAGAATCGCTTTTCCGACTTCGTCAGTGACCGGATCAGATCGAACAGCTCTGTACTTGGCTTCATTTCTTCCTTAAATAATTGAAATAGGATCCCAACCTTGCACTCCAAAGATAGGAAGCCTGTGACGCAAATACCAACCCTGACTACATTTGACAAATGCATGATAAAAGGATCCTCCGCAGATCGATCTCGATCCTATTGACATTCGCTACACTCCTTCTAGCGTTGGCAGTTGAGGCCCAGCATGATTGCAAGGCCACAAAACAAGGGTCTGGCTTATTCCAAGCCAAAGCCGGTGGACCACCAGCTTTGTGGCCGATGGATATCATACACCAAGTGATCGCCCTTGACCTTACGATGGCAAACACCATTGCCGGACATTGCACCATTACTGCAGTTCCGCGCGCCGATGGCACTTCCAACCTGCCACTGGACCTATTGACGCTAACGGTGGATTCCGTAACTAACATCAATGGCACTTTGGCTTTCACACAGTCAGGCGAAATACTGGACATAGACCTTGGTGGCAGTTTCAATACAAACGATACAGTGATTCTAACGGTTCATTACCAAGGTGACCCAACAGTGGATGCGAGTGGCTTCGGTGGATTCTACACCGGCACGATCATGTACAACCTTGGAGTAGCGTTCACAAGCGTTCCTCATTCCTATGGACGCGCTTGGTTCCCATGCGTGGATAACTTCACGGAAAGGAATTCCTATGACTTCCTGATAAAGACCAATGGCATTAACAGTTCCTGGTGCAATGGTGAATTGATATCAGAAATGCAGTTGGGAGGAGATACCGTTCTCCGACATTGGAGCATCGCTGAAACCATGCCGAGTTATTTGGCAAGTGTCGCTGCATCCAACTATGTTGCGGTGCGGGACCAATTCATGAGTACAACAGGCACTTCGATCCCCGTTGAACTTGTTGCTCGAGCACAGGATACTACGGCCATGAAGAATTCATTCCTGCACCTCCCGGATGCATTCTCACATTTCGAGGACTGGTTCGGACCTTACCGCTGGAACAAGGTCGGATATGTAATGACGCCACAAGGAGCAATGGAACATGCTACGAGTATCCACTACCCAAGCTCCATAGCGGATGGTTCATTGCAGTACGAGGATATCATGGCCCATGAACTTGCGCATCATTGGTTCGGTGATCTGGTGACCTGCGATCGCGCAGAAGAGATGTACATCAATGAAGGATTCGCCGAGTACTTGAGCTACTTGTTCCTTGAAGATGTCTATGGACGGGAACGTTATATGACCACCGTGAAACGGAACCACCGCACCATGGTGCACCGTGCACATATACTGGACGAGGACTGGTTGACCCTTTCGAATATTCCGCAGCAATGGACCTATGGTGAGCATGTGTATAACAAAGGTGCGGATGTTGCACATGCGCTCCGTGGTTATTTGGGTGACGCGCTTTTCATTCAAGCACTCACCAGCTTCCTTGAGACCTATGCATTTCAACCGGTGAACACATCAATGCTCCGGGACCATCTCACACAGGAAACCGGAATTGACATGACCGATTTCTTTACTGACTGGATCGATCAACCCGGTTGGGCAGCATTCGAGGTTGATTCATTCAACGTTGAACAAGTTTTGGGTGGCGTTTGGCCGACCAATGTATTCGTTGAACAGAAACAGCGAGGACCATCTTCTCCATACAACAATGTACCGATCACTGTAACGTGTTACGATGCGAATGGTGCCGGCTGGGATTCTCCACAGCAGCTTTTCAGCGGTTCGAATTCCTCGGCAACCGTATTACCTCCTTTCGAACCGGTAGCAGTTGTTCTGAATGCCGATGAACTGATCAGTCTAGCGATCACATTGGATACGGACACAATGGAGAGTCCAGGGATACTGAACAGCGTAAACAGTGACCTACGCGTTACGGTCGTCACGATGCCCACTCCGACACCGATCGTTGTACAGGAGTATTGGGTTGCCGCAGATCCTGAAGTCGATGAAACTTTTGCTTATGTGGTATCGCCGGACCGCTATTGGCGCATCACGGTACAACTACCTGCAGGAGCTGAACTCACTGGACGGATCAATTACGACGGGCGAGATATCATTTCAGGTGCACTGGATATTGGACTGATGAACGACTACAATGGTGTGGCGTTCACTGAGGACAGCTTGGTGGTGCTCTACCGACCTAGCGCACACGTCGCTTGGACCCTTCACCCGGAGCAAACGCTGAACACGATCGGAAGTGCAACGAATAAAACCGGCCGGATCGACATCAATGACCTACAAGCCGGCGAATACACATTGGCTTGGCGAAAGAGTTCCGTTAGTGTGAGCGAAAATGCTCGTGAAGCGGTATGGTCGATCTTCCCGAATCCTGCAACGAACGGGGTCTTGGTAAGGACCGATATGAATTCACCGAACGGCGTGATCGAACTGCTCGATCAACGGGGAGCTTTGATCAGGCAAGTAGCAATTTCAGGGAACGTGCTGGTCTTTCCGCTGGAAGGTATTAGTGCAGGAACCTATATGTTGCGTTTCGCATCCAAAGGAACGCAAACCAACGTTGGACCGTTGGTGATCATAGAGTAAGTAGGCTTTATTCTTGTCATGGATCGTACCTAACACTGAACGGCTCGTTCGTGATCAACCTTCACTCTTTACCATCAACATGTGTGGTCGACATCAGATCCAATATGGAGACCGAGCTATTCTCTACCATGTGCATGATCAACTCCTTGGTTGATACATCCTTAATAAAAGAATCTCGGATCATAGCGATCCGCCACGCCTCGGGATCTCCACCTACGAACAGGACCTTCTCGCACTTGGCTGCACCATAGGCCTCGACTACCCACGTACGTCTATCGTAACCAGCCATGAATACGGGCGGAAGCTCCGACTCCATTTGTGGGCATGCGTAACACACAAAATGCGCGACATAATGCGTACGATGATCAACCCGAAGATCGGGCCATCGAATCGGAACGATCAACTGTGCTCCATTGTGTGTTGCGACATCAGAAACCGTACGACAATAGGACCGAACCACTTCAGTCGGCTCCTCACGGACATACCCCTCGTCCTGATTTTCCAACTCCCTCACCACTACTTCATTCACTTCGTTCCATTTCATCGGAAGCCAAATGACAATGACCATGAACACGCCGGTCAAAGTCCGCCGATCGATCGAATAAGTACTGCCGATCATTGCAATACACCCCGCAACCAGGATCGGAATTCCCAAGAACATTCTCGACAACGAAAAAAAGATCGTGGTCATTCCTTCGTGCACTTTAAGAATACCTAACGCGAATGGAATGAATAACATGACGGCAACAATTGCCCAACCTTGTTCCCGATAATTACGCTTAAACGCCACTACGGCTGCGATCAACAAGAGTGAGATCATTAGTAACCCAGCTGCTTGTATGAACGGCACCAAGTGTTGCCAATGCCTGTCCAGATCCTGTAGTCCGCTCCATGTTCTATTGAAGCTATACTGGACCGAATCGCCATCCATGAAATGCAACGGCGCGATCTTGGCCTTGGTATGAAACGCTTTTGCCCAAAGAACAAAACCTGCGGAAGGCAGAACCCCAAGCAAGTTTCCCAACCAGAAGCCTTCCGATCTCCACTGTTTCAAAATAAGCCACGAGAACATCGGAACAATGACCAACAATGCATTCGGGTTGCACACAACAACGGCACTTGCCACCAATGCGGTCAGGGAAGACCTTACCCAAATAGTCTTTATGAAATGAATGATCGGCAACAACGCAAGTAGACCAATGCCGTGTACGAATCCACGAGGCATGGAAGTAAGCATACCCCACTCCACCGGCAGCAATATCGGCATGGCCGAAAAAGCGATCGCACCGATCACATGACCCTGCCGCAAACACCACCATGCGAAGGTCCAGAACGGGATCAACGCGAGAAACGATGTAACTATCGGCAACGCGAATTGTGGTGAAATTCCGGCCCAAAGCATCGGAACCGCCAGCAGTGCTTCGAGCATCGGATTGTAATTCTGCCCGTACATATAGGGTTCGCGGAATATTCCTTGTGAATAATCCAAAGCGATCTGCTGCATAAGCGCATCATCGATACCGATGTGCGTGAACGCAAAGCGGACCAATAGGTCGATCCGATCAAGAATACTTAGTAGGATCAGCGCAAGAACCGCATAGGATGCCCATCGCCGTTCATCCAGTCCAATGGAATGTGCGTTCTGCATGCGTCGCATAGATACGCCACGGAAAAAAGCAACAGAAATGTTCAATGAGCGTACCGCAGACTCTTGCCAGGGTATGCACCAGCGGGACCTAACTGCTCTTCAATGCGGAGCAATTGGTTGTATTTGGCGATACGGTCACTGCGGCTAGCGCTACCCGTCTTGATCATGCCGCAATTCAAGGCGACGGCCAGATCAGCGATGGTGCTATCCTCGGTTTCTCCACTGCGATGGCTCATAACACTGGTATATCCAGCGCGGTGCGCCATTTCCACTGCTTGAATGGTTTCGGTAAGCGTTCCGATCTGGTTCACCTTAACCAAAATGCTATTCGCGATGCCTTTGTTGATACCTTCAGCGAGGCGCTCCGTATTGGTCACAAAAAGATCATCACCTACAAGTTGCACTTTATCACCGATCGTCTCCGTGAGCAATTTCCAACCGTCCCAATCGTCTTCGGACATTCCATCTTCAATGCTGACGATCGGGTAACGCTTGGCCCAATCGGCCCACATAGCCACCATTTCCTTGCTCGTGAGACTGTCGCCAGTACTCTCCAATGTGTAACGCTCCTTTTTCGAGTCATAGAATTCGGTGCTGGCGCAATCCAATGCCAATAAAATGTCCTCGCCGGGTTTGTAGCCGGCCTTCTCAATAGCCTGCATAACCAACTTCAGGGCGTCCTCATTGCTCGCAAGATCAGGAGCAAAGCCACCTTCATCACCAACATTGGTGCTCAGGTTCTTCGATTTCAGAACGGCTTTCAAATTGTGGAATAC
>JAGNUG010000156.1 GCA_017987115.1 Flavobacteriales bacterium | reverse complement strand
GGCCACAGGGCTGCGCACCTCAATGCGTTTGAACGTGCGCAATAGCAGGTCGACGCGTAGTTGTTGTGGAATGAGGTCATTATTCAATGTCCAGCCCTTTTCGGTGCGGCGCAGATCAATGCTTTTGTTGTGTTGATCCACGATGTAGATGCGCGTAACACCGGCCGTATCCACTATGGCGAAATCGCTCAACGGTACATCCAATGTCGTCGCTGAAGAACGCGTGTTCAACCACCATGCCAACCCACCGAGTACGGCAAGCGTCAAGATCAGAATGGCTTTTTTGTTCATGCGTTGAAAGTTGATCTACGACGACGATACAAGTGATAGGCGATACCTGCTAAAATGCTGATCAGAATAGGGGTCACCACTGCGACGATCTGCCAGAAGGAACGTTCGGTGGCTAGGCGTTGCGGGTCCAACTGCCTTAAGGCGATCGCTCTGGAACGAATGCTGATCAACGCCTTGTCATCCAACAGGTAGTTCATGCAGTTGATCAGAAGTTCGCGATTCCCGTAGATCTTTGAATTGGCATAACGATCGAAGCCGAGCATGTAGAACATCCCTTTGGCCGGATCGATCCGATTCTCGATAACGTTGCCATCAGAGATGACGATCTGTGCCGTCCGTGCTCCTTGTTCGCGGTATCCGACCGTTGTGTCATCCGTGAATTCCTTCGGCAAAAGATCAACGAATGCAGATGTGAAATTTCCTTCCAACAGAACGGCCACAGGCAAATAGGGTGTGGTCGTACGGTCGAAACCCATATCCGCCTCAACCACGCCAAGGCTCACGCGGACCGGATTCCTCAACATCCGGGTATACGCCGACGTCGAGAGCAGGATCGTTTTCTTCACGTTGTCCGTCGCGATGGTATCCAAGCTGCCAACGAAGCGTAAATGGATCGGGTCAAGGTTCGATACGATAGGGTGCCCACTTGTTGGAATGATGACAGGCTCAAAGTACCATGGGAAGCGCTCCAATTTCCGCTGGTTACCGTACGGTTGGGTATAGATCTCGATCGGTGCGCAATTCCGATCCAGCAACAGATCCTTGTTCAGGCGAACACCGTACGCGAATAACTGATCGTCGATGTCAAGGTCATATGGCCGCGCCATGGAGACCTGATTCGTGCGCAAACTATCCAGGTTCGCATTCATAGCATCGATCAACCAAAGGACCTTGCCTCCGTTCATGATGAATTGATCAATGACGTATCGATCACGTCCGGCGAATGTGCTATCCGGCTTAGCGATGATCAGCGCGTCATAATTGTTCACGCGATAATTCATTCCTTCAGCCCTTAGGCTGAGCGCATCCAACTTCTCGTCAATTCTGACCGTACTCACATCGTATTGTTCCTTAAGCAGGTTGGTCATGTCCGCGATCTGCATACCTGAGAGTTCACCTTGTCCTTCAAGGAAAGCGATGCGCGGTTTCTTCAGCGTTATGGCCTGTCTGAAAGCACTGGCCATTTCATACTCGAGGTTGTTCAATGAACGGTTCACGATCTCCGCATCCGGAGCGCGCAATTGGGTCTTGAGCAATTGTACCGGTACGGTCTTATCGCGATAGGTTACCAGTGCACCAGGGAATATGATCCGCTCTGAATATGCACCAGCTTCCTGAAGGCGAATGCTGCTGTAAGTAAGGCCTTGTCCTTGCAATTGGTCGTAGATCTCCTTCCTCGTCTTCTCGTCCGGGCTGGCATTGGGGTCAATGAAGCTGTATTGGATCTTGTCAGGTTGATAGGCCCGCATTTCATCCAAGAGATCTTGCGTGGCTTGCGATAACCGTTGCAAGTCGGCTGGCAACCCACCGGTCAGATAGACTTTTACATAAACGATATCCGGCAATTCCTCAACCATCTCAATGGTCGCAGGAGTCAGCGTATAGCGCTGCTCATTCGTAAGGTCGGCCCGCACGCGCAGGAAGGAGCCTATGAACAGGACCACGCACACAATACCTACGCCGATGGCCAGTTCCAAAAGGTCACCTGAACGGCTGCTCCGGTTCCGAGGAGATGATGTCGCGCCTTTCGCCATCACCATTTTCGACTTTGCAGGACCGTACGTGTCAACAGCACGAAGACGGTAATGACACCTAGGTAATAGAGCACATCACGAAGATCAATAACGCCGCGGCTCATGCTTTCATAATGCGACTGAATTCCAATGGAGCGAATGATGCCCTCAAGCGCACCGAATGTTTGGAAGCTTGCGATCAGGTCAAAGCCTAAGTAAAGAAAGAACGAGATGAATACCGCAATGAGAAAAGCAACGATCTGGCTATCCGTAAGCGACGATGCGAATACTCCAATGGCCGCGAAACATGCCGCTAGCAGGAATAGACCGATGTAGGACCCCCAGGTCGCTCCTTGATCGATCCCACTGAATGAGAGTAGCGTATGAACAACCAACGCAACGGCTCCGGCGATAACAACACGAATGAATATGGCTTGTATCAGTTCTGCTGTGGTCCATTTAGGTGTGCTGCGCGATCTTTTTCTGAATACGGACCAGATCATAAAAGCCAACATAATTCCGGCAACGGACCAGGTACGCAGGGCAATTGAACTTGCGACGGCATCACTTGGGAAAATGTGCGCCAAAGCCAAATGATCTACCACCCACACGTAGATGAGGGTCGGCAATAGAGCGAATAACACCAAGAGCACAGCAGCACCGTATTTGGCAAGCACCACGTGCATTTCCGACAGTGGTTTTGTAAGCAGGAATTCGATGGTTCCGTTCCTTTTCTCCTCACTGAAACTGCGCATGGTAATAGCAGGAACAAGAAATAGGAACACCCATGGTGCGATGAAGAAGAGGGGAGCCAGATCAGCGTATCCGGAATCGAGTATGTTGTTCGGGAATACCCAGAGGAACAAGCCCGTAAGCAGCAGGAAGACCACCACGACGATCTGCCCAATGAGTGAACCAAGGAACCCTCGGAGCTCTTTCAATATCAATGCCCTCATACCGAACGGGCCGCAAGATAAGCGTGCCGAAAACGAGAACGAATGCCGTTGCTTGGATGACCCATTCCGTTCTGCGGAAAGAAAGGGGCTGTGGCCAGAATAGCACTGCTGTAATTCAAACCAAGGTCAGAATTCAATGACCGATTTACGCTCCTTCTTTGGCTTCTTCGGGATCTTCGTCTCTTCGGAGTTGCAATAATTGCGCACAATGTATTGCGCTTGTGCATCACCCATTTCGCCGCATACCCTCCAATCGGCACAGGCCATTTCCTTATTCTCCAGACCATAATAGCACTCGGCTCGATAATAATGTGCTTCGGCCAGGTTCAGGGAGTCGGTCGCGATCACTTTGGTCAAACGCTCTATGGCCTCATCAAAGCGTTCCATCTCGAACAATAGAATTGCCGCACTCATGTCGCCACCAACAATGTTGGGTTTGATCTTCAGCGCAGCTTCAATATCCGCAAATCCGTCTTCTTCCTTGTACAGTTCACCCTTTACTACGCCTCGGAGAAATAGTGCGTCGGCACTGGTTGGGTTCAGATCCAATGCACGATCCAAGGATCGCAAAGCGGCACTATTATCCAATCCTAGATAGTTTGCACATGCCTCGTTGTAATACGCGTCTCCATCATCAG
Organism: Flavobacteriales bacterium; assembly: GCA_017987115.1. Taxonomy (GTDB): domain Bacteria; phylum Bacteroidota; class Bacteroidia; order Flavobacteriales_F; family PHOS-HE28; genus PHOS-HE28. Next base: position 2,857 of record JAGNUG010000156.1, on the reverse strand, counting down.
GGTTCAGTTTCAGCGCACGGTTAATATCACTGATCGCGTCCTTCAAACGGCCTTCTGTGATGTGGATCGCACTGCGGCTCACGAAAAGTCGAGCATCGGTATCGTCCAGTTTTTCTGCGACGACATAATCCAGTAACGCACCGTGCAAGTTCTTCTGTCGTTGCTTTATATCCCCACGTAATTTATGAGCGCCGGGGAGTGCGCCGTTCAGCGAGATCGCACTGTCGGCATAGGCCTGAGCGATCTCATAGGTCTCAGCTGCGTACGCGTCAGTTGCTTTCCTTAGATACTCGTCAGCGGATGTTTGGGCTGAAAGCGTAAATGGAAGAACAAGAATTGCCAGTGATAATGGTCTGAACATGGGGCTAAGATCGTTGAAACGCGCTTAACTCAGAAATCATGCCATGCCCGTTGTGAACCAAAAGCAAGTGCTCACTGGACTGAATTACGGCGCATGATGCTCCCGATCCACTGTCCAAGCCTCCGCCTTTTCCTCAAAAAGTCCTTTGACAACGGGCCAGACGGATGCGAAAACATCGGATACACGATACGCTTCCAGATCTGATGGGGCACTCCAGTGACTGTAGGTAAAAAAGATCCGAGGGTCATCCTTGTCGTGCAACAACTCCAAGTGGGAACACCCAGGAAAATTGCGGATCTTCGGTTTCCAACCCTCGAAAAGCTCCTGGAACGTTCCGATGTGTTCCTGAGCAAAGGTCATTTTTACGATACGAATGATCATCTCACCCAATCTCCAAAATCAATGCGCACGGCGTCCGACTCTTTTACACCGAACAGCCGGGAAGCTCCGCCACCGCTGCCTTCCACACCTTTGTTCACGGCGATCTCCAACAGCCCACCCGCACCAAAGAACGCAACGCGATCGCCTGCTGGAACATCGGCGTAGGTGGTGTCGATCTTCGCTATGTCATAGACCGTCCTTCCGAATCCGATCTTGAAAGATCGCCCTTTGCCGACCTCATCGAATAACTGCTTCCGCACATTGGTGACCAGATTACCATACGAGTCGATGTAGACCACTTTTGCGCGAATGCTCTGCGCGTCAGTAGCTGGTTGGAAACCGATCAGGTCCTTTATCTGGGTGACTTTTCTTCCAATTACATCGGGTGTACCGCCACGCGCCAAATGGCAAGCGGCTTTTACGAAGACGCTTTTGGTCGGGAAGGCTACGTGATCCTGATCCAATTTCATGGTCAGCTCGAACGCCTCATGTGGCTTGCTATCGAACAGGAGCGCGAAGATGCCATTGTCCGCACCAATGAAATAATGCCCGTCGTGGCGCACTACGAGATGTAGCGTCTGGCCATCGGCCTCCGGGTTCACACCGATAATGTGTATAGTACCACGCGGGAAATCCGGATAGGCCTGCCGAAGTACGAATGCGGCTTGGGAATTATTGAAGGGTTTGATCAAATGGCTCACATCCACGATCATTGCATCCGGACATTGGCTCAGAATGGAACCTTTGATGGATGCGACATAGTGGTCTTTTAGACCCATGTCCGTGGTAAGTGTAATTATGGCCATGGGAAAACCTGAGCGCTAGGATTACCTTTAGGGCCATCAAACATAATGGGATAGGAACCTCGGAAACGGAGTTCGCAAAAGACTAATCCACACTGAGAAGGTAAAAAAGAACTGAAAGAAAGTTCGCCGAATGATTTTGATCTTCGCAAAAAGATCGTAGCTTTTCAGCCATCGTTCCGGTAAACGTTCCGACACAAACTCACGCAATTGAACGAGAAGCTTATTACCATACAAGGCATCGATCCGGTTTCGGTGCTTGGAGCCAATGATAGCAACCTGCGCATCATTAAAGGCATTTTTTCGAAACTCAACATTATTGCCAGAGGTGATACCATAAAAGTCACTGGGGCAGAGGGCGACATTGCACTGTTCGAGGAACGGTTCAAGGAGCTTGTAGAGCATGTGGCTCACTACAATGAGCTGCCGCGAAAAGTGCTGGATGACATCATGGGCGCAGGTGAGAAAGGCGCCAACGGAGGCGATGAACCGGATGTTCTGGTATTCGGCAATGCCGGACTGCGCGTAAAAGCCCGGACACCGAACCAACAGAAATTGGTGAAGGCGGTGGAAGAAGGGGACATGGTTTTTGCCATAGGCCCTGCTGGTACCGGAAAGACCTACACCGCCGTTGCACTTGCTGTCCGTGCGCTGAAAGAACGCCAAGTGCGTCGCATCATTCTTACACGGCCAGCAGTGGAAGCAGGGGAGAACCTCGGTTTCTTGCCAGGTGATCTCAAGGAAAAACTGGATCCCTACTTACAACCGTTGTACGATGCGCTCAAGGATATGATCCCCGCAGCCCGTCTGTCGGAATATTTGGATGAAGGGGTGATCCAGATCGCGCCATTGGCCTTCATGCGTGGGCGTACGTTGGATCATGCATTTGTGATACTGGACGAAGCACAGAATGCCACTTTGCCGCAGTTGAAGATGTTCCTGACCCGCATGGGACGGAACGCCAAATTCGTGATCACGGGTGACATGACCCAGGTGGATCTACCCGATCGCCAGCCGAGCGGATTGCTCCCTGTCGTACGCATGCTGACCGGAGTGGATGGCATCAATGTGGTGGAACTGGATGAAAAGGATGTGATCCGTCATGAACTGGTGATCCGCGTTCTGCGTGCTTTTTCCAAGCTTGAAGAGATCAATAAAACGGACAAAAAATGAACACGACCTTGACCGGAGCATTAATGCGTTCCGATCTTAAGCTTGCCAAGTTGGAAAGCGTTTACCACGGGAAGGTCCGCGATGTCTATCACCTGAACGATGGCTACACGATCCTGGTAGCGACGGACCGTATCAGTGC
>JAGNUG010000046.1 GCA_017987115.1 Flavobacteriales bacterium | reverse complement strand
AGTGACCATTGTACTGTTGGATCGCGGCCTTCAGATACAATTCCATTTCCGCAGCTTGGATGGGATCCACTGTCAATGAGCTATCCAAGGTTCTCGTTTCGATCACGTGGTCGCCATCGAATTTTACTTGGGCATGCTCACTCACCACACTATACACGCCGTTGCTGGACATGATCGCATATGGCCGTGTCTCATTGCGCAGTGCGCTATGACCGAAGCTGAAGAAGGGATCCGAGCAACCGATCAGATCCAGAATTGTTGGAAGGATATCGATATGTTGCGTGATCCCAGGTTGAGCAGCTGGCGCGATCTTATTGGGCATGTAATACAAGAGCGGTACCCAATGGTCGATCGCTTTATCGCTGTGGAATCCTGTTCGCTCAATGTCCGCAGTATGGTCCGCAGTGATCACGAACAACGTATTCGCGAACCACGGCATTTTGGCAGCACTTTCAAAGAATTGTTCCAAAGCATTGTCGGTGTAGCGAAGGGTAGGGTGAATGTCCAACGTGCCAACGTTGAAACGTTCGGCATCTTCGGGCAGAAGTTCATACGGATGATGCGAGCTTAACGTGAACACGCTACTGACAAAAGGTTCCTTTTCCTTCGAGAGTTCGGCCACGTAGTACTGCAAATACGGAAGGTCACGTATGCCCCAATGCCCATCATGGTCAGTTGCGGGTCCGGTGTATTCATTCAATCCCACATACCGATCAAAGCCTGCGGATCCAACGAATCCATCAAAACCCATGGTGCCATTCCTCCCTCCGTGATAGAAACTGGAAGAATAGCCCTCCTTGCCAAGAACATTCGCAATGGATGTGAATGGCAAACTCGCATAGGGCGATGTCAGGAAGGATTCATCCATCCACTCTGGCATGCTGGCCAGCACGGCCGGTATCCCATCTACACTGCGGCGACCGTTCGCATAGGCGTTGGTCATGTTCAGACTTTGTCCCATCAACGAATCCAAGAACGGCATATAGCCTTCGCCGCCGCCTAGTTTACCACTATACACCGATGAGAAACTTTCCAGAATGATCACGACAATATTGGGGTCCTGCACATCCATTGTGCTATCGAATGATGCATTCTGAAGGTCGTTGTAACGATGCATCACGGGCCATAACGCATCAGCTTCGGCATGGTCCATGTACACGCGTTGTTCAAGCCTCGGCTTGCCCAAGCTGGTCATCATGGTGAACGGCGTGTTCAATACCAAGGGCAAATAACTCGCCCCACCGTATTTCGCACCATCAAGTACTTGCAAGGGCATCAATTGCAGCCCTCCGCGTGATGCTAATGCAACCATTACCAGTGCTAGGACGCGCCATCCTACCCGATACGGTATTGACCTCTTCGCAGGTTGTTCGGCTCGTCCTATGCGCTTATAGATCCACGCTAAGAAAGCAAGGCATCCGACGTAGATCAATGCGATGTACCAGAAATCCCTCAGGAATGTAGGCGCAAGACTGGCCGTGTCTCCGCCACTGAACATCATGTCCAGGAAGTCGGCCGTGCTGCGCTTTAAACTGAATTTGTAGAATTCCAGATCAACACATTGGAAGAACAACGTAATGGCATTGATCGCCATGAACACCCGGAATTGTATGCGACCGAATAGTTTGTTCGGATAAGGGTTGATCAAGAATAGCAGGAACCACGGTAGGTGCAGCCAAGCGATCGCACTAAGATCGAAGCGGATACCTCCCAAGAACGCTGAGAATGAGGGGTCCGGAAATGCCGCACTGTTCAACGCCCAGAACACTATCCTCAGAACGGAATATACGATCGCGACCGCTCCAAAACGAAGCAATAGAATGGTAAGAGGGCCACGCAACATGCCGCGAAGTTGCGGAATAGTTCAGGGAATCATCTCCTTGTTCGTTTCGTAGATCAAAACTTATTGATGGTGCCATGGACCCGCTGCTGTTAATTCAGCTGCGCTCTGAGCATCATATTCTTTCAATACCACGATATTCACTGATCATTTGGGTCTCCTCCGGCAATCTCTATTTTCAGTTCGGATCATTTTCCATCATTAATGAGATAGTAAGAGCCCAATGAGATTTTACGTCCGAAGTAGCGGTGATCATTATTCTCGCTTTGCCACATCAGTTCGTCGTCCGTGCCGGATCCTGTAGTAGTTTTTTGTAAATTTGTCTCCTTGTCCTATGCGAGCTATTCGTCATCATGTTGCATTGTTCCTTCTGGCCATTCTGGTCATTGCCATAGCGCCACAGGAGGTATGGCATGCTTGGGCACACGAGGATGGCACTGAACATTTGGATGATGGTTCAGCGACGTATGACTCTTATTGTGAAGTTTGTGATCTAGGGATTCTTGTTGCGATAGATGGTGCGGTTCTTAGTTGCACCCTACCCGCTAAAGTTGTCATACAACACACTGCACCACCAGTGTTCAATGCGTGCTACGGGTTTGAACCGAACACGGATGATCGCGGTCCTCCTGAACAAGCTTGAGTTCAGAGGATCCTTGTACGACCTCGCTGCGTAAATGCAGTTCGGGCTACGCTTAGGTGTGCGTCTGCTCGCGTACGAAAACCCATTAATGACCTGGTCGGAATTTGCGTTGCTCTTGTTTTAGAGTTCGCGATCGGCTGGCGTATTACAAAACGAATTTCATACAATGAGAACAGAACTGAATTTCATGGCAATTGTGCTGCTCTGCGCGCTTACCAGTACTGGATGCAGACCGGATAAGGATGACCCGATCGCTCCAACACTACCGCCGAATGAGGAAGAGTTGATCACCACTTTGCAATTGCATTTTCATTCCTCAGGTGGTGCAGAGCACAAGCACTTCGAATTCCGAGATCTGGATGGAGACGGTGGAATGGTCCCGGTGATCACAGCAGACACGCTCTCTGCCGATAGTATCTATGCTGTGGAGATCATGGTATTGAATGAAAGCGAGAGTCCCGTTGAGGATATTTCGGTGGAGATCGAGGATGAAGGCGATGAACACCAATTCTTCTTCCAAGTAACAGGGGCAAACGTAATAACCGTTTACACCGACAGTGATGCCAATGGTGACCCCATTGGTTTGAATAGCATGTGGACCCTCGGGGCCGCTAGCAATGGAACAGTGATCGTAACGTTACGACACGGTCCTGACAAATCAGCGGCAGGAGTTTCCGGTGGCGACATCACCAATGCGGATGGCGATACGGATATCGAAGTTTCCTTTCCAATGATCATCGATTGATCTAAGTGAGCAAACAATTACCGGCCCGTCTGCCCGGAACTCCTGCTGGGCAGAACGGGCCGTCTTGCATTTAAAAAGGAATTCTTTTTGACATGAAGATACTCTTGTCCATCAACGAATGATGAAGTATTGTTGGTTACGAATGATGATCAACTGTAAGATGGGTGTGAACAAACCGTTCCGCGAATATCATTGAATATGGAAAGTTCGCATCCTTGTGACGACATTGACCTCACTGTGGTTCAGCCCATCAGAGCTTAACAGTTCTGTTTTTCCGATGATGGTATTCCCCTGTTGGACGCGGTTCTATCATGGTTCTGTATCAACGGTGTATTTTTCACCCCCGATTCAGGATGTGGACCGCTGTAATGCCCGAGACTGATAAACACCATACTGTTCCTACCAAAGCGCTGCGCGTTTGCATGGTCGTGCCGTGTTACAACGAAGCGGGCGTTCTACAGCACACAACGGAGGTTCTCCTGAATGAATTGACAAGCCTTGCTGCGGATGGGTATGCCACAGCAGATAGCTACGTGTGTTGCGTGGACGATGGCAGCCGTGATAGCACGTGGGAAGAGATCGAAGTGCTTTCAAAGCGTAATGCACGGATCAAAGGGTTGAAGTTGAGTGCCAATTTCGGACACCAGAACGCAGTGATCGCTGGACTTTTTACCGAACGCACGCATGCGGATATTCTTATTTCCATGGACGCGGACCTACAGGATGATGTTTCGGTGATCTCTAAAATGGTGAAGTTGCACCACGAAGGAAAACGTGTAGTGTATGGTGTTCGTTTGGATCGGCATGTTGATGCTTTCGGAAAGCAGCTCGCGGCACGGTTCTATTACAGCATGATCCGTAGAATGAATGACCGGGCCATTAAAGGGCATGCGGATTTCAGGTCAGCGGATTCAAAGGTGATCGCTGATCTTGAGCGTTTCAATGAAGCTAATATTTATCTGCGCGGCTTGTTCCCGTTGATCGGGTACCCCTCTGCGGAGGTGGAATATGTGCGGAAAGAGCGCCATGCCGGTGAATCCAAATACAGCTATCGGAAATTGATGAGCTTGGCGTGGCAAGGGATCACATCATTCACGACCACACCGCTCAAATTGGTTTTCTACCTCGGTATCGCGATGATGTTCATGGGGTTCGGCGTTGCCGTATGGGTGATCTGGGGCTTGTTCGCTGGGCAAGCCATTCAAGGGTGGGCTTCAACACTCTTGATCATTACCATCTTTTCTGCGATGATCATAACCAGCCTGGGTATCATTGGCGAGTATATCGGTAAGATCTACCAAGAGGTAAAGCAACGCCCCCGTTACATCATTGAACGCACGACCGGTGAGTGATCCAAAGGATACAGCGTTCTCCGAAGAACAGTTCGATAAACTATACCCGCTCGGTGTGGAACGGCATTATTGGAGCCGTTGCCGGAATAAGGTCATTGCGCACACCCTCCGAAAAGTGAATGCGGTAGGCCCGATGTTGGAGATCGGTTGCGGAAAAGGCGTAGTCGTGGAGTACCTACGGAATGATGGCTTCGACATTATCGGTATCGAATTAGCGCCCGTGAAAGCGCTCCCGAGCATTGCTTCATTCGTGGATACCGGAGCCGATGTGCTCGACATGGACCCTTCGGTCTGCGCGACAATAAGAACGATCTTGCTCCTGGATGTGATCGAGCACATAGAGGATCCTGTGGCATTCTTGGCCATGGTTCGGAAGAAGCTCCCGAATGCGAACTGCGTTTTAGCAACCGTACCTGCCAGACAGGAGCTATTCAGCAATTTCGATCGATTCAACAACCACTTCCGACGCTATGATCTTGACATGCTGACCGATCATTTACGCACAAGCGATACCCGCAGTTCGTATGTGAGCTACGTCTTCCATGGCTTATACCCTGCAGCGCGGCTGTTATTGAAGTCGAAAGGTGAACGCGAGGTTGGTTTCAATGTGCCCAGGAATTGGTTAGCGGAAGTATTCCATTTTGTGCTCGGCTTCTTCTTCTACGTGGAGTTCCTTGTGCTTCCACGGAAATGGAAAGGGACCTCCGTGATCGGAGTTGCGAAAAGCTAAGGTGCTGAAGGCGCACCTTGCCACGCCGTGTTCACATAAATGTGATAGCCGTGCTTAACGCCGATCAATCGCAACGGCGGATGATCATCACCAACAACGCAAAGTGGTATCGAAAGGTCCCGTTTCAGAATGTACCGGATCCTGCCATCGTTCAGCGCGTTGCGGTATGCACTCAGGTCATAATTGGCGATCGAGGTAGGCAATTGATAGATGTCCTTTTGGGTGAGCACACTTCGGCCGACAATGAAATTCTCCATGTGGTCGTGGTACGGGAAAAGAATGTATCCCTCTCGTAGTGCAGGATCTTCCGCGAATTCTTTCGCCATGGCCTTGGCTTCTTCGTATTCGACCCGCTCGTTCTCTACCGTGTTCCTGCCTAGCAATACGGTTATGCCCCAAGCCACCTGCCGCGGTTGGATGAAGAGGATCACCAGTCCTATTCCCGCCCATTGCAGATAACGGGCTTTCAACGCAGAATTCTGGCTCATGATCGATGCCATGGCGGCCGTAGCCAATACCATCCCTTCCATGTAGTACGCAACAGAACTGCCATATTTCAGGCTAGTAACATATCCGAATACCAGGCTGAACGTGAATGCCAATGCCCAACCTCGTTTTGTTTGCTCGGTTCCACGCCACCAGCGGAATGCAAGTACTAAGGCTATGGCTTGAAGCAGGAACATGCCCAAGTAGCGCAAATTCAAAAGTGATCGGACCAGGATCAGGTCGATACCATTTCTCACGGAAGTGAACAGGTTATCGATCACCACATCCGTTCCATAGTGCATGAACATGCATCCGACAGCTATGCCAAGTACCACTGCACCTGTACTGACCTGGTAGAAGAGTATTCTCCATTGTTTGGTGATCAGCAACCACGATCCAATGATGATCAATGGAAGCACTCCGGTTTGTTTGCTCAGCATGGCCAGGCATCCGAAGATCGTGGCGAGAAAGAGCTGCATATTTCCTTCGGAACCGCGCACTATGGATCGCAACAAAAAGAGCATCGCCGAAGCAAAGAAGACCAAGTTCAACGCATCCGTCCGGCTGTAGATCTGTACTGGCAGGAAACTGAATAGAACCGCACTCCATAGTATGCCGACCCACCGAGTTGCACCCAATTGGCGAGCAATGCAGTAACCGATCACTACGAATAGCAGATTGAGCAAAAGACCAACCGTTCGACTCAATATGTAAATGTTCTGTGGCTCCGACGGGTCAATGCCGAGCAGCTCCCCAATACCACCGACCAGGAAGTAATAGTTCGGTGCATATTGGATGATATCCATGGGCAGAGCGGCTGGATCGGTGTACAACGGGCCGCCTTGCATCAATTTGATAATGCCATAGACCACATTCTGTTCCTCGCCCATGATGTTGAGCAAGTGCGTGTCCACCAAGCTGATACGGCTAGCAAGTGTGGTTATCACTAATATCACGGCCAATGTGAAGGACGCGTACTTCACCACACGCATTCCGCTTGAATTCGTAAGGTTGGTTATTCCGTTATCGGACTCCATTTCGCGATCGAAGCGCCAAAGTAGGTCTTGTTGACAACGTTACGGGTATTGAAGGTAGCGACCATGTTCTGCCGTACCCGGGCCGCAATACCTTTGGCACCCGATAGAAGCCTTTCCAGGCTACGATATTTCAATTCCTCTTGTATGACCACGCTTACAACCGAAGACCGCCAACTCCATTATGATCGCGGAGCACACGATGATGCCACGCTGCTGAACATGTACGTTCAGCTGGTACGACCACGTGTTATCGAAGAGAAAATGTTGAGCCTGCTGCGGCAAGGCAAGATCAGCAAATGGTTCAGTGGAATTGGACAAGAAGCAATAAGTGTTGGTGTTGCGCTTGCGGCCAATGAGGATGAATACATACTGCCGATGCACCGTAATCTTGGTGTGTTCACTACGCGTGGCATGCCGTTCCGAAAGCTCTTCGCCCAATGGCAAGGAAAAGCAACGGGGTATACGAAAGGCAGGGAACGCAGTTTCCACTTCGGTAACCAAGAGCACAAGATCGTTGGCATGATCAGCCACCTCGGTCCGCAATTGGGTATTGCAGATGGTATCGCACTTGCGCACAAACTCAGGAAGGAGAACAGATGCACGTTCGTTTTTACCGGCGATGGCGCAACAAGTGAAGGTGATTTTCATGAAAGCATCAATGTTGCCGCTGTTTGGGATCTTCCAGTACTGTTCATCATTGAGAACAACGGGTATGGTCTGAGTACTCCGAGCCGGGAGCAATTCCGCATGAAGCACTTCACGGATAAGGCGATCGGCTACGGGATCGAAGCGGTGCAGATAGCAGGCAACAATATTCTTGAGGTCTACAACGATCTTGCGCGCTTGGCTGATAGTGTTCGTGAGAATCCACGTCCGATCCTTGTTGAATGCATCACCTTTCGGATGCGTGGACATGAGGAAGCCAGCGGAACCAAATATGTTCCGCAGGAATTGTTCGAGGTCTGGGGTAAAAAAGATCCTGTTCACAATTACGAGGCATGGCTCTTGAAAGAGGGCATACTCACTGCGGAGAACCGCGATCAGATCCGGCATGAGATCAAAGCGGGTATTGAAGAAGATATTCGACATGCCTTTGAAGAACCTGAACCTACACCGGTTGAGGAGGTTGAATCAGGTGATGTGTATGCATCTGCGAACACCCACGCTAGTAGGCCTATATTACCAGTGATTGAAGCCGCCGGGTCAACCAACGCGCCGGAAAAAAGATTGATCGACGCCATCCAGGAGGCGCTTGGTCAAAGCATGGAAAGACATCCGGAGCTGGTATTGATGGGTCAGGATATTGCGGAATATGGCGGCGCATTCAAGATCACCGATGGGTTCGTTGAGCGCTTCGGAAAAGAACGTGTGCGCAATACACCGCTCTGCGAAAGCGCTATTGTGGGTGCAGCCTATGGCCTTAGTGTAAAGGGCATGAAAGCCATGATGGAAATGCAATTTGCGGATTTCGTCAGCGAAGGCATGACACAGATCTGCAATGTGCTCGCCAAGAGCCATTACCGCTGGGGACAGAACGCCGATGTTGTGATCCGAATGCCCACCGGCGCTGGCGTTGGGGCTGGTCCATTCCACAGCCAAAGCAATGAAATGTGGTTCGTGAAAACACCGGGTCTTAAGATCGTTTATCCGAGCAATCCCTTCGATGCGAAAGGATTGCTTATGACCGCGTTCGATGATCCGAACCCGGTAATGTTCTTCGAGCACAAAGCCATGTATCGCTCCGTTTCAGGACCAGTTCCTACCGAACCATACAGCATACCGTTCGGAAAAGCGCGGGTCGTTCGCGAAGCACAGGCCACACGGCATGATAGCCCGGTTTCATTGAGCGTTATTACCTATGGCATGGGCGTGCATTGGGCGACAGAGTTGGCTGCTATTCTTGCTGATCGACCTATAGAGGATGGAGGCCCGATCGATATGGAGATCGTGGATCTACGCACGTTGGTTCCCTTGGATGTTGATACGATCATAGCCAGTGTGAAGAAGACCGGTAAGGTCATTGTACTTCATGAGGATACGATGACCGGCGGTTTCGGTGGCGAACTCAGCGCGTTGATCAATGAACATTGTTTCGATCATCTCGACGCACCTATAATGCGCGTAGCGAGTTGGGATACGCCGGTGCCCTTTGCCATACCATTGGAGAAAGGGTTCTTGCCAAAGAACAGGTTCTGGGAAACTGTGGAGCGGTTGGCCGGTTATTGATCGATCCGACCCCTGTTAACCATTGTTGCTGTTTTCGTGCTGACCATTGAAGGCACTATTTTAGCCAAGTATGGAGCCATTGATTGCGGAGGTCAAGAGTACATCATTCATTACACCGGATGTCAAACGGTTCGTGCTCACGCGCCCGAAAGGGTTGAAGTTCAAACCGGGTCAAGGGGTAATGGTTGCTATTGATCGCGACGGTTGGCGCGATGAATGGAGGCCTTTCACATTTACCTCATTGACCACGTCACGCACGATCGAACTGATCATAAAGATCTACGACGGTCGCAAAGGGGTGACGGAGCAAATGGGGATCCTTCACAAAGGCGATAAGCTGCTGTTGGGAGACGTGTTCGGGACCATAACGTATAATGGACCTGGTGTTTTTTTCGCAGCTGGGACGGGCATCACACCTTTCCTTTCCATCTTTCGGGATCTGAACAAGAAGAAAAAAATGAAGGGTATCTCATTGGTCTATTCCAACAGAACGGGGTTGGATGTGATCATGGATGAGGAGTTGACGAAATTACTGGGTAGCCGATATTACAAGTTGTTCACGCGTGAGCGTGTTATCGGGTTCCGGGATCGGCGCATCGACAGGGATACACTGATCGCTTTGGTCCAGGATTTTGATCAACACTTCTATATCTGTGGTCCCAAGACGTTCGTTCACGATCTGGAAATAATGCTCCTTAGCCTAGGTGCTAAAGCCGATACACTGATCTTTGAGTCTTAGCGACGTGGTCAAGGATCGGTCAAAGGCACCCGATCGAGTTTTATGCTGGAACGAACTAGATCTTTTTCGTTCTACCGCCGAAGTTTACATGCCCGGTTTCAAAGCGACGCAATAGTTCGGCTATCCGTTTGGCTTGAGTAGGTTCGGTCTTCGCACTGGCCACCCAATAGCACATACTGCGTTGTATACCTGGTGTAAGCTTGTCCCAGCCAGCTTTGAATTCCGGCATGAAATCCAACGTTTCGGCCAAGGCTTCCGGTATCGTTACCTTATCCGGTTCAGGGTCAGCCCATAGTTCAATGTGTACCAGGTCACCCTGCTTTTTCAATTTAGCTGCGCGCCGGATATCACCACCAAGAATGATCATGTGGTAACCACTCTTGGTCGGCATCAAAGCTCGGTCAGCTGCGATCCCGTTGATCACACATTTCATACGCACGCGACCTTTCGTACCGAATTCCTTCACCACATCGTATGGGAATTCAATGAAATACCACGTATTGTCCCCGGTCAGGCGTTCCATCGGAGCCGTGAACGTGTACGTTTTTGAATTGACCTTTTTGACTGCCGTTTTTTTCGTCTTGGCCATAATACGGATCAGCCTCCTGCCTTTTTCGCCTTGAATCCTTTCTCACCGAGTAGGAGCAATACCTTATCCCGGTGATCACCTTGCAATAGGATCACCCCGTCCTTCGTATTTCCACCAACACCACATTTGCTCTTCAACGCACGCCCAAGATCTTCAAGGTCACTGACCTTACCAATAAAACCGACGATCCGTGTTACTTCTTTATTGCCCTTCATTCGATCCAAATGAATGCGAAGATCTTGTTGCTGCGGTGGAAGCGTTGCCGGTTCCCGATCGGTGTGCTGCTGAATGTTCATGCCGCGGTTGGTGCTATAGACAACACCGCCGGTTGGTCGCTTTTTCATTGTTCAACAAAGGTAGTGAGATGGTATTATGGAACGGATCGATCTTTATTGTGCACTACGCGAAGGGTCGATGCATTGGTCATTCTCATAAGGATGGCTGATCAGGTCCATAATGTTCCCAAGATCGATACCGGCCAATTCCATTACATTCGGGTAAACAAAATCCACCCACCATGAAAAAATTCTTACACGTTAGTGCAGCTTTTACTGCGATCCTGTTCACTTACATCTGCCCCGCACAATGTCCGGATTCCGTCGTGGTATTCACCGCCGATTTCGAAAACACTGATGGTGGCTTGATCTCCGGAGGTTTTGGCGACTGGGAATACGGTGACATTCCTACCATCCTACTAGGTACTGGTTGCGAGACTTCGTATACGGATCCAATTGGTGCACATAGCGGCACAAAAGGATGGGGCACTGTTCTGTTGGATTGCTATGCTAACGCTGGTGATACGAGCGTGCTGTCCCTCACGGTTGACCTCAGTGACCCGACATTCACTTCAGCGCGGATCGATTATTGGAACTGGTTCGAGCTCTTTACCGGGTTCGACTACCTTTTCGTTAAGGTAAATGGAACCGAGGTTTTATTCAATGATACACAGCCGTTACAGGATGTCTGGTCTGCCAGCACGTTGGATCTTACACCTTACGTTGGCCAATCATCCGTTACGATCTCGTTCCATCTTTTTGCCACGGCTGTCGTGAATAAGGCGGGATGGTATATTGATGATGTGAGTGTGGTCGCATGCACTGGACCAATTTCCGTTTCGGAGAGTTACTCGCTACACATGCATATTTGGCCCAACCCAAGCACTGGCGACGTTTATGTGGATCTTGGTAATTCTTACCAGGGCCAGGCAAGTTGGTCACTACTTGACGCTAGCGGTCGCGTTGTTCGTCAAGGCACTGAAAGTTCTGCCAGCGGAACAGTGCTACTTTCATTCGAAGGAATACAGGGTATGCACATTCTTGAATGGCGCACGGAGCAGGGCATTGCGCGCGAGCGTTTGATCCTTGAGTGATCTCAACTTTACAAGATTTGACCGACATCCTTTAAATAGAGGGTGTCGGTCTATTTTTGTGCGCTAATCTGAAATCTCATGCCCGGTACAGAATTATTCGGTGAAGAAGAAAAGAAGGAAGTGATGGACGTCCTGAATACGGGAGTGCTTTTCCGGTTCAATCATGACGCGCAACGCGAAGGCCATTGGAAAGCAAAGGACTTTGAAAAGGAGGTCGCGCAATTCACTGGAGCCGCCCACGCTTTGGCAGTGAGTAGTGGAAGCACCGCAGTGAATACGATGTTAGCGGCATGCGGAGTTGGATACGGTGATGAAGTGATCGTACCGCCCTTCACGTACATCGCTACGATCGAAGCTGTTCTGCTGGCAGGAGCATTACCGGTCTTTGCTGAGATCGATGATACGTTGTGCATGAGCGCTGAGGGCATCCGTGCAGTGTTGAGCCCGAAGACGAAAGCCATTTTGCTGGTTCACATGTGCGGTGCTGCTGCCGATCTCGATGGCATCATCGCTATTTGCAAGGAGAAGAACATCCAACTGATCGAGGATAGCGCACAAGCACTTGGTGCGAGCTACAAGGGTAAAATGCTCGGAACATTCGGGCTGATGGGCAGCTTCAGCTACGATTTCTTCAAGATCAATACCTGTGGCGAAGGCGGGATCGTCATTACCGATGATCATGAGCTTTGGGATACCGCACAGCAATTCGCAGATCATGGCCACGATCACATTGGCAACAACCGCGGAATGGAACAGCACCCGATATTGGGGACCAACTTCCGGATCGGCGAGATCAATGCGGCGATCGGCCTGGCCCAGACCAGAAAGCTACCCTACATCTTGGAACAGCAACGCAAGCACAAAGCACTGATCCAGGATCGTCTTGGGAAGATCAAAGGATTACAATTCCGCAGGCATACCGATGGATCAGGAGATAGTGCAACGTTCTTCCACTTGCTCATGCCGAACGAGAACCAAGCCCGTGCATGTGTGAAATTGCTAGGCGATAAAGGCATTGGAGTAGGGTATTGGTATGACAATATGTTCCATTACATCAAGCAATGGGATCACGTTAAGAACTTGGCTGCGCCGTACCGCATGGTAGCGCATGAGTTGGGCTTACCGCAAGATCTTAAGACCATCAAATTCCCGAAAAGCGATGCCATCATGTGCCGCTTGATCAGCTTCAACATCAGAGTTACTTGGACAACTGATGAATTGAACGCGATGTTGGATAAAATGGAGGGTGCCATAATAGAGTCAATGAGGAGTTGAGGATGACCGACTTCGCATTGTTCCATTCGGCTTTCATGTAGTTTAATTACAAGCCTTCATTGACGATGCCAGGATCCAACGGAATTCTTGACGATAGCTTATTCAATTGAATGGATGATCGTTCAACTTGAATGATTTTGATGAACGAACTACAGAACCCGAATGAACGACGAACTCCATCACCAGCTGCTTGCCAATAACAAGGCATGGAGCGAACAAATGCGGAAGACCAACCCCGAGCTGTTCACTGAACTTGCCAAACATCAGAAGCCCTTTTTCCTATGGATAGGTTGTAGCGATAGCCGCGTGCCGCCGAACCAGATAACGGGAACTGTTCCTGGCGATATGTTCATCCATCGCAACATTGCCAACATGGTTGTGCATACGGATATGAATCTGATGAGCGTGTTGGATTATGGAATAAATGCGTTGGGGATCGATCATGTCATAGTGTGTGGCCATTACGGATGTGGTGGCGTGAAGGCAGCGATGGGGCCGGAATTCGGTGGTCTGGCAGCCAATTGGGTACGCCATATCCGCGATGTGGCGCGTATCCATAACACCGAACTTTCAGCGATCGAGGATGAGAAAACCAGATTTGATCGATTGGTGGAACTGAACGTGGCTGAGCAAGTTTATGATCTTAGCCGAACATTGGTCCTTCGTGAGGCCTGGGCACAGGGAAGACATATTTTTGTGCACGGCTGGGTCTATGGATTGGATGACGGGATGATCAAAGACCTTAACGTGACACGCGATCAATACTTGGAAGAGGGTGCGTCTGTCAAAGTTTCTTAAACCACGTGCTCATGACAAATTGAAAAGCACAGCCATGTTATCTTTGCGCCCAATTCATGATGATCAGGCCTTCAAGGAGTTCAATTCTTACATACAGCAAGCTGTTCGTTGGATTGGCTTTGATTATGGCCGGTGCGCTTTTCTTTACGCCAGTGATGGTCAACTCCTTGTCATCCAAAGCGTCCATTGCTAAGTTCGGCAAGATCCCATTACCGGGAGCAGAGGAAGAAGAAGTGAAAGAGACCAAGTCCTTGCCTGGCCGGGCAGGAGCCAAGCCCGCTGTTCATTTGTTGAACAGTTGTGTCTTGGCTGCCCACATGGCCTGCGTTATTCTGACAGCGAAACACGGCGACGTACCCGACCCGCCCCCGTGGTGCTGATGTGTTGATCTTGATCATCCGAAGGGTGATCAAGTGCTTGTGACCTTGTTCAAGGACTTCACACGCAGTTTCCGCATCATAATTCTCACGTTTCATTTTATTCATGTCATGAAAGACAAAGGTCTTTTTGCCTTTTGGAAGCAGGATCTTCAAGCTTCAATTGTTGTATTTTTAGTTGCACTTCCTTTGTGTCTTGGTATTGCGTTAGCAAGCGGCGCTGACCCTATCTCAGGTATAATCGCTGGTGTTGTTGGTGGTATAGTTGTCGGTTATGCTTCGGGTTCGGCGCTGGGTGTAAGTGGCCCTGCCGCTGGTCTGACAGTGATCGTACTTACCGCAATTGGCTCTCTTGGGACGTATGAATTGTTTCTCAGTGCTGTAGTTATTGCAGGAGTGTTACAGGTCCTCTTAGGTTCGCTGAAAGCCGGAGTGCTGGCATACTATTTCCCTTCGTCCGTGATCAAAGGAATGCTGGCAGGTATCGGCATCATTATTATCCTTAAACAGATCCCGCACGCTCTTGGCTACAACAAGGATTACGAAGGTGATCTCGATTTTGTACAACCCGATAGCCAGAATACATTTTCAGAATTATTCAATGTGTTGAACTATGTTGAGTACGGTTCGATCATTATCGCGTTCATAGCGCTAGCCTTGCTTATTTTCTGGGAACAACCGTTCATTAAGCGTTCTAAGCTGAACGTATTGCCGGGACCGTTGCTTGCTGTGCTTAGTGGTGTTGCTCTTGGTTTCTTGTTCAAAGGCACTTCACTTGAACTTGGTAGTGCTTTTTTCGTTGCGCTGCCAGAAATACAATTGGGTTCTCTTACGGAGGTTCTACGATTTCCTGACTTGTCTGGCTTTGGCTCCTTCGATGTTTGGAAGGTTGGGTTGACCATAGCCGTTGTCGCTAGCCTTGAGACGCTGCTTTGCGTTGAAGCTGCGGATAAAATGGATAAATACAAACGTGTAACTCCAACTAATCGGGAGCTTGTAGCTCAGGGTTTAGGCAATTTCGTATCCGGGATCATAGGTGGTTTGCCGGTCACACAAGTAATAGTGCGCAGCTCAGCTAACGCGCAAAGCGGTGGACGTACGAAACTCTCTACCATACTGCACGGTTTTTTGATACTGCTATGTGTTCTGATGATCCCAGGTGTACTCCGAGCAATTCCTTTTGCAAGCTTGGCCGCAGTGTTGTTCGTGGTTGGCTATAAACTAGCCAAACCCATACTTTTCAAAGAGATGTGGCAGGCCGGTGTCTATCAGTTCATACCGTTCATGGTAACCATCGTTGGTGTGGTATTTACCGATCTGTTGACGGGTGTTATGATCGGCATGGCCGTGGGAATTTTCTTCATCCTGTACAATAACTTCAAGCTTCCCTATAGACTGGACATGACTACAATGGAGCCAGGCGTACCCACTCGGTTCGAGTTGAGTGAAGATGTGAGCTTTCTGAATAAAGCAGCCATCCTACAGACCCTCAATAATCTACCTAATGGTGCTCATGTGATCATTGATGCTTCCAGGACCATAGGACTTGATCCCGATGTGATCGAGATCATTCGTGACCAGACCATTCGCGCCAAAGAGAATGATACCATTATCGAATTGGTCGGCTTGGCTCAACAACAACACAACAAGCGCAACATGATCAAGTCGAAGAAAGAACGCGAAGCGATTGAACAACAGATCAGCTAAACGAAGAACTACATAATGAGAACTCAAACAAAAGAACTACAGACCCATCTTACACCTGCCAAAGCGCTGGAGATCCTGAAGGATGGCAACAAACGCTTCGTCAGCAACCTCAAAGCCAATCGCAACCTGCTTCAGCAGGTGAACGAAACAGCCGAAGGTCAATTCCCATTCGCAGTGATCTTGAGTTGCATCGATTCGCGTACAAGTGCTGAACTCTGCTTTGATCAAGGTCTTGGCGATATTTTCAGCGTGCGGATCGCGGGCAATTTCGTGAACACCGATATTCTTGGCAGTATGGAATTCGCTTGCAAAGTGGCCGGTAGTAAATTGGTCGTTGTGCTCGGTCATAGCCAATGCGGCGCAATTAAAGGAGCTTGTGATGATGTGCAAATGGGAAACCTGACGAGCCTGCTCGCTAAGATCAAACCTGCTGTAGAGGGGGTGAATATGGATGGAGATCGCACTTCGAAAAATGGTGATTTCGTGCAAGCTGTAGCCGACTTGAACGTGGATAAGGCACTGGAGCAGATCCGTATCCTGAGCCCGATCCTGAAAGCCATGGAGGACAACAATGAGGTCGATATCGTTGGTGGTATGTATGACGTAAGTACCGGCGAGGTGACATTCCATTGATCGTATCAGACTTCAATGTCAGGCGCGGAGATCGAAAGGTCTTCGCGCTTTTTGGTATGTGTAGGGTATCTTTGCCGACCCTTTCAACTTGATACCGCATAGGACCTGCACTATTTTTTAGATCTAGCTATGAGCAACGCCGTATTTGTACCTCCTGTTCCTGTTAATGAACCCATTAAGAGCTATGCTCCGGGAACACCTGAGCGTGCTGCGCTGCAGGCAGAATACGATCGTCGGATCAAGACCACGATCGATGCCCCGATGTGGATCGGCGGAAAAGCCATCACAACCAAGGACGTGCGCAAGATGAGCCCACCGCACAAGCATGCGCATAAATTGGGCATGGCACATTTCGGTGATGCAAAGAGCGTGAAAGCAGCGATAGATGCAGCGTTGAAAGCTAAGAAAGCGTGGGAGAACATGCCATTCGAGGACCGTGCAGCGATATTCTTGCGCGCAGCTGATCTCCTTGCCGGTCCATACCGTGCACAGATCAATGCCGTGACAATGCTTGCGCAGGGCAAGAACGCATTCCAAGCAGAGATCGATGCCTCTTGTGAATTGATCGATTTTCTCCGATTCAATGTGAGCTATGCACACCAGATCTATCAGAACCAACCCGTAAGTTCACCTGGCGTTTGGAATCGTTTGGAATACCGTGCCTTGGAAGGGTTCGTATTCGCTTTGTCGCCATTCAACTTTACGGCCATCGCGGGTAATTTGCCAAGCTCCTGTGCGCTGATGGGCAACACCGTGGTATGGAAATGTGCCGACACTCAAGCATACAGTGCGCAAGTGCTGATGGAAGTGTTCATGGCTGCTGGCTTGCCGGATGGCGTGATCAATCTGATCCATGTGGAAGGACCTGTAGCTGGTGACGTGATCTTCAAACACAAGGATTTTGCAGGTATCCACTTTACGGGTAGCACGGGGGTGTTCCGTAAGATCTGGCAAACCATCGGCAACAACCTACCGCTCTATCGCAGCTATCCTCGTATTGTCGGAGAGACCGGTGGAAAGGATTTCGTTGTGGCGCATCCATCCGCGGATCCACGAGTTGTGGCAACAGCACTTTCTCGTGGTGCATTCGAATTCCAAGGACAGAAATGCAGTGCCGCAAGCCGGGCCTATATCCCGGATACCATTTGGCCGCAAGTGAAGAAGGAATTGCTCGCTGACATCGCTGAAATGAAAATGGGCGATCCGCGCGACTTCAAGAATTTCATCGGTGCTGTGATCGACGAAAAGTCCTTTGACAAGATCAGTGGATACATCGATGCGTTGAAGAAGGACAAGAAGAACATCCAGATCATTGCCGGAGGTAAGTATGATAAGAGCAAGGGTTACTTTATTGAACCCACTGTTGCAGTTACCAAAGACCCAAAGAGCGTTACCATGTGCGAAGAGATCTTCGGGCCTGTGCTTACGATCCATGTATATAGTTCCAACCGCTGGATGGATACATTGAAATTGGTGGATTCCACCGGCGAATATGCATTGACAGGTTCGGTGATCAGTAACGATCGCAGCGCTGTTCTGCAAGCAATTGAAGTGTTACGCCATGCTGCTGGTAATTTCTACATCAACGATAAACCAACGGGTGCCGTTGTTGGTCAACAACCATTCGGTGGAGCGCGTGGTAGCGGCACGAATGATAAAGCAGGTAGCTACCTCAATCTCATTCGTTGGGTGAGTCCGCGTACGATCAAGGAAACTTTTGTGCCTGCAACAGAACATGGTTACCCGTTCTTAGGGTAGCTATGGAACCCTCATGAAATGGACAAGGTGAAGCCTTTGATCTTCCTTTCACGAGCATTGGTCATATGAATATTGCTTTTACAACCGGGCGTTCGGGCCTTCTTTTCAACCATCGGTCTATATTTGGCATGATGGTCACACTCTACCGACCATCATTACTTGAAGAATGGCTACCAAAGCAGAGCTGATCACTAAGCTCGAAGAATTGATCGGGCACGACGACGTTGAACACGCCGCCGAGGCTGTTGATACCGTGAAGGAAGCATACGAAGCAATAATTGCTGCGGAGCTTGAGAATGCCTCCGTCGATACGCAGGATGATCCCGAAACCACGGACGACACTGCGGAAACCGCAAAAGAGCCACCTGTTTCGATCGACATTGAATCGGTTGCCCCTCAGGATGAGGACGACAAACGCTTCAAGCAATTGATGGATGGGTTCAACCAACGGGTGAATGATATTCGAAGGAAGAAGGCCAAGGAAGAAGCAGAGAATCTGAAGGAGAAGCACGCTGTCATGGAGGAGCTGAAGGCCATGATCTCCGGTGAGGAGAATATTGGTACGGCCTTCCAACGCTTTAGCGATCTACAGGAAAAGTGGAAGACCATCGGACCTGTTCCACAACAAGCCTATCGCGATCTACAGGCTGACTATTCGCACTTGTTGGATGAGTTCTTCTACCATATCCGGATCTATAAGGAACTTCGGGATCATGATCTGCGCAAGAACACCGTGTTGAAGCAGGCTTTGATCAGTGACATGATCTCCTTGGGGGAAAAGGACAACATCAAGGAACTGGAGACCCAGGTAAAGGACTATCAGGATAAATGGCACCAGGTAGGTCCTGTCGTGCGTGAAGAGTGGGAGGCGATTCGTGATGGATTCTGGAATGCAACGCGGGTGGTGTATGATAAGGTGCATGAACATTACAAGGCACGCCGTGCAGAACATGACGCCAACCTGCAAGCCAAACAGCACTTGGTGGAACGCGTTCTGGCCATTGCAGAGCAGACCAAGGATGTCGGCAGCAAGGAATGGAAAGCGCTGACCGACCAAGTGCTGGAAGCTCAGAATGCGTGGAAAGCCGTCGGCTTTGCTACCAAGAAGGATAATGAGCGGATCTGGAAGGAGTTCCGCAATGCGTGCAATACGTTCTTCGATGCGAAAAAGGCCCATTACGATCAGATCCGTGAGCAGTTCAAGGAAGCAAAGGATAAGAAAGTAGCATTATTGGAACAAGCGCTAGCACTGAAGGATAGTACGGAATGGCGCCAGACCGCCGATAAACTGAAGGCACTTCAGAGCCAATGGAAAGCCGCCGGGAACGCGGGTCTGCGTGATGAGAACAAGCTCTGGGCCAAGTTCCGCGATGCTTGTGATGGATTCTTCAGCGCACGCAAATCAGCCTATGCCAAGATCGACGAAGAGCAAGCCGAGAACGTAAAGCAGAAGGAAAAACTGCTTAAGGAGATCGAGGCCTTTACGCTTTCTGGCGAACGCAATGCGGATATTGAGAAATTGAAGGATTTCTCCGCGCGTTGGATGAACTCCGGACGGGTTTCTCCGAAACTGTACGATGGCTTCAGTGATCGCTATCGCGCCGCGTTGGATAAGCATTATGGTCAGTTGAAAATGGAGGTCGATGAACGGCAGAAACTCCGGTTCAAGGATCATATGGATAACCTCAAGAGCGGCCCTGATGGTAAGGATCGTATTGAACGGGAGAGCCGGTTCATTAAGCGCAAGATCGAAGAGTTGGAAACGGAGAAGCGAACGATCGAAGCCAACATGGGCATGTTCAACTTCAAGTCGAAGTCCGGTGAAGCCATGAAGTTGGATCTTGAGAAGAAGATCCAGAAGTTGGAGCGGGATGTTGAGCGGTTGAAAGATCAGCACAAGGAACTGTTGAAGGAGTTACGCGAACAACAAGCCTAGCATGGCGTTAGGGAAGGGTGTCGTGTCGATCGAGATCCCGGTTGCTTGGGGTGAACAGGACCTTTTCGGACATGTGAACAACGTTGTGTATTTCCGTTATTTCGAGAACGTTCGAATGTATTTCCTGGAGCGCACTGGGATCTTCAGATCACACAATGAAACCGGTATCGGTGTGATCTTGGCGAGCACTACCTGCGATTTCAAGATCCCAGTGGAATGGCCACAGAAATTGACGATCAATACGGCATGCACCGCAGTGGGGAATACGAGTTTTACCTTGGGTTATGAGATCTTTGATGAACAGAAGAACCTTGTGGCGACAGGCATAAGTGTGCAAGTGATGTATGATTATGAACGCGCCACCAAAGTGCCAATCCCAGAACCTATACGCAGCGCGATCAATAAACTTGAAGGTTGATCTCTAGAGCAGATGAAAAATTTCACACTACTGTCACTTGTTGTTCTCTTGTGCGCATGTAACAATGGGTCAAATACCGGAGTGGATGAGTCGCTCAGTAATGATCTGGTTCCGTCAGACACTTTGGTAGATCAGCAGGATAGTTCCCTACATCTGCTTTCTGGCCTAGTGTTGAAGCTGTTGGGTGAATGGAATGATATCCAGGATGATGGAACGACTGTTTTCCATGAACAGTGGCAGCGCACCGATGATGCATTGTTTACCGGTCTCGGCTTCGTTATGTCAGGTGCGGACACGGTCTTCATAGAGAACCTGAGCATTTCGTGGGATACTGCCGGTGCAAAATATTCGGCGCGGATACCTACCCAGAATGGCGGAGACTACGTCGATTTCAAATTAACGGCGGTCTCCATTGATTCCATGGTCTTTGAGGCTCCGGAACATGATTTTCCGCAACGTATCGCCTATGTGATCCAAGGTGATTCCGTGTGGAACGTGGTCGTATCAGGTACTGAAAAAGGCATCGCGCGTTCAGAACGATTCCATTTTACACGACGCTAGGACAACTGGTCCATTTTGGTGGTAATGGGTTCGCGAATACCTTTACTACGTGATCCTTGAACGCATTTCGAGCATACGTTTTGCACAAGGTGTATTCGGAGTAAAGAACCTAGCCTTGATGACCATTACATGGATTTGATCCCTTCCGGCTGGCGAACCAAGCTGTATCGCTTGATCAGTTGGGCGACACCGTTCTTGGCGCTTGTCCTGATCGGATTGGTCTACTTCCTTGGCGTGCGTACGGAACGCACCGGTTTCGTACGCGAGGTTCTGGATCCCGGATTGAAGCGCATCACGAATCCCGTATTGAATGCATTCCGGGGAGGCGTACCTCCGGTCCATGCACTATTGATCGAACTTGATTCCGCTGCGGTTGATAGTATGACCGAACTCGAACATTCCGCCAAGGTCCGTGGTTGGCTTGGGCAGTCAATGAATGCCTATTTCGTAGGAACCATGAAATGGGGCGATAGTACGGTAGCTGCTGTGGTATCGCTCCAGGAAGGGCCGCGATTGAACGATGGGAAAGCGGATCCAGGTGCCTTGGGAATAAGATCGGTGTTGGGTGATACCATCCAAGGGATGCAACGGTTCAATATCAAAAGGATCACGAACGGGCAAGTACTCCATGGATTGCTGATGGCACAGGTTCTTTCGGATCAGCATTTACCATCGCTGGGACGTGCTATCGTTGAAGCTAGCACGCCGTGGTACAAAAGCGGCTTGAGCTGTTTGGAAGGTGACCTCGATAGTGTTTCACTTGCGACCTGGGGCGCAGAAAGTTTCATCGCAGGTTGGTACGGGAATGAATTGTACTTGGCTGCTCAACAGGGTACAGCGGAGTTGAAATATCCAGCGGATCCGTTGCGTCAATCCGATTGGCTTGTGGCACCGATCATGACCTCATTGATCACTGAGATCCCACACAATGCTTCTTCGATCAAGGCCCAGGAATTGGTCGTGAGATCATTGGATACATTTAGAAAGGGGAGTAGATCCACCTCCGAGGTATTCCAAGTGAATGCGTTTGCAAAACTCTACGCTCTAAGCGATCTTTTGGGGCAGCAACGCACTTTGGCATGGTGGAATCTGAGGTTCGTTCCGGATAGTTCGGCGAGGTTGATGACTGTTCCATTGCTGTATCTGGATCCTGGACCCATTGCGAGAATTCAAGCGCTGACCAATGAAAAAGTGAACCGGTCAGCAACGAATGGTGCGACGTTCATTGATAGGATATTCGATGATCCAGTGTTTTATCAGGCATATATCGCGTACTTGGATACGCTGAGTACGCCGGGTTGGTCGGAAGCACTTTTTGAACGCAACGCAGATGAGTTGAAGTTGCAGGAACGGATCGTGGCCGGCTATTTTCCCCAGTCCGGAATTGATCGTGCAATTTTCGAGCACAACCGCCTGGTGATCCGCAGTACACTGTATCCAAAAGACCTGATGTTGGCCTATTTCGAGGATCGCATCGGATCTGTTGATAGACTGGCGGTGGGAAACGTTCATGCCTTGCCTGTGGAAGTTGTTGCGTTCGTGTCAGAAAATGATACCGTTGATCTCCAGAAACCAATAGTTCTTTCTGCGCGCGAGCCCGATGTGCCATTGACCTACGAAATGATCCGATTGCAGGTCCCTAGCGGATCAATGCCCCCATCAGTTCTGTTGGTAAGACCCGTCGGGCTAAGCACTACTACTGCTGTACACGTTGGATCGTGGAATACGTTTTCTTCGAACCCTGAAGAATGATGCTTTCGCATTAGCTTCACCCTCCAAACCAGATCAACTAAAATCGTTTTCACATGGGTATGATGAAAGAGTTCAAAGAATTTGCAATGAAGGGCAACCTTGTTGACATTGCTGTCGGTTTCGTAATGGGTGCTGCATTTGGCAAGGTCGTATCCGGATTTATTGATGGCATTGTAATGCCTGCGATCGGCATGATCACAAGTGGTATCGATTTCAATCAATTGAAATATGTTCTCAAGGAAGGTACACCACCTGTAACAGATGCAACCGGAGCCATAGTAACTGCGGAAGTAGCTGAAGTAGCTATGACCTACGGTGCGTTCATTACCACGTTGATCAATTTCATCGTGGTCGCTTTCGTGGTGTTCATGCTTGTTAAAGCAATGAACAAAGCGAAGAAAGCAGAGCCTACACCTCCAGCTCCTGGTCCAACTGACGATCAGAAGTTGCTCATGGAGATCCGCGATGCACTGAAGAAGTAGGACTGGTTTTAATGTTCTTCAAAGCCCTCTCGCACAAGGCGAGGGGGCTTTTTCGTGGTTTGAGCTGCCTCTGATCCGGGCATAGGCTGTGCTGATCTGGGTGTAGTCTGTGCCTACGCCCCATGGTGGCATATTATCATAGCCTGCGGCTACGTATCGCGGTATTGCTAAAAAGGAGTTGTTCCAGCCTATCCCGTACCCATTCGGAAAGATAAGGTTTTTGGATCAAAATGCTGTTGTTTGCCGCTGGATCCGCTTGTTGAAAATGCTTGTTCCAGCACACCCGAGGCGATCATCCCGTTAGGTGTGTTGAGAGAAACCCCCAGTGGTGTTACAAGCAATATGCGATCCGCCATTTCCATCGCTGTATGAAGGTCATGTGTGCTGAGCAGAACGAGTTTGTTCGTGCTATGTGCCACTTCTTTCAATAATGCAGTGATGCGTACGCGGTTCACAAGATCGAGAAAGGCCGTAGGCTCATCCAGTAGCATCACGGGCGTGTCCTGTGCAAGTGCTCGGGCGATCAATACCAATTGCAATTCACCGTCGCTCAGAGAACGCAATGCGCGGTGCTCGAAGTCCTTGGTTCCGGTCCGTTGCATTGCGTTATCGATACGGACATGGTCTTCTTCGTTCAGTCGACCCATGTGGCCGGTCCACGGTTGGCGCCCGAGCGAGATCAACGTGCGAACATCCAAAAGACCCATATCCGGACGTCCGGTAAGCACTACACTAATGTTGCGTGCCTTGTCCATTGAATTCATATTGGATAGGTCCTTATCACTGACGGCTATGGTGCCAGAAATTGGTTCTAGTAGACCAGCAAGTGTTCGTAGTAACGTCGATTTACCGCTACCGTTCACACCGATCATTGCAACCAATTCGCCTTGGTCAAGTGAAAGGTCCATATCCTTGAGTATGGTTTTCTTTCCATGACCAACGGCAAGATCTGCGGTATGTAGCATGTGTGTCATGTGCTGCGTGCCCAACGTTTTCCGCTGAATAATACCCACGCCACAACCGGCGCGCCAAGTAAGGATGTTACCGCATTCAAAGGAATAGCATGTTGCACGCCAGGTAGTTTGATAATGACATCACAGAGCAAA
>JAGNUG010000155.1 GCA_017987115.1 Flavobacteriales bacterium | reverse complement strand
ATGACCCACCATTGATTACGTGACCTTGGTCTCAACGGATCCCGTATTTCACTATGCACCAGATCGCACGGAACCCATCCTTCCAGCCGATCTTCTTCCCTTCCGCGTAGGTCCTGCCGTAGTAGCTTATACCAACTTCATAGATCCGAATGTTCGGCACCCGCGCCAACTTGGCCGTAACCTCCGGTTCGAAACCGAAGCGCCGTTCTTTCAGGTCCAGACCCTTCGCTATATCGCTGCGCACAAGCTTATAGCATGTCTCCATATCTGTCAGGTTCAAATTGTTGAACGCGTTGGAGAGTGCGGTAAGGAACTTGTTTCCGATGCTGTGCCAAAAGAAGAGGATCCGATGTGGATGCCCACCCATGAAACGCGAGCCATATACCACATCAGCCACGCCGGCCAACACTGGTTTCAGCAGGTCATTGTACTCCTGCGGGTCATACTCCAGATCAGCATCCTGCACCAAAAGGAACTCACCGGTGGCTTCTTTGATGCCCCGATGGATCGCTGCCCCCTTGCCCATGTTTTGGGGTTGTTCAATGAACCGGATCGGCATATCGGGATTGGCCGCCACGTAGCTCCGCACCGCACCTGCAGAATCATCGGTGGACCCATCATTAACAATGATGATCTCCTTTTTCATTCCACCTTGCAGAGTCACGTTCCGAACCTTGTCCAAGATCAAATGGATGGTACGTTGCTCGTTGTAGGCAGGGATGATGATTGAAAGGGTACTGATCATTTGACTGATGGGTCGACAAATATCGGAGAATAACAACTGGAAAGGAACAGCTACCTACGGCATGGCAAAGCATTGCTCACTTATCGGTATTGGTGCGTGGGCATCGACCCAAAGAACGTTTCTGCCAACTCGCGCCCGAAATAACTCCAGTCCCAATGTTCGCCTGGGTAACAATATTCACGATACATCATGAACCGGAAGTTGACGAAGCACACCAATAGGAGAATAGAAACCACACCGTGCAGAATGTGTGGCTTATGTTCCTTGGCCCATGCGAAGACGACCAATAGGCAAATTGCAAGGAACGGGGTGTACTGGACCAGCGGACGCATTCCATAGGAACAACCGAAATGCCACGAATGCCAAGACGCACATGAATAGATGATCAGTGCGAACACGGTGGTGAAGAGCAGGGCCGTGGATCTCTTCTGCCTGTACATGACGACCAAGGCTACAGGTAGGAGAATGAAGACCGGCGCATGAGGCAGCACGCCGTATGAAGGAGAGGCGAGCACTTCCGCGAGTTTCGGTGATGCCCAATGAATGAATCCCTCATCGCCATAGGAATAGACGATCCATTTGTCAAAGGCATACTTCCAGTAGAGCATCTGTGGTAGCGCCACGATCAAAGCGGTGACGGCTTGAACCAACCACAACCGAACATAGCCAAGCACGTTGCGGCTATCGAACAATATGAGGGCATACACCGCCAGAACGGCAATAATGTCCAGTGGACGGATCAATATGATCAAGGCGTTCGACACTGCAAACACCCAAAGTGCCACTCCATTCAGTCCATGCTCCCGTGATCGCACAGCGAGGTATAATGACAAGGCAACAAGAAAGAACGAATAGACATGGGAGAATCCAGGCTCGACGAAAGCATAGAAGTAGGCATTCGTTCCGAATGCAACACAAGCAATACATAACAGCAGCAAGCCGACGGATGCTAACCTCCAACGGTGCAACGTCAAGTAGACCAGTGCCAGCCCAAG
Organism: Flavobacteriales bacterium; assembly: GCA_017987115.1. Lineage (GTDB taxonomy): Bacteria > Bacteroidota > Bacteroidia > Flavobacteriales_F > PHOS-HE28 > PHOS-HE28. The sequence goes on along the minus strand of JAGNUG010000155.1, from coordinate 4,899 downwards.
GGTGAAATAGAAAATGCCACCTACTTCAATGGCCTTATGGAACGTAGGTCCCCACGCATCGGTTTCGTCAGCCCCGGCGAGTGCATGCCCTACCAAAAAGAACGGTAACTCTAGGAGAGCAGCACCACAGGTATACTTCGTTAGGATCTTGTCCCGCTCAACGTCCACACTGAATCCCTGACCCGATACGCGAAGTACTTCCGCGCTGATCGCAGTTCCCCGCATGTGGTAGTGGAACACGCCCGGTAAGTAGATGTAGTACCCGGCAGCATCCGAACCGAGATCATGTTTACCAATGGCATATCTACCCGTTTGATGGTATTTGATCGAGTAAAGTGAGAAGAACAGGAAGAAGCAAAATGCAACAAGGCCGACTCCCTTGTTTGAGGAGGTCCATTTATCCAAGGCCGGATACTTACTGATGAGTTGCATGTGGCATTCCACTCAATAGCCAAGTGTATGGCTTTGCTGACAAGATTGCGAACAGATTTGGACACCGCGATCCACTCGGTTGGAGTTGAATTGCACACCCCTCGGTACGACCGGGTAAGATGATGGGGATGGGATTTTCTCGACTTTGCAATAAACGGTTTCGGAACAGCGCGAAAGTACCCGGTCCAATGGTTTTCTCCGTCATCGATGCGCGTTTGCCCGTTCCAAAGCGATTTCCCAAACCACCTGGAGAGGCTTGGCATATAACGAACTTTTGCGAACAGGCTCAGTTTCCCGCCGCGATATTACCAACCACCTCAAGGACTTTCGGCCAATCCCCATCCACGGAGAAGATATCGAAGTCATAGTGCTCGATCATCCCGAAATTCAGTCGTATAACGGCCCAGAGCAACACTGCGGCAAGGATCCGCAACGTCCAAGTACGCTGCATTACAAATCGGAAGAACCAGGCGAATGGAATGGCCAACAGGCCATACAGGTCAATAAACCCACGATGCCCATAAGCCCCACCCAGCCACCAGCACCACCATGCACTGTAGGACAGTAATGTGAACACGAGGATCAGCAAGATCGCCCGGGCGGGTCGCCTACCACGCCACGCTTTAACGAGCAATGTGGCGATCACGATAAGAAAGACGGGACTGTACACGAACCAGCCGTTCCGCGGGCTGAATAGAACCAGGCCCGGCACCATCCTGTCGAATTCGAAATGCTCGTTGTTGAGGGCATACGGATTTGCATACCAATCTCCGGTCAGGTAGTGCCAATAGATCGATTGCAAGGCCCAAGGGATCAGACCGAGGATCGAACCCAGCACAAAAGCACTGCGGTGGCCTACCAAGTTGTTCCATGCCCCGCGCACTCCCCCCGGCATTGTCCAAGCCAGCCAAAGCGGGAACAAGGCCACGGCAATATTCAATTGGCGAACGAGTACCATCATAGCACCCGAAAAGAGAAACAGCATAACATGCACAGGACGAGGACCATCGATGATGCGCAACCCGCACCAACAGAATAGGGATACGAGAAAATAGGAATGGACATGCGACATCAGTGGCTGGCTGGTGGCATAGAAGTACAGATTGCTGCCTCCATAGATCGTGATAACAGCTAGCAGTGCCGCCGTTGTGGTGCTGTACCGTCGCGCCAGCCGGAAGCTGAACACAGCACCTGCGCCAGCATAGATAGCGGTACTGGCCATCATGCAAACCGCGTTCGTTGGTGCGAAGCCGGTATTCGGATAGTCGAAAAACCATGTGAGCAAATGGGAGATCAGGTAAAATGGGAGCTCCAAGACCGCGACCCCCAACGAGTATGCGCTGATCGCTGTGTTCTCGGAGATCTTATGGCACCAGAACATCCAATCGAACTTCCCGGTGATGAACGCTGATGGTAGCCACTGATAATAGCCCAAACCGTCCCAAGCTCCCCAGAAGAAATCGTAAGTGTTCGACCCTCCGATTATCCACGCTTCCCGGAACGATAGAACGGCCACGAACATGATGAGCAACCACTCCAACAAGTGGCGGTCCCGCCAATTTACGTGCTGTGATCCCATTGTTCGACCAGAGGAGCCGTATCTATTCCAATACAGACCATTTTGAGTCGACCAAAGTACGGTCAAGTATTTTACGAATTATTGACCCGAGCGACGGACAAAACAGCTCGATATAAACTACACTGCACGCAGACCCATGACCCTTGAACACGATCCGATCAGATCCTTAGGCCCACTACCGGCAATGGTTGGTAAGGATATTGGCCCTCCCGTTCCATTAGCGTCATAGCTGACCGAATCTACTACCCGAGAGACCCAACCCTTGATCTGTTCAATACCCTTCAATTGTCTGGACTTCTTCGGTACAGGACCGTGCCACATACTTCAAACTCCTTTATCAGTGTGAACTCCTCCAATTCCTTTGGGTCAACATCTTGTTTTACAAGGTATCTATAAGCATCATTCGGACCAGGCCCATTTCTGTGCATACGTTCTAGCTGTGCTATGCCCCAATGATCACGGTAGTAGTTGATGGTCGGCTCAAAAAGCCATGTAATACCAAGCTCCACACTCCCATCACTCAGTTGTTCCATGTCCATGTCATCCACGATCAACTGCACGGCTTCCTTTGTACACAGATCATACTGCCACTCAACACTTCTGTACGGCCCGAATTGTGGCCAAAGAACCACAATGGAGCACAACCCAAAAAGCGCTATGAACACCTTATGCGTGAGGCGCACAAGACGACCGCGGAGTGCGGTACCATAAAATATCAAGGGCAAGAGCGCCAATGGTATAAGGAAAATGGCAAAGCGCGCAACAGGATAATCCACATTGAATAATAAGTGCTGTAGTACGATACTTAAGGATGTCAAGAACAACACCATCGCCAGCGCAATGAATGTTCTGCGTTCTTCGGTGAAAGCGCCGCTCCGCACCGATCCATTCCTGTAGCTTGCGATGAACATGAAAAGCGATACCGCCACGGCCGCTGCAATGATCCAAGGAAGCTGAACTCCAGCAATGGAGATCCCTGGAATACTGCTCGCCACTACGGAGAATACCGTGCTATCGAAAAAGCCTTCTTTGCCCCCGAAATCAAGTTTATTCCCACTGAGTGTTCTGGCTATTGGTATGACCAGAATACCGACGGCCACAAATATCATTACCCCGTTGAAGAAGGCCTCCCTCCGCAGTTCGGAATACCCGGTCCGATGGCGAACGATCTCGATCCAGCGCAAGATGACATAGGTGCTGAAGATGGCCAAGTAGGTCCCGAACAAGACAAAGCTTCCGAGTACTGCTAAGATCCCTGCAAGATGGAACAAGACAATGTGCGATGGTCTCCTTGACCGGAGCGCTCGCGTGAGATGATACAGCGCCATAAGCATAAAGCCGATCGATATTCCATACCCCCTTGCAATGCTGAACATTTCCAGAATGATCGGATTCGATACCAGTATGAGATACCCCAAACACGCGACCACGGGGTCCAAGCGCCGGAGAAACAGAAAGGCATAGGTCAGATAAATGATGAATGCGAGAATGTTCGGGGATCTCATGGACAACTCGCTCGTTCCAAAGAGTGCCCCTGCACACTTCATCCCCAAGGAATTCAACAAATGATTATTCGTAAAGGATTCTTTGTGGACCACGATATCCAGAAAGGACAACTGTGGGTAGTACATGAAGGAGTAGCTCTCATCATGTGTAAAAGAAGCCACGGTTGATCGGTGGAAAACGGAGACGAGCATAGCGATGGCGATAATTGTCATTACCAGGACCTTGGGGTCGATGCGGTCTTTCATGTTACCGTACTGACCGAGTTCCATACCGATCGTCCGGAAAATTACAGTTCTTCATTGCCTTGGCACGGCCTGTTAATTGAACTTTTGTTGGCACAATTCACAGCTCGTCAAACTCTTGGTCCTTCTTCTTGGGAAACCTCATTCACAACGTACATCGGTCGGCGCTTGACCTCTTGCGAGATCCGGTTGATGTACTCGCCGATCACGCCCAAACAAAGCAGTTGGATGCCACCAATGAACATGGTGCTGATGATCAAGGAGGTCCAACCGGTAACGACCTGGCCACGCACCAACATGGACCATAGGGCGTAGAGGATGATGGCAAAAGCGATAAAGGACACCAGGAAGCCGAACAGAGATGCCAGCCTCAAGGGCAGGTTGGAGAAGGAGAAGATGCCGGCAAGGGCCAAACCGAACGACCTACGGATCGTGTATTTCGGAGATCCCGCTCTTCGTCCTTGCCGGTCGAAAAGGACATGGTCCTGCTTAAAGCCCAACCACGCGATCTGACCACGAAGGAACCGATCACGTTCCTGCATATTAGCAAGGCTCAGCAGCACTTTTCGCGATATCAGCCTGAAGTCCCCGGTATCCAGAGGGATATCAATTTGTGTAATGGCACGGAGCGTTCGATAGAAGACATTCGCTGTCCAGCGTTTCCAAAAAGGCTCCTCCTGCCGCGATCGACGTTTGGCGTAAACCACTTGGGCACCGGACTTATACTTTGCATACAGTTCGGGGATCAGTTCGGGTGGATCTTGTAGGTCTCCATCCATGATCACCACGCAGTTTCCTTGTGCATGATCCAGTCCGGCAGTGATCGCCATTTGGTGACCGAAATTGCGGCTCAAGGAAATGAACCGTACCCGTTGGTCCTTCGCACATTCGGCTTTGATCCGGTCCAACGTATCATCGGAACTGCCGTCGTCCACAAGGATCATTTCCACCTGCTCCGAAATACCGCGTAGCGCTGCGATAGAACGTTGCACCAATTCAGTGATGATCGGGGCCTCGTTCATGACGGGCACCACCAACGAAAGTTCAGGTCGATCCATCTCGTTTCCCTTTGATCAAATAGACGCGTACGTCATGGTCGCTGAACAAGGTCTCCGTTTCATAGTTCGCCTCTATATGATC
>JAGNUG010000154.1 GCA_017987115.1 Flavobacteriales bacterium | reverse complement strand
AACGCATCGATGAGCGGTAAATACGCGCCCCATATTCCGCCGAAGGCACTTTGACCGCCTTGCACGTATGCGGTCTCAGGAGCCATGGTCAACATCATCGGTACGCCGTTGCTTGTTTCGAATTGATCTGCGATACTGTTCACAGCGTCTATCAATCGGATCGCGCTTGCATCAATTGGGTTCGTGATCGTACCACCCGTGATGCTCACGGAAGCGCCCTCCAGATCAATATCGATCCCATCGAAACCGTACGTCTCGATAATGGCGAGCATACTGCTTACGAACTGGTCGCGTTGTTGATCACTATCCAAATGAACGGTTGCGGTTGCACCACCTATGCTGATCAACACCTTGCGGCCTTGCGCATGAAGTGCTGCGATATCAGCAATGAACGTTGATGCGGCTGTTTCTGCTGGCGCGAATTCCATATCGAACGTTGTACCAGGAGCTGGTGTCGCGAAAGAGACTTCGATCACGGAATACCGTGGATCTATCTCGGACAACTCGATGTAGGGCGCAGCAACGTCATTCCAATTGTGCCAATACCCAATAAGGTCATGGCCTTGGGAAAAGGCAATGGATGTGGGTAAGAACATGGAAACTACAGCGATCAGGATTTGTGTCATGTGGTGCAAGTTCGTGATCCAAGCCGGAACCGAATTATAGATCCGACCTAGCGGCAGGTTATTGTTCCGAAAGTTCAATTGGTGCCGACCAACACTACTAATGCTTGGCCAAAAGCAATTCACCCAACCTTCTGAGCGTTAATTCCGTATCACTTCCTTTTGATGCGGTCGTTGCTCACATCTTGTCTTTGCCTGTTGACCTTGGGGTCTTTCGCCCAAGAGCGGTTCGGTATTGCCCACAGTAACTACGGCGGTGGTGACGGTATCTACTTGAATCCCGCGCGCGCTGCTGGTCAATGGCCTTTCATCGATATCCGACTTGCCGGTGCCGATCTCTATGCTTGGAACAGCCTCGTTGCTTGGACTGATCGTACATCACCCTTGATCGGTGAGGTGCGAAGTGGAATTGCCGGGCAGACCAATGGAGCGGTGGTTCAGCGCAGCACCATGTTCAATAGGTCTCACCGTGCCACTGTATTTGCCAATGCCCTCGGCCCTGCAGTTTCAGTGGCAATAGGACGCGGAACCATTGGTGTTGGCATGCGTTCACGGGCGTATGTGAGCGCCGCCGGAATAACGCCGGAAGTAGCCAATTACATGTTCGAAGGCCTACAATATGCACCCCAGTTGGGTCAACGCTATGCTATCCCGGCTATTCACGTTCGCGCAGCAGCATGGACGGAGATCGGCCTCAATTACGCACACATTCTGAAGGCGGAGGGATTCAATATGGTCAGTGCTGGTGTTGGGTTGAAATACAACATCGGACATGCAGCTGGTGCTTTTCAATTCAACGGGACTGAATTCACCGTTGTGGATACGGCCCAACTGGATATTCACGAAGCATCTGCCAGCTACGGTTTTGCAATGCCAGAAGTAAGCGCAGGCCGCGGCTGGGGCGCTGACCTTGGCGTATCATTTGAACGAACGCTCGCCGAAGCAGAGGGTTATCGACCGCATAAACCAGCCATCGGATGTTCGCCAATGGGTTACCGCTACCGCATAGGTCTGTCCTTGATCGATCTTGGTGGTATCCGATTCCGGAACGGTGAGGCGGGCCGGATCAGCAGTGGATCAATTGCAATTGCAGATTATGATCATATCCCGGTCGAGAATACTGCGGATGTGGACAGCCTATTGGCCACCTCAACGAAATGGACACGATCGAAAGGATTCAAAGTAGGTCTGCCGACCGCGATCTCGCTACAATATGATCAGCGCATAACGAAGAACACGTATGTCGCTTTTGCAGCTGTGCAGAACCTTGCCGGAAAACGATCACTTCGCTTGCGCCGCACCAACTCACTGGCCCTTACACCGCGTTACGAAACAAGGTACTTCGAAGCCGCATTACCGATCGTTGTACATGAGTATGACATTGCACATCCATCCGTTGGATTCATGCTGCGCTTCCAAGGACTGGTCGTTGGTTCGGACCACATTCTGCCGTTCATCAACAAACGCGATGTCTACGCGCTGGACTTCTACGTCCGCCTCCGCTGGATGATCTTCAAAAGCCCTGGCTGCAAAGGAAAACGCGCCGGATCCGCCATTCAAACACGCAATGGTACCAAGGGCATGGTGCCATGTGATGCGCCTGCGTTTCGGTAGGGCCTCTTTCACGCGCTAAGAGCAATTGGAAAGGTCGGATCAATGGAGCTTCGCCATATACATAGCGAAAATAAAAGAGGACTACTAGTATTCAATTAGTTGAGTACGACGCGGGTCGATCTTCTATCATCCCTACGGCCATCAATTACTTGGATAATGTACGTACCTCGAGCAAGTTGAGCAACTGGAATGACCATGGTGCAACAGTCATTTATAGTAGCAGTATGTACCGATCGTCCAATTATGTCAATAATATCTACAAACTTGAATTGTTCGATGTTCGCTGGAATGGTCAATACCACTGAATTTAATGAAGCATCAAAGTGTGCCAAAATAGCAGCTTCTTCGTCGTTTGTTCGTTCGATATTCGTCGTATTACAGAAGTCCGTAATTAATGGGTGTTTAAGGGCTTGAGTTGGCAGAGATCCTGAAATCAAGCTTATCGAAGGAGTGATGGAGCCCACGGTTGTTAACGTCGGTGTATTAAAGAAGCCACCGAGTGGAAGCGGATCACCTTCACACTGAGAGGAACCATCTCCATTGACTATCGATATGAAGCCGTCCGTATCTCCCTGCCCGGCTCCTTCCGTTATGCCAACAATAACGAATCTGCCATCGGGTAATTGTTTGAAATTCCAACTACCCTCACTTTCCGTTGATCCGTAGGTATGGGTTGAGACTAGTTGCGCTGTTGGAGTTAAAAAAGCCAACGTATGATCTGAATATTGACCACCACCGACAAGATCCATGGTCATAACAAAGCCAGATGAAGTTTCAATGATGGAGGATCCGCCACCGACGCCGACAATGTTGGTCCACGTAGTATCTCCAGAGTTGTTCAAAGCAACCAAAAGAGGCCGATATGCTGTTGTTGTTTGGCCTGCTAGCCTGCCAACAGTCAAGTACCCACCTTGGGATAAATTTATCACGTGATCCAGCCGATCAGGATTCTGGTTCCCAATGGCTTTATTCCATTCTAAAGCACCGTTCTTATCAAGTTTAAATACTAGCCCATCCGTATAGGTACCCGTCGACCTTGTGCTGCCTACGACTATCGCTCCACTGTCCGGTGTAGTGGTTATATCATAGACTATGTCCTCATAACCAGTGTCAAAAGTCACACCCCATATTAACGTTCCAAGATCGTCCACCTTGAACACGTCAATGTTGGAATTATTACCACTATTATGGGAACCTGCGATGTAAAAACCATCCTCTAAAGTGGCATCTGCGGTTTTGAAGTTTCGTGTAGCATTAGAGCCTAAAGTCCATTCCGGGATTCCAAAAGCGTCTGTTTTTAATACAACTCCTCCTTGCCAAAAACGGAATCCTGTTGCTAATATTCCGCCATCGCTCGTATACATCACATGACGAAATTCAGTTTGCTCTGCGTCAGACAAATACGATCTACTCCAAAGGGTGTCACCATTAGCGTCCAATTGCATCAGCCAACCAGCGAACTGTTCTGTATTAACAAGAAAGCTACCAGTTATGCCGCCGACTATGATATTACCGGCCGGATCAGTATCCACCGAGTATAACAGATCATTCGCATAACCACCATAGGCTCGAACCACATTATTCTGTGACCATGCGGAGTTGATCATGGATACGGAGATTAGACTCAAAAGTATGATGCGTATGGTTTTCATCTGCTTTCTTTTAATAATTGTTGAATTTAAGACTAAACCTATATAAGTCTTCGAAGGAGAATGATAACCACTATTCTATTCTCAGTTACACAATTCTATTGCGCTCAGATGAAAGTTATAATGTCTGAAGCAAATCAACGCTAAGGCAGGCAAAGCGCTTTCTTAGATTTTCATCTTATCACGCTATCAAATCTTCCGGTTTTCACCCATGCATCCTCAACATCGGCATATCCACTTCCACGCGGGTGCCCTGGGGTAGATCCGTGTAATGGAAACCGGCTTTGCCGCCGTGCTGCTTCTGCACAAGATCCAATCGGGCACGGGTGATCGCTGTTCCCAACGATGTTTTCTTCATCGGTTTGCCTTCCGGTGTCGGTGCTTTTTTCGCATGCCTTCCTGCTCCATCGTCCTCAATGGTCCAGCGCATCTGTCCATTTAATTCTGCAACGGTGAGGGTAATGTGACCCTTTCCTTCCTTCCCCGCCATTCCGTGCCAGATCGCATTCTCCACGAATGGTTGCACCACTAACGGTGGTACCATCACATCATCCGGATCCAAGGCGGGGTCCACAGTGATGGTGAAATCGAATTTTTGGTCCATGCGCATTCGTTCCAGGTCCATATATCCGCGAAGTGCTTCGAGGTCATCGCTGAGCGGCACCTCCGAATGGCGACTGTTCTCCAACACCATCCGCATAACACGTGCGAATTTGCTCAGGTAGCTAGTGGCACTGTCCTGATCGTTGCGCTGCACAAAAGCATTGATGCTGTTCAATGCATTGAAAATGAAATGCGGGTTCATCTGACTACGTAATGCTTGCGTTTCCAGTGTTGCAGATTCTTTCTCGAAACGCTCTTGTCTGCGTTTGCGATCAGCAACGAACCAGGCGCTACCGCCAATGACGAGCAGCAGAGCGCCAACACCTATGCCCATCGCACGATTCCTGTTCTTGTCAGCACGCAAGGCTTCGATGGTGCGCTCACTTTCCAATTGTTCGCGCTCACCCGCGTAAGCCAAGCTATCGGCCAATTGCTCTTTGCTGAAGGTGTACAATAGATCACGTTGCGTTAATTGCCGTTGCGCCTTTTCACTGGTGAGGCTATCACGCACGCCAATGAATTCTTCATGATAGCTCAAGGCAAGTGAGCCATTTCCCAGGGCCTTGTACGCAAGGTAAAGGCATTCGCAATTGTTCTGTCTCGCATTCCGGGACCTGCTCTGAAGGGCTAAAGCTCGTCCATTTTTACATCGTTCAATGGCGCGATCGTTCTTATTTGCGTCCAGGTCGATCATTCCCAATTCGGATAGGACCATCGATTCCTGAGTGGCATCTTCAACTTCCTTCGCGAGGACCAAGGCCTCCAGGAGAACCGTTTCCGCCTCTGCTCGTCTATCTAGCTTTCTGTATGCCGTACCGAGGTCCAATAAGGTATGGTCCATCAGGTGCTTGAAATTTCCGTCGCGCTCTAATTTCAGTGCTGTTTCCAACATGATCGCCGCACTGTCCACCTTGCCCAGCTCCATTAACAGCGCGCCTATGGAACCACCTGCATCGATCGCGCCTTGTCGGTCATCCGTTTCTTTGAATAACCCGTATGCTTTTCGCAGCAGTGAAAGAGACTCGGTCTTCTCTCCTAACCGGGCCTTCAGATCACTTACCTGCAATAAACAATTGGCGATCCCGCTCTTGTTGCCGATGCGTTCATTGATCGCCATGGAACGGTACACAAGATCTATCGCTTCGCCGATCCTGCCGATCTCGGCATTTACGTTAGCCATGTTGCTATACCCCACACCGGCCATTTCATCCAGACCTACATCCGCTGCCAACAATGCTGCCTTTTCATAATAGGCCAATGCACTGTCCGGACGACCTTGTGTTTCGTGCAGCGCACCAATGTTATTGTAGCAGTATACCAACCCCCGATCATTGTTCGCCAGCATATGCCGGGCAATGCTCAGTTGATAATGCGTAATGGCCAATGGTAAGTTCCCCATGGACTGGTGCATCGTGCCCATAGCGCTCAACGTTGCACCCGCACCACGCGAATAAGCGGAATCCTCTCGCAATGAAAGTGCTTGCAGCGAACTATCCATATACACCAACGCGGCTTCGCCTTTGCCTGCACGGAACATCGCGATGCCGTAGTTCCGGAATGCTTGCCCCTCCATCAATGTATCCCCGGCCATTCTGGCCTCGTTCACCATTTTCTGGGAAAGAACGATGCAACTGTCCTGATCCACGTAGGACATGTGGTAGATGATGTTGTCCAGTGCATCCAATCGGTTGGATATGGATGTTGTTGGATCTGCGTGCACGCGCCACAATGAGTCGAGGATCTCTTGATCTTGTGCGCGAATTCCTGACAGCAGGAACAAACAGAGCAACACTATAACACAACGGCGCATGGGTGAATGACTCGGTGGATCCTGGTAAGTTAGGTATGCAAAGGAAGAACTATCGGATCGATGATCGCTGTATGAAGAAACTGTAGAATAGCAATTGTTCGCTCACCGTAGTGATCATTAGCCCTAATGTACATCAATCAATGGAGTAGGGCGGTTCGAAATGATCAGACCTGCCACCGTCAGAGAAATTTGGGTCATAGGCCATTAGACCTCTTCACCTACACGTCTCACAATAGGTCTTCGACAGAATAGGATCGTCCAACAGTTGGAACGTAACGCCGCCTTCGCTTATCGGGTCGAAGAGTGCGCAGAATCGTGGCTTGTTCTTGTTCACCGCATTCAACA
>JAGNUG010000153.1 GCA_017987115.1 Flavobacteriales bacterium | reverse complement strand
ACAATGCTTTGCTCTATGGCAGATTATACAATGTGAATGCCGTCCGGGATTCCCGGGGCCTCTGTCCTTCCGGCTGGCATCTCTCAACGGACGCGGATTGGCTTGGTCTGGAAACATTCTTGGGTATGCCAACGGCGGAGTTGGGAATCCTCGGAATGCGAGGGGGCACACAATCGGTGGGAGGCAAGTTGAAGGCCCAAACCCAATGGAACAGCCCGAATACCGGGGCTACTGACCAAGTAGGGTTCAAGGCACTGCCCGCTGGACGTTACATAGCAGGTTTTGAGCTATTCGGCATTTGGGGTATTTTCTGGACTTCCACGCAAGACTCCCAAAGTTCCTTTCAGTACTATAGGCAATTGATCAACAGCAACGCCGGTATCGGTCGAAACTTGGGTTCTCTCGGTTTCGCCTTCTCTTGCCGGTGCGTGCAGGACTGACCGATCCTGGTCCCCGTTTGGTTCCATTCTGGAAGAAATAGTGCGAGAAGTAGATAGCTCCTTGATCTCCTCACCATCACCACTAAAACGATATTTGAATGCAACGAGAAGTAGGCGCAATACGCCAAGAACCTACCCTCCTGCTTCTGCTAGCACTATTCCTTGGTCCATCAGTGCTAAGCGGCCAAGAACCTGTGCAGCAGCTATCCGCTGGGCACCTATCACTCGATCCCGGGCCACATGCGGTCGGGTTCAAGAGCATGGTGTTGTTCGATACGAGCCGCACCTATGATCTGAACATGGCCGACACCACGGTCGCGGCAAAACCAACGGTAGGCCGTCCCATCTTGGTGAACGTGTGGTATCCCTCCACCACCCCGACCGACCGACCGATCCGCGTCCGTGAGTTGTTCGACTTTCCCACCAACGATACCATTGTGTCTTTCATCGATACGCTCAAGGGGTATTCCACCAAGTACAGCAAGTGGTACTGTGCGGATCAGTACCTCCACCTCAAGAACTTGAAAGCGGACACCAGCTTGCTCGCGGAACAGCAGGACCAGCTCCAAGCCGCTTACTGGGACAGGCATACATCCAGCTATCGGAATGCGATCCCGATGGTGGGCGACCATCCCTTGGTGATCTACCATCAAGGGTTGGGTGGAACGATGGATGAATCGTGGATGCTGCTGGAATATCTGGCATCGCACGGCATGGTCTGCGTTTCAAGTGCCTTTCAGGATGGCGATAGCGGCAGTGACGTGGGTGTAGGTGATCTGGAAGCCACATTGAGCGATATCGGGTTCCTTATAAGCCATCGTAAAGACTATGCTCCGACATCTTCCGAAAGAGTCGTGCTTATGGGACATAGCTACGGGGCCAACTACATTCCTTGTTATGTGGCCCAAGGAAACCGGGACGTGAACAGCTTGGTCCTGTTGGATAATGACCTGGCACGCTCCATGTACGACTTCATTGATAAGAAGAACAGTCCCTTCACCGACGAGCGAGCAGACCTCTTCAACTTCCCGATCTATTGTGCAGCACAGACGGGTGCAGAGTTCTCTTTGCTGGACCGTTTCACCGCAGCACCACGCACCTACATAACGGTGGAAGGCCTGGAGCATGATCAATTCACCTCGCTTGGTGCGGCATGCACGGCCTTGAGTACCGAACGGATCAAAGAGCCCAAGGGTCGCATACGTGACGCAGCAAATTATCCCCTGCTCTGCGAGTCGGTCCTGAAGTTCATTCTCCACGCGACAGGCCGGGGTCCAGCACTTACTGCCAAGGATATTGGAGCCAAAACTGGTTGGTGGTATCAGGACGTGGCACCTAAGGAAGTCCTCGCACACAACACTCCCTATGTGTATTCGGTAACTACTTGTCCAACGCCTACACAGTTCGTAAAATGGATGGGATCAGCGGGGCCTGACAGCTCGGCTCGAATGTTCTTGCGCTGCGAACCAACACTTATCGACACGACCGATCACTTCATCGACGACTATCTCCAAGTCGCCTACCTGGAATTCTCGAGCGAAGAGTTCATCGTGTTCCTAAGCGCCTTGGATCGCTCTGGCGAACCGGTATACACGCCAGATGCCCTGTTCACATTATGTGCTACCTGGACCCAACGCAGCGATCCGGCCGAACGTAAAGAGATGACCGATCGTTCATTCCTGTTGGGTGACTGGATGATGCAGACCTTCCCGGACCGGATCGAGGGTCCGATGGCCGTGGTTATGCTCGAATTCAACGAGAAACCTGCCCGTGACTATAAGCCTTATTACGAACGCATACTGAAGATAGAGCCAGGCATTCTCGATCGAAAGCCAAAGAATTGGTACGAGAAAATGGCCCAAGGTGTAATTCGCAACTATGTGAAAGCCGAGAAGTGAAAAGTCAATTGACCCACAAGCCTAACGTCATTACTGCGATCCGGGACCGTTGGATGACCTCTTCCCAAAACTATAGAGCCGATACCCGATGATGCTCTCCACCACCACTCCCCCACTTGTGAACCGGTTCTTGCCAGTTATGCCCGAAGGCGATCACTATAGGCGTTGGTGCTTGGGGTTTGCTGGGTCTTGTTCTTGTTTTGTTGAATGGTTGTGCGCGGGAGATCCACATACTACTAAAATTCTATCAAACGGATGCTGCGGAATTCTACATTTGGATTGGCATTTAGCCCAATGGGCAAGGATGGGGATCCAAGGGAACAAACAAGGGAACAAACAACTACCAAAATGAAAAACAGAAAATTTCACTGGTCAAAGGAACGTATTGGAAGAAAGCTGGCTCTAGCGTGTGCTCTCGTTAGCACTTGCCTGGTTGGATCGATCAAAGCCCAGACCCCTGGCGATCTGGACCCGTCATTCAACGGCACCGGATATGCATGGGCAGACTTGGTGTGGGAGGATCATGTGGAAGATATTATTGTGACAAGCAACGGGATCATCTATGTTGCTGGCTACACTACGAATAGCCTATTCACCCAAGCGTATGTAGCCTCTTTTCTACCAGATGGCAGCTTGAACGAGACATTCAACCTGGTGGGTAAAAAGATCTTCCATTTCGGCACAGGCACGTTTAGCAAAGCACATGGCCTATGCGTTCAAGCGGATGGAAAGATCCTTATAGCTGGCGAACATGCTGCCAGCGACGCTAATGAAAGTGTAAGGCGTTTCGGGCTGGCCCGATTGGAACCTGATGGTTCGTTCGATGATCAATTCTATCAAACAGGCAGAAGGACTTATAGCCCGGTAACCAATCAAACCGAGCACTCCTGGGGCAATAAGATAAAGTTGGGGCCCGATGGAAAGATCTACGTACTTGGAGTGAATGGAGGCACTACCAATAACCAGGCGGTAATTGCCAAGTTCCAATGAGATGGTACAAGTGAAACCTCCTTTGTTAGTGGCGGATATGTAAATCTTTGGGGACCTGTCGGATTTACCAACTTGATCCGAGGGGCGTTGGACCTTGTGATCCAGCCCGATGGAAAACTCGTGCCCTTGTTCTGGGAACAATGCGCAGAGATCGACTGTTCCTGGTCCCGCTACAATCTGAAACGGATCCATTCAGATGGCGACCCCGATGGATCTTTCGGAGCAGAAGCCCCACCCTATGGCATCACTCTTCAAGGTGAAACCAACGAATGGAATATGGGGGTTGGTGGGCTTGCCATACAACCCGATGGAAAATTCATCATGGCGGGAAGGACAAAGGGATCAAATGGCCGATCGCTTGGTTTCGTCGCCAGATTAACGACCGATGGACAACTGGATGCCACCTTCGGCAATGGAGGTAAGGTGATCGTACCAGGCTTAGGAAATGAAGAACTCGTGTTCTCGGATATTCAAGTTCAGCCTGATGGACGTATCATTTGTGTAGGCACTGTGAACAACCCACAACTGAGCAACTACGTTGCCGTTCGTCACCTGCTTTCTAATGGCGCTCTGGACAGCACTTACACCTCCGTTGATGGTTTCGGATCAAGCTCTTTCCAACTTCCGCCTTGGGCGGGCACTCGTGGGAGTGCATGTGCATTACAACAGGATCAGAAATTGTTGGTATGCGGAACATCAGTGGGTCCATCTGATGAAGATGACAGTTATGTTGCTCGTATCCTTCTAGGACCTAGCGGCGTTGGCTTGAAAGAAACTGTGGAGCCTGCTCCATTATTTGCAGTCTATCCGAATCCCATGTCGAACGAGAGCTTGGTCCAATTCGTTTTGGAGGCACCTGCAACGATTACAATGGAACTCCGGGACCTACAAGGCCGCCTTGTTAAGACCGTTTTTCAGAATAGGTCGTTCCCTTCCGGACAGCATAGTTTACCCATTGACCTGGACGGCTCCCTTGCAGCTGGTAGTTATCTACTAACTGCCATTACCCCCAACGGGAAGTCCAGTATCCAACTCGCCAAATGAGAAGGTCCTTCACAAGCATAGTTCCATTGCTCATGGCCACTGGGGCGTTGTTACTAGTGGCCTCCTGCAAAAAGGACAAAGAAGAACCGCAACCCCAACCAGCACCAGTGCCCCAACAAGGTTTGTTGGATGTGGAAGGCAACGGTTACGACACCGTGGTGATCGGCGGCCGCACGTGGATGGCCGAGAACCTGCGCGTTTCCAAATACAGGAACGGCGATCCCATTACCACAGGACTGAACTTCGGCGACTGGCAGAACCTGAGCATTGGAGCATATGCCATCTATGACGATGCTTCCAGTAACAACGCTACATACGGCAAACTGTATAACTGGTACACTACCGTGGACCTACGCGGACTTTGCCCGACTGGATGGTCGATCCCGAGTGATCAAGATTGGGCGGATCTGGAAGCTTTTGTTGGCGTACCAATAGCGCAACTCTCCCAAACGGGTGAACGCGGAGCCGCGAACAACTCCGGAGGAAAGCTGAAAGCGACACAGCTATGGTCCAGTCCCAACCTCGGCGCCACGAACTCAGTTGGTTTCGCAGCCCTCCCCGCAGGTCATAGGTCATCATGGTCGGCGCCACCGCAGTCCTATGGTTGGCTCGGCCTCCAAGGTCATTTCTGGACGAGTACATCGTTCAATGGCATTCAAGCCTACATGCGAGTTTTGACGAACTCGGAACAAGGCATCCATCGCCACGACAATGGGGTCAAAACGGACGGCATCTCCTGCCGCTGCATATAGAACCTCTGATGATACAGCAAAAAGCAGGATCGCTCATGAAAAGCACCATCACACTCTTCCTGTCCTCAATGATCCTCTTTGCCGCATGTAAAAAGGAGGATGAGCCCGCCCCAACGCCCACGCCCACCCCTATACTCCAAGGCATAGTCGACATCGACAGCAACCGCTACGACACGCTAACTATAGGGGGTCTGACATGGTTCACCGAGAACCTGCAAGTAACACGTTTCAATAACGGAGATACGATCCCGTTCGATACTGGGAATGCATTCTGGGTGAATAGCACCCCGTACTGTACGGTATTGGACAATGATATGGACAACAAGAGCATTTATGGCCTGCTATACAATTGGGGTGCGAACTATGATGTGCGCGGCCTCTGCCCGGTCGGATGGCATCCTAGTACCGACGCGGACTGGGGTGTACTGGAGTTGGCGCTAGGCATGGACTCTGCCGAAGTGACCATGAACAGCTGGCCTAATTACGGCGCTCGGGGCATTGCGGCGAACGTAGCCGGAAAGCTCAAATCCCTTCAACTGTGGGCCATTTTGGACAGCGTTACGAATAGCTCCGGAATGAGCGTACTCCCAGCAAGGTCGCGTAATCCGCAACAAGGTGGTTTCACATCTTCCAATAGCGCTTACTATTGGACACCCGGCGGTAGTTCGGACTGGTACAGGGCAATTGGAGATGGTTTGGCCGGCGTGATACGTCGCGCCCCGGGGCAGAGTAGCGATACACCCGGGGCAGGCTACTCCTGTCGTTGTGTAATGGATTGACCCAACAAATGTCAAATAAGATGATACGTTCAGCGCTGATAATTGCCGTGTCCCTGGTGTTCATCACCTCCTGTAAAAAGGACGAGGACGAACCTCTGCCGCAACCGACCCCGGTGCCTCAACAAGGCTTGGTGGATATCGAGGGCAATCCCTACGACACGGTCGTTATCGGGGGGCGCACGTGGATGGCCGAGAACCTGCGGGTGCGCAAGTACCGAAATGGGGATAGCATTCCCTATATGCCCGAAGCTGCGGATTGGAGCCTGCCGGGCAGCAACGCCTATTGCATGTTCGGCAATGCGATCCCGGATCCGGTAGAGCACGGATTGCTTTATGGCTACGGCGCAGTGAATGATGCGCGTGGCATATGCCCCACCGGTTGGCACGTACCCACCGATGCTGAATGGGCGCAACTGGAACTCACTTTGGGCATGCCGGTAACACAATTGGATTCGATCTCACCGAACGGCTATGGTGCGGTTCGCGGCGTAGGCCAGAACGTAGGTGGTAAACTAAAGGCGCTTACAACATGGGATGCACCTAATACTGGAGCTAACAATGCTAACGGCTTCAACGCTCTTGCTTCTGGGCAGCGCACTATGCCAATGTCCAACTACAATGACCTCGGCACTGTTGCTACGTTCTGGTCCTCCACACCAGGACTATTTGAAGGTTGGGTGCGGCAACTGAGCAACACACATACAGGCGTTGTGCGCTATCACCATGACATGGGTAGCGACCAACCAGGCTGCGGCCACTCCTGCAGGTGCGTAAAGGACTGAGCAAGACGATCATGATTG
>JAGNUG010000045.1 GCA_017987115.1 Flavobacteriales bacterium | reverse complement strand
AGTTGTGCGAAAGGACGATAGTCGTCAACTCTGTTGGTCAAGCATCACAATACCTTCGTTGCCGCTATGCGCCGTATCCTTACCCTACTGATATTGCTCGTGATCGTTGCCGCCGCCGGTTGGACAGTTTATCGCTGGAACGGGCCCCTGACCAGTGCAAAGGATCCTTGGAGTGCAGTTCCTACGCAAGCCGTTGTGATCATTGAAGTGCCGAATGCATTGTCAGCGTGGGACCAATTCACACATACCTCACAGCTTTGGAATGCGGTGGAACAGGTTCCGGGTGTGGCAGCGAGCGGAAAACTATTGGCACAGCTGATAGCCCAGTTGGACGCCGATGAAGCGTTCTCAAACAGCTTGAAAGATGTTCCAGTTCTGATCGCCATACAACGTGACGGAGGAGAACAGATCGGCTCATTGTTCATTCTCGCACCACAAAAAACGAACAAGAGTTCCGTAGCGACCATTGCGCGAATTCTGCATGCGGATGAGACCGCACTTGCAAGTGGAACACAACAGGAAGTTCGTCCGGATACAGCACTGCCTGCACTCTCGGTTCGTTTCGCAAATGGGTTGTGGATCATTGCCTCATCATCCAACCTATTGGACGAATCGGAATTCCAACTGGGCAAGAAGACATCGATCCGATCGGACTCTGTTCTGACACGTGCGATCAACACATTAGGTGCAGGAACGGATGCTCACGTTCTGGTTCATACCGGACGTTTGAAAAGCCTCATGAATACCTGGTGGAAGCCTGAGGTCATGGAGCAATTCGACTTACCGGTCGGTTGGGCTGCGTTGGATCTGAACTCAAGGCCGGAAGCGCTATTGCTCAGCGGGCTGTTCGTACCCGAAGAACAGGACCAAGCGCTTACTGCGTTGCAACAGCAAGGCACGGATAAGATCACGCTATCACGCGTATTACCGGCGTCCGTCAACTGGATGGATGTAATGCAATTGAAAGACCCTGCACGCTACCTCACCGATCGCTGGGGAAATACGATCGAAGAAAGCAGTATTACAACTGCGCTTTTCAGCTGGGTCAATGGAACAGTAACCTCTGCACGGAGCACATCGAAAACCGCTGGCGAACGTTGGGCTGTGTTGCAGACCAACGATCCGGATCAAGCGCAGCAAGCATTGATGAGCTTATGCGATGACGGCTGCGATACGCTTGCCTATCGCGGAGTGCAGATCATTCAGCTACCTGTACAGGACCCGTACTCCAAATTGCTTGGCACTGAATACACGTTCCAGCAACCCTGGTGGATCATCCTAGGCAATGCGGTGGTGCTTAGTGATGATGTGAATTCCCTTCGCAAAAGCATTGATGGTTGGAATGACGGGAACACACTTGCCGAAGATGAACGTGCGATCGCATGGTTGGAACAGATCGGAGCAGAGGCCGGAAGAACAATTTGGTGCGATGCTGCACGATCTGCGCAAATGCTCGGTAAAGGATTGCGCAACGATCCATTGAGAACATTCACCACCTATGATTCGCTATGGGTACAATTCGGCGGGATCTCCATGCAGGTTTCTCCTGGCCAGCATGGCATGAAGCATATTGCATTGGGTCTGCAACATGCACCGATGCAAGCCAGCGGTACCCGTGAATTGTGGAGTGCTACCGTGGGCCCATTGATCCAACGCAAACCGACGATACTGATCAACCATACCAACAATACCCGAGAGGTATTGGTGCAGAGCAAGGATAACAAGATCCGCTTGGTCGGTAGCACGGGCAAACAGCTTTGGTCGCGCGATATCGATGGCGAGATCATGGGCGCAGTACATCAAGTGGATCGCTTCAAGAACGGCAAACTGCAAATGCTCTTCAATACGGCTGAGCGTATCTATTTGATCGATCGTAATGGAAAGGATGTTGGAGGGTTCCCGGTTCCACTTACCAGCAAGGCCACGGCACCATTGGCCGTATTTGATTACGACAGCAAACGGGACTATCGAATTCTATTACCTACCACGAATGGCAAGATCATGAACTTCTCCATGGATGGTGTGCCCGTGAGTGGTTGGGATCCATCGAAACTGAACAAACCGTCGCGCGAGATGGTCCAGCATGTTCGGATCAAGAACAAGGACTTTTTAGTAGTTTTTGATGGAGATGGCAACGTATTGCTTCTGGATCGACGTGGTGAACAACGGGAACGTTCCACGTTGGTGCTCAAGGATGCAACAACCGTATTGAAAGTACTGCCGGGTCTGGACATTCTAACGACACGTATGATCTGGAGCGACAGTACCGGTGCGGTCTTCCGGAGCCAATTGAATGGCACAACAGAGCAGCTCGCTTCCGGCGGTGTTGGCCAACATTCACTCGGCAACTTAGCGGACGATGGGCATTTCGACCTGATCAGGATCGTTGCGGACAGCCTGATCGTAACGCACACCGGCAAGCCTATTTTCATCAAGACGTTCGGAGCGTCTTTAGTGTCGAATACGCTATGCTACGCACAAGGAAGTTCAGCATTGATCGGCGTTGTGATCCCATCGCTTGATCAGGTATACTTGATCAATGATCGTGGTTATCCACTGGACGATATGCCGTTGCAAGGATCTCTACCGATCACCATCGCAGACCTCAATCGCGATGGTCACGATGAACTTATAACGGCCACTGCGGATGGCGTGCTGAAGGTCTATCAGCTATCACTGAACAAAGACGGAACAAAGTGAGCAAAGAAGACATTAAGACCCGGGCAGAGATCCGCAACCTGGTCGATCGGTTCTACGACAAACTATTGATGGATCCACTGATCAAACAGTTCTTCGTGGACCTCGATCTGGAACATCACTTACCAAGAGTAGCAATGTTCTGGGAAATGGTCCTACTGGGCGATGCCGGCTACACAACCAATGTCACGGATGTACACCTTCGGCTCAACCAACAGAAACCCATGAGCAAAGAACACTTCGATCGTTGGCTGGTACACTTCGAAGCCACTATGAATGAACTGCACGAAGGTCCCAAGGCCGAAGAAGCGATCTCCAGAGCACGGTCCATCGCGGTGATCATGCACATCAAGGTTGCGGGAAGCTGAACAGAACCACAATACTTAAGTAGTTCACTTGCGGATCATCGCTGCTTCTTCAACCAGACTTTTTGCCCAACGGTTAAACGCGCATCCTCACTCACCGCATTGTACTTGGCCAGGCGTGAGAGCTTAACGCCATATTCCTGGCTAATGCCCCACAGTGTTTCGCCCTCCTTAGCCACGTGCACCATTGGACCCTTGGCGGCATTCCGCTTGGGTTGAATGAAGATCATCTGCCCTTCTTCCAACTGGCTGTTCTTATCCATATCGTTCCAACGAGCCAACATGCCGTGCGTCATTTCCAACTCTTGAGCAAGTTTCCGGAAATCCTCGCCCTCCTTTGCGCGAACGAACTTGATGCGCCCTTGGAACTTCTCAACAGTACGTCCCATGGCAAAAGTGACGGTGCCGCTTTCCACGTGGGTACTGCGACCCGAGTTTCTTGAAGAAGGCTTCTTCCCGGTTGAAGCGGTCGTGTTCTTGGACGGTTTGTACGCCACATCGATCCCCTTATCCAAATTATCGAGCTGATAGCGTTCGATCAATGCGATCAACTTCGATGGATAGTTCGGATCCGTAGCATACCCTGCCTTCTTCAACCCCTTGGCCCAACCTTGGTAATCGGTCGGTCTCAGTTCAAAGAGCGCGGCATACCTGGACCGTTGTAGGAATTTAGCGTGGTCCTCATAGCTATCCGCAGCATTCTTGTATTTCCGGAAACAATCATTCTTCTTATCGTCGTCGTGGTAGGTCTTTCCACCTGTCCAATCCGGTGTACATTTGATCCCGAAGTGATTATTCCCTTCGCGCGCTAAGAGGCTATTCCCGTTACCACTTTCAAGCAGCCCTTGAGCAAGCGTAATACTCGCCGGAATACCATGTTCCTTCATTTTTTTCACGGCTACCTCCTTCCAGAGGGCGATATACTCTTCTGCCGAATAACGCTGACCGCTGGGTTGCGCCTGAGCCGATGACATGCCCGAAAGCGCGCAAACGCACGCCAGCACCAACAATTTCACTGATCTGAACAAGTACATGTATTCCAATTTGGAACGGTATCTCACGAAACTAGTGGCCTACCCTGCGCATTGTATCCCCCTAAGGCTCCAGCTTTGAACCGCCGATCGTGAATAGTAAACGTAAAAACCCACGACCTTAGCGCCCTATGGACACCCCTGAACTCCCCGACCCGGACGACCCTCGTGGTGCTCGTTTGAAGGAGCAGGGCTACGTGGACGGCGATTTCTACTTTACCAAAGAAGGATATGTTGTCTTCACCGAGCAATACCTGTTGCGACGCGGCTATTGCTGCCAGAATGGATGTCGGCATTGTCCGTATGGGTTCAGTTTGGAGAAGGGCGGGCGTCCTTAAGGATAGCTCAACCTGATCGGATCACTGTCGATCAAAAGCAGCGAAACGATAATTCGCGGTATCTTGTATGCAGATACACCTCCCATGCGCCTCTTTACAGCTTCGATTTGCTTTCTGTTTTTCGTACTAAGTAATGCGCAGAACTGGGCACTGATCAACCCAGCTTACAAATACAACTATTCATTGGGTGGCACGGATACAATCACCAACCAGATCTTTGCAACGCAGGTGGATACGCTTGGGGTGGATAGTTTTCGGTATGAGTTGAATTTGATTGCTACGAAGTGTGACACCTGCAGTTTTGCAGGATCATACTGGATCGACCAGCCACAATTCATGCAGAGAAATGTGACGACCGGTCCTAGTATTTGGCATTTCCAAGATCCGGGCTCATTCGTCCTATTACCTCAAGCAACGCTTGGTGAAACATGGACCTTTGATACACTCGAGAACGTGACCGCTACGGTAACAATTGTTGACCAGGTCCAGTTGTTCGGGAATGATGTTCAACGCAAAGTGATCGGGCTGTCCAACGGCGACTCGATCGTGATCAGCGACGATTTTGGTGTGCTGAATTGGAAAGAGTTCCAACTTATCGGAACACATGGGCCGGATGTGGGCGAATTGATCCCTTCACTGGATGAGATGTATCCCTACCAAGCGGGTGATGCTGTTGAATACGTAACAAGGTCCTCTTACTTCGATGGATTTTCAAGTTGGATAGGGCAATCACTTCAGTACAAATTCACGTTTGCGACCGGAATTGTCGGTCTTGGATCTATTACATACTCCGGCAGCCGTATAAACCATTGGTGGTCTTGGTGGAATAACCCGAACAACTCCGGAGGGCATTCTACAACCTACACAAACTCCTGGATCGCCGGAGCGCCAGAATTACCTTGGGCGAATCTTGCGATCTCATATCCCGGTCAATTCGTCCCCATGATCGACCCTTCAGAGGTCCACAGATTCTGCATTGCAGAGCATGGGATCGATTCACTTGGCAGGTATCGAATAAAAACCCGGCATGTACCATTGTCCGATCAGGGAGACTACGGTGCCTATGTCAGTTATGGCTCTCAGCAGGTTGACACGCTGTCATTGGTTCAATTCGGAAGTGACCTGTGTTATGAGCCTTCCAATTGGGGTTGTGGGGCAGAATACGTTGCAGGAGTCGGCTTGATGTGGTCCCATATGCCTCATTGGGAAGGAGGTGGCGAATTCTACGACCTGGTTGGCGCAAGCATCAACGGTGATACTACTGGTATAGTCCACTCTGATGAATATATCATCGCGCTATCCATACAGGACGACAGAACCTCCTCTTCGATCAATATTACTCCCAATCCGGCATCCGAATTCCTCCTCCTTTCTTCTCCTGTATACGGAACGTTCTGTTCCATCGCCGATCTCCGAGGTCGTGTACTACTGCGGCACTTTATCACATCGACGAATGAGCTGATCGACGTCTCACACTTTGCACCCGGCATCTACGTGTTGAACATCGAGGGCTCGCGGCCCCATCGCTTTATCATCGCCCGCTAACCGTATCGATCTTCTGATCAGCTTTCCGACCTTTGCAGTTTCCGACCTTTGCAGCATGACCACAGCCACTCAGAACGACTTATCATTCTTCCAGCAAACCATCCGCGAAGGCATCCCTGGTACCCTTCCAGCCGCTCAACAATCGGATCCGAAAGTCTCACACGCGCCCAAGCGTAAAGACATCCTTTCAGTAGAAGAAAAGAAACTTGCTCTTCGCAACGCACTCCGGTATTTCCCAAAAGACCAACACGCCACGCTTGCCCTGGAATTCGCGGCGGAGCTGAAGGAGCATGGGCGTATCTACATGTACAGGCTACGTCCGGAACACGCAATGCACGCACGGCCGATCGGTGACTATCCTGCCAAGAGCAAACAGGCCGCCGCGATCATGCTGATGATCCAGAACAACTTGGATCCTGCCGTTGCGCAACACCCGCATGAACTGATCACTTACGGCGGTAACGGGGCGGTATTCCAGAACTGGGCACAATACAGGCTCACGATGAAATACCTCAGCGAAATGTCCGATGACCAAACGCTGGTCATGTACAGTGGTCATCCGCTCGGCTTGTTCCCGAGCCATGCAGATGCACCGCGTGTCGTGGTCACCAACGGCATGGTCATTCCCAATTACAGTCAACCGGATGATTGGGAACGCATGAACGCGTTGGGGGTATCGCAGTATGGCCAAATGACTGCCGGTAGCTACATGTACATCGGCCCGCAAGGCATTGTGCATGGCACTACGATCACTGTCCTGAATGCGTGCCGGATGCTTAAAGGTGCTGATAAGAATACGAAAGGCAAGCTCTTCGTTACTGCTGGACTAGGCGGTATGAGCGGTGCACAGCCCAAGGCAGGCAATATCGCAGGTGTGGTCACCATCTGTGCAGAAGTGAATGCAACTGCAGCGCACAAAAGGCAAAGCCAAGGTTGGGTGGATGAGGTGATCGAGAATGTAGATACTTGCATTGATGCCGCCATCAACTATCAGAAAAAAGGTGAAGCACATAGCATCGCGTTCTTGGGGAACATCGTTGATCTCTGGGAGCGTATGGTAGAGCGTAAGATCAAGGTAGATCTAGGCAGCGACCAGACCAGTTTACACAACCCGTGGGCCGGTGGATATTACCCCGTGGGCCTTAGCTATGAAGAAAGCAATGCGCTCATGGCGAAAGACCCGGCATCCTTCAAAATAAAGGTGCAAGAGACCTTACGCCGACATGTTGATGCGGTGAATAAGCTAGCCGATAATGGCATGTATTTCTTCGATTACGGCAATGCATTCTTACTTGAAAGCAAACGTGCTGATGCAGAAATTGGCGGATTGAACGGCGAAGAGTTCCGGTACCCTAGTTATGTAGAGGATATTATGGGTCCGATGTGTTTCGATCACGGTTTCGGGCCATTCCGTTGGGTGTGTGCAAGTGGCGATCCGAAAGATCTGGCAACCAGCGACCGCATAGCGGGCGATGTATTGGAAGCCATGCACAAAGAAGCACCTGATGCTATTCGCCAACAGATCGCGGACAACCTGCATTGGATCCGCAATGCGCAACAGAACAAGTTGGTCGTTGGAAGTCAAGCGCGTATTCTCTACGCCGATAGCGAAGGGCGTATCCGCATCGCGGAGGCCTTCAACAATGCGATCAAAGCTGGGACCATTACAGCCCCGATCGTATTGGGCCGTGACCACCATGATGTGAGCGGTACCGACAGTCCTTATCGTGAGACCAGCAATATCCGCGATGGCTCACGCTTCACTGCCGACATGGCCGTGCAGAATTTCGTGGGTGATGCGTTCCGCGGAGCGACCTGGATCAGTTTGCACAACGGCGGTGGTGTCGGTTGGGGCGAAGTGATCAACGGTGGGTTCGGAATGGTACTCGATGGAAGTGCTGATAGCGACCGACGATTGAAAAGTATGCTATTGTGGGACGTGAACAACGGAATTGCGCGAAGGGCTTGGGCCCGCAACCCGCATGCGGTATGGAGTATTGAACAAGAGATGAAGCGCACACCCGGACTTAAAGTGACGTTGCCGAACGAGGCGGATGATGAATTGGTTGATGGTTCGATAGAATAAATTCGGTTCACCACCCAACCCCGCAAACGATTCCCCCGTGTATAGAGCTGAACCCTGTACTTTCAATAACCAAACACACCATGAAGAATACTTTCCGCTCCCTCACTTTCGGATTAGCTACTATGCTTGGTATAGCGGCTTTCGCCCAACCCGTACCCCCATACAACGTCACCGTTATGGGTACCGTAGTTGGCTGTAGCCCCAATAGCACTGTGAACATTACTACAGTTCAAGGCACATTGCCAGCGCTCAATTTCGATCTCCCTTTGGATAGCAATTGCTCATTCGCCGAGAACTTGGCGATGGACTCCCCCAACGGTTGGTTCCAGATAAGCACACCATGCAATGGAGCTATCGAATCCGCTATTGGCACATACACAGTCAATACCCTGGATTCGATCTTCGTTTTCGTTACGCTGAACTGCGGTGGTGGTGTTACGGATTGCCTTGGCGTACTGAATGGTTCCGCACTGCCCGGAACGGCCTGTTCCACTGCGCTTGGTGTTCCCGGAACGTGGAGTGCATCATGCAACTGTGTAGCTAATTCTGCAAGTTGCGATGCCTGTTTCAGCGTTGAACAATCCATGAACCCTGCGGGCCCGCTTCCGTTCACAGTGGATATTACGGATTGCAGTTCCGACGGAAATGGACCTTACTCGTACCTCTACGATCTTGGTGATGGAACTACGAGTACTGGTGCAGATGTGACCCACACCTATGCGAATGCTGGTATCTACGTGGTTTGTTTAACAATAGCGGACAACAATGGCTGCACAAGCACAACGTGTGATAGCCTGTATTTTGCGGATAATGGGATCCTCCAATCTTCGGGCGCGTACGATTGTCTTGGAGTTTGGAATGGTTCCAGCTTACCTGGCACTCCTTGTTCGCTCCCATTCAATGAACAAGGCACATGGGACAATAATTGTGTGTGCCAGCCTGATTCTGGAGCAACTTGTTCTGCAAATTTCATCGTGATGCAAGCATTTACATATGTGGACAGCACAAATACCAATCCTGGAGGCACCGAGCCGATCCCTAACGAGGTCTGGGTCTGGAACCAGAGCTATGGCAGTGGTTCCATCAGTTATACGTGGGACTTCGGTGATGGCACCACATCCACTGATGCATTCCCAACGCATATCTACGCAGATGGTGGCCCATACCTATTGTGCTTGACCATGACGGACGCTTCAAATTGCACATCGACCCATTGCGATACCCTGACCGTTGATGAGGATGGGTTGTTAAATGGCATGATCGGTCACAACGAAGTCCGCGCAGCGTTCACAGTGAATGTATTGCAGGAACTTCCTACGGCCATCAACGAACAAGAGCGCATTGAAGAGATCGCGTTGTGGCCGAACCCGGTAGCCGATGTCATAACGTTATCGTTGCTCAGTACAACGAGCGGCCGATTGGACGTGAGCATTCTGGATCTGGATGGACGTCTGATCAACACCTCTAGCAACACTGTGAGTTCCGGAAAGAACAGTATCACCGTTCCAGTAGAGCAATTGGAAAGCGGCATGTACGTGGTGCGCATCAGTGATGGCAAGACAACGGTAAGCCGTCGTTTTGTGAAGCAGTAATAGCTACTAATCAACTAAAAGGCCTCTGCTGAAAAGTGGGGGCCTTTTTGCATTCGAGAGCGTCACGGATCCTCAGTGCCCCAAGGCCATGCACGGTTTCCGAGCAATAGCCGAACTTTACGTTCAAATGCCGTACTTATTTACCCTTTAGATCTTGGATCAAGATAAACACCAATGCCCTTTCGGGAACAGAACTGTTGGATACTGGATTTTTTTGGGATCCACCCAACCATTCGGTAAGAACGCTCGTGTATATGATCGACGAACAAAAACTCACTTCAACAATTACCTGACATGAATAATCTACTACGACCTCTGATGAATTTGGCAGCATTGCTCCTGTGCATCGCCGCATTCGCGCAACCTACGCCTCCCTATCCGGTAATTGTAAGCGGACATGTGGAGGGTTGCTCACCTGCAAACAGCGTTGTAACCATACAGACGGTTCAGAATACACAACCCGCGATCACTTTGACCGTTCAGCTGGATGCCAATTGCAACTACTTCATGATGTTCGATATGGACTCACCGTTGGGTTGGTTTGAAGTGAGCTCTCCGTGCCAAGGTGCTGTACAAACCGGGATCGGCTCATATACAGTGAACGCCACGGACACGATGTACGTCGTGGTGGATCTCAATTGCGGAGGACCCGGGCTCGATTGCGAAGGCGTACCTGGAGGGCCCAACACGATCGGCACATCCTGTGACGATGGAAACCCGGATACATTCGGCGACATTTACCAACCGGATTGCACTTGCGAGGGGACATTGCCACCACCTTGTATCGCATGCTTTACATTGGCACAGGACAGCACGTTCATAGAACCCGTACCCTTTGCATTGGTCGGCAGCAATTGCAGCACTGGTGGGATCGCTCCTTACACTTACTTCTGGACGTTTGGTGACGGTGAGACCAGCACAACCGAGAATGTAGTTCATACCTATGCTGGTCCCGGCATGTACGAGGTCTGCTTAGTGATCTCGGATGCTTTCACCTGCCTCACCTCCACATGTGAAACCATATCCATTGATGCGAATGGCAACATCGATACGGAACCTTCCTGCCAAGCCTGTTTCTATGCAACACCCGCCAGCAATAACCCAGGCAGCAATGACCCCATCCCCTTCACCGCGAATTTCAATAACTGCTCTACCAGCGGCCTAACACCTCCATATACCTATGCATGGTCATTCGACGGTGGTCTTACTTATACGAGTAGTGTTTCGGAACCACAATACACATTCGGTGTTGGCATCACGATGGTCTGCTTACAATTCAGCACTTCTGATGGGTGTATGTCAACGGTTTGCGACAGCGTAGTATTCGATGCAGCTGGCACACTTTACCCAACCGGCATTGCCGAATGTTCAGCGGGGTACTGGGTTATTCAAGCATACCAGAACGTGGATAGTACGGGTGGCAACCCCGGAGGTGTAGAACCCATCCCGAACGAAGTATGGGTCTGGAATACGAGCACAGGTTCAGGCAATTACCAATTCTTCTGGGATTTCGGTGATGGAGCATCTTCAACCGAAGCGTTCCCTACACATGTGTATGCCAACGGTGGTCCATACGTACTGTGCTTGACCATGACGGATGATGCGAATTGCACGAGCACCTTCTGCGATAGCCTATCGATCGATGCCGATGGTCTTCTTGAAGGGATGATCATTGATGGCAATGACCATGGTAATTCGAACGCGAGCGATCGCGCAGGTTTCACATTGAATGTGATCCAGGAACTGCCGACTGCGATCAACGAGATAGGATCATTGGATGAAGTAGCACTATGGCCGAATCCGGTCTCAGAAGCGATCACACTTACGCTACAGAGCAGCCGGAACAGCAAGTTGGAATTGAGCATCTTGGACCTTAACGGACGCTTGATCAGCGCAACCAATAACGCCATCAACACGGGGAACAACCGCGTAATACTTCCAGTGAGCGAACTGGAAGATGGCATGTATATCATTCGGATCAGTGATGGCACAACCGCGGTAAGTCGTCGTTTTGTGAAGCAATAACAAGGATGATGGATGATCCGAAGGGCTATTGCTGAAAGGTGATGGCCCTTCGGTGCATCCTTGATCATGGTAAGTGAGACCCTCATAGCCCGATGCATTCGGGAAGAACCCAAGGCGCAGTATGAACTGTACCGGGTACTTCATGGGCTAATGCTTTCGGTCTGTTCCCGTTACGAACGCAATGAGCAAGATGCGGTGGCCTACATGAACCAAGG
The DNA here is from genome assembly GCA_017987115.1 of Flavobacteriales bacterium. Lineage (GTDB taxonomy): Bacteria > Bacteroidota > Bacteroidia > Flavobacteriales_F > PHOS-HE28 > PHOS-HE28. The sequence continues at coordinate 13,537 of JAGNUG010000045.1, read as the reverse complement.
CTATTTAAAAGTACTGACGAACATAAAAAAACGCCGTCCCGAAGTGCCCTTCGAACTGTGGGTCCGGCGGATCATGATCAACACCATGATCGATGAATTCAGAAAGAACAAAGAGCGAAAAGCACACGAAACCATGGAGACGCCGATCGAAGAAAGCAGGTCTTCCGAAGTGAACGAGTATTTGAAGCAAATGGAGTCGGAAGCATTTGCCCAATTACTGGACCGCGTGCCGGACATGTCTCGGAAAGTCTTCAACCTATTTGTTGTGGATGGCTTTTCGCACAAAGAGATCGCCGAGCTTATGGGCATCAGTGCAGGCACTTCTAAATGGCACGTTTCGCATGCACGGCAAGTATTGCAACAAGCTATTGCTCAACTGGCCGGTCGCACCACTGTTAATACCGTTACCCGATGAATATAGAAAACGAATTCGACGCATTGGCCAAGCAAAAGCTTGAAGGGCGAAGCATCCCTTTCGAGCAGGACCACTGGTCTGAAATGCAAGCCGTATTGAACGCCCGCAACAAGCGCAAGAAGCGGTTTGGATTCTGGTGGAGCGGCGGAGCGGCTTTGCTGTTATTGATCGGTGGTGTTTGGTATTTCAATGGAACGAATAAGACCGAAGATGGTCAACAGAATAATATGGCTGAAGTGATCACGAAGAATAAAACTGAAGAAAAGACCAACCGTACGACCACGACCAGTGCAACAGCGAACAATGACAATTCAAGATCTGAACAGAACAATACGCTCAACCTCAATGATAAAAGTTCAGGCGATAGTATCTCAGGAGCTACAAAGATCCCGAATGAACAAGTCAAGAATGAGCATTCTGTCGCTGCATTGAAGCCAGTGAATGTGCCAGCGAAACATGGCCAACACAGAACTGATGTGAAGGTCGACCCAGTGCGTCCTGCAGGATCAATTGAGAGCGAGCCTAATTCAATCGAAGAACCTAACACTTCAATAGATCCCAAAATTGGAGCGGTGATCACGCAAGTTCCGCCTGATCCTGCAATAACAACGATTGAACAGCCGACGTTCTCAGGAGCCAATGATCCATTGGATAATTCGAGTATGGCCCCCCCTGCTCAACGTGGTGGAGGTGATCCGGAAACTGATCAAACCGGAACGGCTGTAGATATTCCAATTGGTGGTACCACCATTTCACCAGATCCTGAATTTACAAGCCCAGAAGTTGCAGTTGGGGAAGGGACTGAGTCGAACATGAAAGACCCCGGCCTTAATGAAGAAAAAGGGTTCACGTCCAATTACGAAAGTGGTGTTCCACCTGCCTTTTCGGATAGCACATTGACGGAAAGAACAGAACTACCTCCGGACAGCTCAGCAGTCGCACAAGTACCGAACGACACATTGCTTAATGTACCTGAACCTGCAGTTCAACTGATCAACCCGGCATCACCATGGGAGGTGAGTGTTCTTGGCGGCGCAATGCGCACCAACACGCGATACACCGGTGCCAACAGCGATACCTGGAACACAGCAGTACAACAACAATGGTCGATGAACGCGGGCATGGAGATCATGCATATAGGCCGCAATTTCGGTTTAGGCGCAGGCTTGCATTATGGCACTTACAGTGAACGGATCAGTGCGAAAGCCCTCGACAACACCAGCTTCAACGTCATCAATTTCTGGTACTTGGTTCCAGTTGATACGACCATACTCACCATAACAGGAACCACAACGGTGGACTCGATCGATTACTTCACAGGCATTTCCATTGATACCACGATCAACGTGATCACACGCGGTTCGGATTCAACTGCTGTAACCGAACACATTCGGGATGCACGGGAGATCGTGAACAAGGTCAGTTACTTGGAGATCCCCCTTTTGGTGGATGGCCATTTGGTTCAAGGTCGCTGGAGTCTTGGTGTACGCGGTGGACCAACGATCGGATTGCTCACTGGGCGTCGGGGATCATTGCCGAACGAAAGTGGAAACGGGTACACGGACTTTACCGATCAACCTTTTCGGGAAGTGGTATTCGGATGGACAGCACGGGCATACGTTCGCTATCGCTTCAACGCGGCTTGGTCCATTGGTGTGGAACCGATGATGCGTGGCCAGTTCAACAACACGCTTGGTAATGGCGATCTCTCGCGTAGATCATCTGCCTTTGGGTGTCAGCTGAGTTTGAGCTATCGGTTGCGTTAAGTATCTGCGCGTTGCCTGTGGCTACGTGCAACGTGTAGGCTATTCGTAGCCTGTGGCTGCGCAAAGGCGCTGAGAACTTATAATTGGCTAGTCAGCAGTTCGGGCTTAACTGTGATCAATAGATATCACACTTCTCGTGGACCAAACAATTTAGCGCTCGGAAAAGTCATCCATAATGCGGCACTTGAATAGCTAACAAAAACTTTGCGACTCCGAGCCTCTGCGGCAAAAAATATCACCCTCTCAATTCTGCACCCACTTCCTTCTCCAAGGCCTGCCGGATCCTTCCCATGGACTTATCCACCACTTGGTCCGTAAGCGTTTTTTCCGGATCCTGAAGGATCAAGCTCATCGCGTAGCTCTTCTTGCCTTTCGGAAGTTTATCCCCTTCGTAAACGTCGAAGAGGTCAACATCGACAAGCAGCTTCCGCTCGGCATGGAAAGCGGCATTTTTGAGCGATTCGAATTTCACTGTCGCATCGATCAATAGACTGAGATCACGCCTTACAACAGGAAATTTGGACAGTTCGCTGAACCCGATCTGTTGTTTTTTGCACACCTTCAAGATCACCTCCTCGGCGAGTTCTGCGTAGAATACCGGCTGGGAAATGTCGAACACTTTCAACTGTGCTTTGGCAATTTCACCGAGAAAGCCTGCCTGACGGCCATTCAAATTAAGCACGTGTGCATTGCTCAGAAGTGAATTATCAATTGGTTCCCAGGCTGCAATTCCCTTGAGGCCCATTCGTTCCAACAACGCTTCAACTTCTTCCTTAACATCCGCCAATTCCACTTTGCGATCAACACTGCGCCATCGTTCTCGGAAACGCTTTCCTGTAAGAACCACTGACATTGACTCGGTTTCAATGATCCCCTTTTCGCTCTGCACATACACGCGCCCACGTTCGAAGAACCGTAGATCACGTTGTTGCCGATTGATGTTGTAGCCCACGGCTTGAAGCGCGCCATGCAAAAGCGTTGGTCGCAATACATCCAGTTCTGCGCTCAATGGGTTCGCCATGCTGACCAGTTCCTTCAAACCTCCAGCAGTAGCGTTCTGAGCGCGTTCACCGTTGGTAAGCGATGGCGTCATGATCTCCCGGAAACCACGTGCGGCCATGTGCTGACCAGTTCGTTCACGCAGACTTTCCAAGGTAAGCGCATCATGCAGAACAGGTGGGCACAACAAGCGCTCAGGTACAAGCACCTGATCAAAACCATGAATGCGAAGGATCTCTTCGACCACATCCGCTGGACGCATCACGTCATTCCGGTATGAGGGCACGCTCACGACAACGCCATCATCCTTTTGCTCCAGGATCTTGAAATCCAACAACCTCAACAGATCAAGAATATCTTCATGCGGGATCCGGATCCCTGTCAACGCATCACAATAAGAGAACTTGAGATACACGGTACGGTCAGCTTGCTGCCTTTGATCGATATCCGTGATCTCCGAGATGACGCTTGCACCTGCAACTTCCTTCAACAGCAATGCGGCGCGCTTCAACGCATAAACAGTGATCTCCGGATCAACACCACGTTCAAAACGGAATGAAGCATCAGTGCTCAGTCCATGGCGACGTGCGGTACGTCGTATCGTTGTTGGCTCGAAATAAGCACTTTCCAGAAATATGGACCTGGTTATGTCAGTTACTCCGCTCAAAGCACCACCGAAAACACCCGCGATACATGCCGGAGAAGAACCATCTGCGATCACGAGGTCCTGCTCATTCAACTTTCGCACTTTCTCATCGAGCGTGGTGAATGCTTCATTCTCGGTGGCCCTTCGCACAATTATCTTTCCATCTTTCAACTTTTCCGCATCAAATGCATGCAAGGGTTGTCCAAGCTCATGCTGAACGTAATTCGTCACATCCACCACGTTATTGATCGATTTCAGACCAATTGACTTCAACGCATTCTGAAGCCATTCCGGTGACGGTGCAACCTTCACATCCGCAAGTGTGACACCAGCATATCGCGGGCAAGCATTGCTGTCCTCTACTGTTACTTCCACTGCCTTACCATCGCCATCCTTTCCGAAGCCATCAACGTTCGGCCACTTCACGCTAACATCAGCACCAGAGCGATAGACCATGGCAGCGACAAGATCACGCGCTACGCCGATGTGGCCCATTGCATCCGTTCGGTTCGGAGTAAGACCGATCTCCAAGAAATGATCGCTCTTCAAACCCATTTGATCCACCGCTGGTGTACCGATCTTGGCCGTTGCAGGTAACACAAGAATACCATCATGGCTTTGCCCAAGTCCCAGCTCATCCTCGGCACAGATCATCCCGTTGCTTTCCTGGCCGCGGATCTTGCTCTTCTTGATAATGATACACGTACCGTCCTTCATACATAGGTCAGCGCCAACAGTAGCCACGAGAACCTTTTGACCGGCTGCAACATTGGGTGCTCCGCATACGATCTGTACCGGGTCATCGGTTCCAAGATCAACTTTACAAACGCTCAACCTGTCTGCGTCCGGATGTTTCGCACATTCCAAGACGTGACCAACAACAACACCACGAAGCATGCCCTTGATCGGCTCATGCACTTCCACACTTTCCACCTCAAGCCCTGTGCTGGTCAGTATTTCAGCGGCTTTTTGAACAGAGATATCGGTATCGATGTATTGCTTGAGCCAATTCCAGGAGATGCGCATTCGGGATCAAATTTTTACCGCTGGGTGCCAACGGGGCTGCAAAGAAAGCGGATCCGGCCGGGTGTTGATCCGTAATTTCGTTGCGGCACAAGATGGACTATATCGTTTATTCCATTCCCGTATTCCTTGTTTTGATCCTGATCGAGCTCGGCTGGAGTGCATGGTCGGGTGCCAAAGTGTACCGTTTCAATGACCTGATCTCCAACATCGGCTGTGGTATCGGTTCACAGGTGGTAGGAGCATTCACGAAGACAGCGATCTTCACGGCCTACCTCTGGACCTACGATCATTGGCGTTTATTTACGATCGATAACTCCATCCTCACGTGGATCGTCGCATTTCTCTTGGTGGACCTGCTCTACTATTGGTTCCATCGACTTAGTCATGAAGTGAATTTTTTATGGGCAGCGCACATTGTTCATCACCAAAGTGAGGAATACAATTTGAGTGTGGCATTGCGCCAAAGCTGGTGGCAAGGGTTGTTCAGCTGGTGGTTCTATGTACCAATGGCGATCTTGGGTATTCACCCGTTAATGATCGTAACGGTCGCAGCGTTCAACACATTGTACCAATTCTGGATCCACACCAAGGCCATATCTACGCTTGGTCCCTTGGAGTTCATCTTCAATACGCCAGCACATCACCGCGTACACCACGGAAGTGATCCGAAGTACATAGACCGCAATCATGCTGGTACGTTGATCATCTGGGACAAGCTCTTCGGAACATTCCAACCGGAAGAGGAAGAACCGATCTATGGGATCACAGAACAACTGGGCACATGGGATCCGGTCAAGGCCAATTTTCATTATTGGGGTGATCTTGGCGCACTCGCTGGCCAATGCACGAATTGGTGGGACAAAGTGCGCGTATTCCTGAAGCCACCCGGCTGGCGCCCTGAGGAACTGGGCGGCTTTCAAGGTCCGAAGAAAAAGGATCGGATCACCTATCAGAAGTTCGATACAATAACAGTGCGTGCCATGGCCAATTATGTGCTCGTTCAATTCATATTCTTACTTGGTGTAACATCCTTCTTTCTGTTCCAACAAGCTCAATTGCAAACGTGGCAACAATGGGCGTTTTCCGGTTTGATCGTGATCTGGGTGATGGACCTTGGTCTATTGCTGGAAGGAAGTCGGTTCGCTGGTTGGTTGGAGATCCTGCGGATCACAGCGCTTGCGTTGCTGCTGATCAGTTGCAATGACCTGCTCTCTGAACCTATCGCTTTCTGGTTGAATGGCAGTATGGTTCTGGTTTCACTTACGCTGCTTTGGTCGGGGATACGTAGCCGACCGAAGCTCGCACTGGATCAATAGGGTGATCCGCCTTGGGATCGGGCCCCTTAACAGTTCGCTGTGTATGAAGGACCTGATGTGGAGTTGACCTGATCTTTCACGGAACCATACATTCACTCCCTGATCGGCCCTCCTCAACAAGCTCCGATCTTTTTTCAGAATGCGGATTTTCAAGAACGATCTGGTCATCGGCGTATTGTTTGCGGTGATCACGTTGAGCACGATCATTGCATCAATTCAGGATTGGCACGTGCTGGTCTATGTCAGTAAACCATTACTGATGATCACGCTTTCACTTTGGTTCTACTTCAAGAGCCGGCGTGTTGGGGATAGGTTCACCATTCTGATCCAGGCAGGTTTGTTCTTTTCGTTGATCGGCGACGTCGCGCTGATGTTCGAACACTTGGATGAATTCTATTTCATGATCGGATTGGGTGCATTCCTGATCGCGCAGCTTTGCTATACGATCGCCTTCGCGCACAATATTGCTAATGCAGCTGCGCCTTTCTCGTTTCTCCCTTGGTTGATCGGGACCGGAATAACCGCTTATGGCGTATTCTTCGCCATGGACCTGATGCCTCGTTTGGATGACGTGATCAAGGTCCCCGTAGGTGTTTATGCAGTTGCAATTACATTGATGGGCCTTGCTGCCACATTCCGTTTTGGACGCACATTTCCACGCAGTTTCGCTCTGGTAATGATCGGAGCTTGCTTGTTCATTGCATCGGACAGTCTTCTCGCAACGAATCGTTTTCTACGGCCGCTTGATCATGCATCTTGGTCCGTAATACTTACGTATGCTATTGGCCAGTATATGATCGTTGCTGGTTGTTTGGCGCATGTGCTGGACCCCGAAGAGATCCGTAGACGCGCTTCTTTGACCACCTGATCTTTAAGAGCTAACTGATCCGGCCCCATAGAGGCCTTGACTTCATTATATCCTGTAGTGTTCCGGAGATACGCGCATTGACCGGGTCCTTCAGGTCCGGATCGCGATCAAGGATCCGCATGGCGAGTTCCCTTGCTTGATGAAGAAGGCCAACATCCTGCACCAGATCTGCGATATGTAATTCAGGCAGTCCGCTCTGTTGCGTGCCCATAAGATCTCCGGGGCCACGTAGGCGCAGATCCGCTTCCGCGATCTCGAAACCATCATTGGTACGAACCATTGTGGAGATCCGTTCACGCGCATCATTCCCCAATTTATCACCGGTCATAAGTATGCAGAAACTCTGTTCAGCACCGCGCCCCACCCTTCCGCGCAATTGGTGCAATTGTGAAAGTCCGAAACGTTCAGCATTCTCGATCACCATCATACTTGCGTTGGGCACATCCACACCGACTTCGATAACGGTGGTGGCAACAAGCACATTGGTCTCCCCTTTCTTGAAACGGGCCATTTCGTAGTCCTTGGTGGCTTGGTCCAATCGCCCATGCACCATGCTCACAGCATACTGAGGCAATGGAAATCGCCTCGAGATACTTTCATAACCATCCGTTAGGTCCTTCAGTTCTACACCGCCCATCTTCTCTGGATCACCTTCTTCGATCAATGGATACACCACATAGACCTGGCGGCCCTTGGTGATCTCTTCTTCCATGAATCCGAACACCGCATTGCGCGAACCATCGAAGCGATGCACCGTGCGTATCGGTTTGCGACCAGGTGGCAATTCATCGATCACGCTGGTATCCAGGTCACCATACAACGTCATGGCAAGCGTTCGCGGGATCGGTGTTGCGGTCATGACCAACACATGTGGCGGCACGGTACTCTTCGCCCACATCCGAGCACGTTGTGCAACGCCGAACCGATGCTGCTCATCGATCACCACCAAGCCGAGCTTATCGAACACTACACGGTCTTCAAGCAAAGCGTGCGTACCAACGATGATATGGATCTCCCCAGCTTTTAGTGCGGTAAGTATGCTCCTGCGTTCAGCAGTCTTAACGCTTCCGGTCAACAACCGAACGGTGATCGGTAATCCTTCCAGGAACTTTACAAGCGTGGTATAGTGTTGTTGCGCAAGGATCTCCGTAGGAGCCATGAATGCGCTTTGAAAGCCATTGTCGAGCGCTATCAGCATACTCAATAATGCGACCAACGTTTTTCCGCTACCCACGTCACCTTGAACAAGGCGGTTCATTTGATGACCGGTCACCATGTCCTTTCGGATCTCCTTTACCACCCTTTTCTGTGCGCCAGTAAGTTGAAAAGGCAAATGATCGTTATAGAACGAATTGAAATGGTCACCAACATTGCTGAATACATGTCCACGCAGGCTCTGTTGCATCAACAATTTTTGCTTCAACAGTTGCAATTGAATGAAGAACAGCTCTTCGAACTTGAGTCGAAGAACGGCAGCATCCAGCGCACTTTTTGTTTGTGGAACATGGATCTGTCTGAACGCCTCTTCGCGTGACATACCGCCTTGCACGTCGATCAAGTGCTGATCCAAAGTTTCGGGGATCGATCCTTCGCCTTGCAGTAGAGCGGCTTTTGTGAGTTTACCGAGCGCACGACTACCAAGCCCTTTGGCGGTAAGCTTCTCCGTTGTACTATACACGGGTTGTAATGCGGCCTGGAGTGCGGGATCCACTCCAGCAGTAAGTTCCATTTCCGGATGAGGAATACTGTATCGCCCGTTGAAATGATTCGGCTTTCCGAAAACAATGTATTCCTGACCGGGTTTTAAGGACATTTGCAACCAACGCGCACCTTTGAACCAGACCAGTTCTATTGAACCAGTTACATCTTTGACCGTTGCAGTTAACCTCCTGGAACGCGCTTCACCAACGGTTTTCAATGGCCCGAGCACCCCTTTCAACTGCACCTGGTCGAGGTCTGGGTTGATCTCCTTCACGGTATGGAACACGGTGCGATCCACATACCGGAATGGGAAGTGTGTCAACAGGTTGCCGATGGTCGCTATGCCCAATTCCTTCTCGAGCAGTTCGGCTTTTTGAGGGCCAACCCCTTTCAGGAACGCGATCGGTGTGTCGAAGAAGTGATGCACGCGGTGAAATTACGCGCATGCGCCAGATAGCTGTTGTACGCGTGTCGCAGCGATCACTCTCTCACCAGATGAATGGAAAGAGCCGGGAAACGCCTTTCATGACAACCGGATAGTCCGGATGAATGGCAGTTAGATACTGTTCCTCGATCCGGATCTTCAACACCAGAACAACGAAACACAGTGCAAGTGCTGCCCAACGCCAAACACTTGGTGCACCAAATGCCATAGCGCTTCCACAGATCAGCACAGCCGTATACATCGGGTGCCGGACAATGGTGTAGATACCGCGCTTCGAGAGGCTGCTCCCAGTTCGCGGTATCGGCATGATCGTGAAATTAGTGGTTCCAAGTGATGCTGCCGCTGACAAAAAGACGAGCAGTCCCGCGCAGAAGATCACCCATCCCCACCAAGGCAATTCAAAACTCCCACCGAATAATAGCACGGCAATACATGCGAACTGTCCGAATACGAGAAGTCCAGGTATTGAGATCATTTATCACGTAGGTCCATTATGGGCTTCTCAAAGTAACGATACAACAACGATGAAAAAGAGATGACCAACAACCAATACAGACCATACTTGAAAACCGCATCCGTACCGCCGGTTGGAGGAAAGTGTGTATTCATAACCGAGTAGACCAAGCCCAGATTGACCAAATACATGGAGTACGAGATCCTGCTGATATGCTCTACGGCCCTTGCCCAACTACCCGACATTTTCTTAACACTATTGGCAAATGGTAAAAGGAACATGATTGCCATCGACCCTAAGCTGAAGTGGACTACCTGCCAATAGAACGACTTAACGTCCACTCTGATCTTCATGTGGAAGTACACCAGAACAAGGCCGAGCAAAAATGCAGGTACACGGATCCTGCTCCACGTTCGAGGAAAATAATACAGCACCCATGCGGCAAACAGGCCGTATGCTATGCTGTCCACCCTCGCTAACACGATCTTGCGGAATGTCTGATCGAACCAGAAGCCATCGATCTCGGGGTCACGTATGCTGAATCGAAAGATGATCGGCAGGATCATCATGAATAACAGCACGCTTAAAAAAGCATATTTGGGGTTTAGCCTTCTCAGCGCAAAAAGGATCAGAATAGGCGTTGACAAATAGAACCACTCTTCTACTGATAAGCTCCATGATTCCCAGAAAAAATCTACGAAAGACGTACTGAAGTTCTGTAGAAATAAGAAGAACCTCCAATTGAACTGAGAAAGGTCATTGGGTGCCAATCCGGTCTTTGCGAACACGACGTTCAATAAGAGCACCAAATAGTAAAGAGGAATGGTGCGTAGCCACCTCCGTTTCCAGAACGACACCAATTGTTTGGGGCCGAATCCTTCCGTTGCATTGATCTTATCGAGCAAAATACCACCGATCAAGAATCCGCTTAAAACGAAAAAAAGCTCCACACCATCGATCAACTTGATGTATGGGAATCCATCGAACCGGCTCAAGTTGAGAAACGAGCCGCCATGCGTTGCAACAACAGTTAGTATAGCCACTGCCCGGAACACATCCAGACCGAATATTCGGCCTGATGATCCCTGTTGGCTTGCAAGTGCGACGTTGTTGGGCATTACTGTCCCTGCAAGGATACGCAGAGGAACGAATGTGCGGCGGTCACCAATATCAGCAAGGCAAGCAAATGATGCATGTCTGTCCGATCAGGATCGACAAAGAAAGGATGCACCCGATGTGCAGTACAGAATATAACGAATATTGAACCCTTGATACCGGTATTTCGGGTCAAGATCAGATCACGCCCATACCCAATAACAATGCCGGCTCTTCCATAAAGCTCTTGAACTTATTCAAGAATGCAGCTCCGGTTGCGCCATCCACAACACGATGGTCGCAGCTTAATGTAACTTTCATGGTATGGCCCACAACAAGTTGTCCATTGCGTACAACGGGTTTCTCAATGATGCCACCAACGGCCATGATGCATGCGTCCGGCGGGTTGATGATCGCTGTGAACTCATCGATACCGAACATGCCCAAGTTGGAAATTGTAAAGGTGTTCCCCTCCCAATCCGCAGGTTGCAATTTCTTATCCTTCGCTTTACCAGCAAGGTCTCGCACTTCGGCGCCTATCGTGCGCAACGGTTTGCCATCCGCAAAACGGATCACAGGTACAAGCAGTCCTTCGTCAACTGCAACAGCAACGCCAATGTGTACGTGCTCATTGTAACGGATGCGATCACCCAGCCAACTGCTGTTCACTTTAGGATGTTGCTTCAACGCCACCGCCACGGCCTTTAAGACCATATCATTATAACTGATCTTATCCGGTTTTATCTGTGCGTTGATCGCTTCGCGCACTTGCATCGAACGCTCCATATCCATTTCAATGGTCAGGAAAAAATGTGGTGCCGTGAATAGACTTTCGCTAAGTCGCTTAGCAATGGTCTTGCGCATTTGGCTCACTGGCACTTCTTCGAATGCTTCCACCTGTGGACCGCCATAGTATGCGCCGCCGGTAAAATTCTCAATGTCCTGTTTGGTTACACGGCCATCATCTCCCGACCCTTGCACGCGGCCGATATCGATCCCTTTTTCCTCAGCCAATCGCTTAGCTAACGGACTCGCCTTGATACGACCATTGGAACTTGCGCTGCGAGCTACTTGCTTAGCGGGGGCACTCGCCACAGCAGCGGGCGCACGTTCGACTGGAGTTGATGCTGCCTTAGGTTCTTCCTGTGCTTTTTCAGCAACCGGTTCCGGTTTCTTGGCCTCTTCTTTCGCCGCACTGGCTGCAGCATCCGCTAAGAGTTTCGTGATGTCCTCACCAGCCTTTCCAATTACTGCCAACACACTATCCACGGGTGCGGTCTTTCCTTTTTCCACACCGATGTGAAGCAGAACGCCATCCGTGAAACTTTCGAATTCCATCGTGGCTTTATCGGTTTCGATCTCCGCCAACACGTCACCGCTTTTTACGGTATCCCCAACCTTCTTATGCCACAAAGCCACAACTCCTTCGGTCATGGTATCGCTCAATTTCGGCATGCGTACGATCTCTGCCATTGTCTTTCGGTATCTATTCTGAATGCGTTATTGTATTGGAAGTTGCTGCTATCAATCCATTATGAAGGGGTAATCCTTCTGGGCATAGACATCATTATACAGTTCCTCAGCAGTTGCCATCGGGCTCTCCTCGGCGAATTTCACTGCGGCCAGAACTTCTTTTTTCGCGTCATCGTCCATTTTATCCAACTCCGCTTTTGTAGCCCACTTCTTTTCCAGAATGGTTTCACGAACGTTCTCAATGGGATCCTGCTTCTTGTAGCCTTCCACCTCTTCCTTGGTGCGGTATTTCTGCGGATCGCTCATGCTGTGCCCTTTGTAACGATAGGTCTTGATATCCAACAGATAAGGTCCATTGCCCGAGCGGACATGCTCACAGGCCATGCTGATCGCGTCATGCACATCCTCACAACGCATACCATTTACACCTAGACCGGGCATATCATAGCTCTCACCAAGCGTACTAAGGTCGTGCACATTACTTGTACGCTCCACGCTTGTGCCCATCGCGTAGTTGTTGTTCTCAATGATGAAGATCACTGGCAACTTCCAGGTCATTGCCATGTTGAACGTTTCGTGCAGGATCCCTTGGCGTGTGGCACCATCACCCATGAAACAAAGAGTAACATGATCTTCGCCACGGTACTTATCCGCGAAAGCGATTCCAGCACCCAATCCGATCTGCCCACCAACGATACCGTGTCCGCCGAACAGATTCAACTCCTTACTGAAGTAGTGCATACTCCCACCTTTACCCTTACTGGTTCCAGTGGTCTTGGCGTATAGCTCAGCCATAACGTTCTTAGGCGGCACACCCAGAACCAACGGGTGTGCGTGATCACGATAACCGGTGATGAATCGATCCGTTGGTCGCACGGCTGTGATCATACCAGCAAGAATGGCTTCCTGCCCAATGTACAAGTGGCAGAACCCACCGAATTTCTGCATGGTATAGAGCTGACCGGTCTTCTCCTCGAAGCGGCGCATCATGATCATTTCCTTGAACCAACGCAGATACGTTTCCTTGCCAAGAACAGCCTTCGCTTGCGCTTTAACAGGTTTTTTACCGTTGCTTTTTGATGCGGTTTTCGTAGTCATTTCAATCTCTGCGTCGATAGTGTACAAATATACTCTTGCCTTAAAGGCCGTGCTTCGTGTTGAAGATCAACCTTTCAAAAAGGACACGTCGAAAGAAAGGGGCAATAGTGCTCTTGCACTGGCAACTTCCTTCACCGGTCCATTGGGCAGGCCCATGACGATGCGCATAGGTGCATTCTGCCGGATCTCTTGTTCCAATAATGCTTGACGGCAGATACCACAAGGCGAAACAGGT
>JAGNUG010000152.1 GCA_017987115.1 Flavobacteriales bacterium | reverse complement strand
GTTGCGTAACAGGCGGTAGCCTCAATTCGGCATTCCCGTTCTCAACCGCTTGCTCTATCCGTTTGAAACGATCAAGCATTTCATGATCGTATTGCGCTGCTGAACCTGTGAACAGGTCCGAACTGACATTAAAGTCCCTACCCCAGACAAAGAACAAAAGCGATACAAGTATCAGTGCAGCATGCATTCCTCGCAGATCCAGTTGGAGCGGCAATCGTTTCCTGAAGACCTGTGTATCCCATACCGCAATCGCAACGAACCACAACGGCAAGAACAACAGCAATGCCGCATTCACAGTGCGGTACTGACCCAATAGCCCTGTTGACCAGTACGGAAGCACCATCGCCAAAACAACTACAGCTATAGGTAAGGCCGCAGCCAACCATTTGTTCATCGCGAACCAAGTCGGTCGTGTACTGGATCCGTCATCAGTACTGCGCAAACAGCCAATGAACATGACCGAGAATGGCAACAGCACGGTCGTAAGTACCCAGATCGCAATGAACCTAGCGGATTGCAGGGTACTCCAAAGACCTGTGTGCACCGGATCATGCTTTGAAGTAAAATTATCGCCGCGGACTGCATTTCCGGGTGCAAGTGCAACAACCAACGCACAGATCAATGACAGTGCGAAGAACAACAACACCACCTTGGTCCATTGTCCTGAACGCATCTTCTGAACCACCAACAGCGCTGCGTGGCCAACCACCAGGATTGCCATGTGCAGTTCATTACAACCAGCAATTATGACAACAAGCAAACCCATGAAAAGCCCTTTTACACTGCGGATCGACCTATCTGGATCCTGCAAGTAATTGACCCATTGCGCTGATAGGATCAACAACAACGCGCCCGGGAACTGGTAGCTCACCGCGCCGGTATACCAATAGAAACCCTCACTGGCATCGGGCATAGCATTGAGGTAGATCAACAAGAAGATCAACCCTCCAACTCGCGCAGTTCCATTGGTAAGCAGATCTCGGAATAGTGCGCTGATCAACCGATAAGCTCCGAACCACGTAAGGAATAGTAAAGCAAGCGGCACCGAACGATACCAATTCAAACCTTGCTCCAAACCCAAAACCATCGGGCCACGCAGAACCAGGATATTGCTGAAGTAGCGCCCGTTCCAGTATTGATACTCCAATGCCGATCGTTCCAAAAGGCCGTAGCGCATGCCCACCGTGGCATAGCTAAGATCATCAGCGTACGGATGCACGTACGCTGCCAACCACACGTGCCGAGCAAGGGCGAGTAGCAACAAGAACATTAAAAGCCGTTGGAAGACTCTGGAGGACATCAGCCGTAAAGATGGGAAGTGTCGCCGGATGGTACCGATACGTACTACAAGCCTAACCGCTCTTTCACGCGATAGACATTGCGTTCCGGGCTATACCGCCGCACCAACTCGGCAACGAACCCCATGGTAAAGAGCTGCACACCGATGATCATCGCGGTGAGTGCGACAAAGAACAACCCACTTTCGGCAACACGTGGTGCAGTTGTATGCAGCACATAACTGAACCACAGTTTCTCGCCCACTACCCATGTAGTCGCCGCAAATCCGAGGACGAACATCAATGAACCCAGAGCACCGAAAAAATGCATCGGCTTACTGCCGAAACGGAAAACGAAGGTGATCGTAAGCAGATCAAGAAAACCATTGATGAACCGATCGAAACCGAATTTGGTCCTTCCGTATTTGCGCGGATGGTGTTTCACCACCTTTTCGCCGATCTTATGGAATCCTTCCTTCTTGGCGATGAACGGAATGTATCGGTGCATCTCACCGAACACTTCGATGCTCTTGACCACATCATGCTTATACGCTTTCAACCCGCAATTGAAGTCGTGCAACATTACACCGCTAACACGGCGTGTGGTCCAGTTGAAGAATTTGGTGGGGATGGTCTTGGTCAATGGGTCGAAGCGTTTCTTTTTCCAACCACTGACGAGATCGAATCCCTCTTCGGTGATCATCCGGTACAACTCCGGGATCTCGTCCGGATCGTCTTGCAGATCGGCATCCATGGTAATGACCACATTTCCTTTTGCTGCCTTGAAACCCTCATTCAATGCTGGGCTTTTCCCGTAGTTGTGGCCGAATCGGATCCCTTTCACACGGCTATCCGCAGCCGATAGACCTTGGATCACTTCCCAGGAACCGTCCCGGCTACCATCATCCACAAAGATCACTTCGTATTGCAAACCCATTGCACCGATCACACCATGCAAGCGTTCGGCCAGGATCGGCAACGACTCGTGCTCATTCAATAGCGGGACGATGACGGTAAGGTCCATACCACAAAGATGGGCTATCCGGGAAGTTTGCAGACCATGATCGAGTGGAAATACCCGACCTTATTGACCACATTCTCAACGACAAGGCCAGCCTCCTCAACGTATTGTTTCATTCGATCGGAATCATACATCTTGCTGTTGCCATTAGCCAACGCTGTGAAGTAAAGCGATGTTCCGTGCAAGCAATAAGTTGCGGTAGTATTATCCTGTTGGTCCCAGAATGTCTCTTGGATGTACAACCGGCCATCGGGTGCGAGTGCTTCTTTTCCGTGGGAAAGGATATGCACGATCTGTTCTGGACTGAAACAATCCAGGAATTGGCTCATCCATACTGCATCGACACCTTTTGGCAAGGTGTACTTCGCTTCAAGCACATTCTGTTCGTGCGTACTGATCCGCTCGGTCATTCCTGCTTCTTCGATCCGTTCACGGGCCATGGCGCATTGGCCAGGTAGGTCCACAATGGTCATGTGTACATCAGGATCGTGCTTCACACACTTCAAGGACCATTTCCCGGTATTGCCACCGATGTCCAACATGGTCTTCGGTTTCCTATCGAATACCACGTTCAATGCATAAGGGAATGCTTGATCGGAATAGAGATGATCGAACTTGAACCAACTCTCCTTTGCTTGTGCAGGAAGTTGCGATAAACCGTGATAGATATTGGGCCAATTGCCAAGTTCTTTCAGGCCTGAAGGACCTTCGGTCTTGATCGCCTCATCCAGATGGAACGTGCCTTTATAGCATACGTCGTGAACAAAATCCGCATTCGCGATCGTTTGTCTATCCTTCAGCCAGAACGCTCCCATTTTGGCGATGCGATAGGTATAAGGTTTCGTCAGTTTAACGAGCCCTAGGCTTAACCCAGCCTCCAATAAGGTCTCAACACCATATTGTGTTACCTCGCATGTCCTGCTCAAAGCTTCGGAAGTAACGCCTGCCTTACCAGCATCGGAAACGGCTTGTAATACTCCAAGACGATTCATGGCCATAGCCGCTTGGAACATCATAGGGTAAAAGGACAATCGTTCAGCAGCCTCTTTGGCCTCGTCCATGGTAGCGGTATCTTCTTCGAATTCTTTGTGCATTCTGCTTATATCAATTCCTTAGCTGATCCACGGATCAACGAACTGCAAGGATACGGGTTGTACGGGTTACATAGGTCATTTTACATATCCAAAGCGCTTTGGGTGATATGGATCCTTTGAACCGATCAATTCAAAGTTTCCAGATCCACATGAATGAGAATTAATAAGGATATGAACTTTTTACTCCATTTGAGCCTGAAAAGTCACGAAGACCACTATCCATGACCACGAACCCCTTTTCCTGGTACATTGACTGACACGCGCGTACAATTGGAAAAAGCGCAACTGGAGCAGACCATAACTGCTGAAACAGCAGCGAAAACTGCCTCATATAGAGAACAGGAAGAAACCAACCTATTGGCGGCAGCGCGCAAAACTGCTGAAAAGATCCGTGTTGTAGCGGATGCGGAAGCTTATGAGATCAGTAAAAAAGTAATGGCCGGTATTACCCCGGAGCGCAGACTTCAAATGGAATTGGATGCCAGTGTGGAACGTACCAAAGCCTTGGCTGGTCCGAACGGCATTCAATTGCCTACCACTGTCATGAGTGGTAACAGCGGCAAAGACCAGAGCGGCATGCTGGAATCGATCCTTGGTGCAAAGATCCTGAGCGGAGAGATCGGAACGAGGTAGCGACAATTCCATCATCAGATCGATCTTAGTAGGCTTGCCCAATGGTCGAAAGCCGAGATGTTCAAATTACGCGGCATAGCGTCAGTTTGAAACGCAGCAATCTCATTCACGCTTGTGGAAAAGACTGACTTCCAGCGGCTAAGAATTACAAGACAATTAAGGGTATACAACGGACCATATAGGATCGGAACAACCCTTACCTTTGCGCCGGGACAAGTCCTGTACGACCAGCTCCCGTTGAATCCCCCAGGGCTGGAAGGCAGCAAGGGTAAACGGTTGTAGCGGAGCGATGCAGGTAGCTTGTCCCACTTTTTTTGCACTGGTTTTTTCTGTGGAATGCTTTGGTTCCAAGCTTCAAGCTTGAACAGCGGTGAACGAGCGGATCTCCTACCCTACCTTTCGGCCATGTCCGAATTTGTTAAGGTCGTGCTGGTTACTGGTGGCTCCAGTGGGTTGGGAAAGAGCATTTGCACGCGCTTGGCTGCGGCCGGTCATGTGGTTTATGGTACATCGCGCAAGAGCAATGGCGATCCCGATGCCGGTTTCCGGTTGCTCACCATGGATGTTACCGACGATTACAGTGTAACACAAGCTATTCGCACGGTGGTCGCACAAGAAGGCCGCATTGATGTGGTGGTGAACAATGCCGGTCTTGGCATACAAGGACCTGCGGAGGATATCACACCGGAACTGGCCAGGACACTTTTCGATACCAACGTGTTGGGCCCGCACCGCGTTTGCCGTGCAGTATTGCCGTTCATGCGCGAAAAGAAAAAAGGTCTGATCATCAACATCAGCAGCATCGCCGCTAATTTCGGTTTGCCGTACCGCTCGTTCTACAGCGCTAGCAAAGCGGCATTGGATAGGTACAGTGAATCATTGAGTACGGAGGTCGATCGCTTCGGGATCGATGTGGTCACTGTGCAACCCGGCGAATTCAATACCAATATTGCGATCAGTAGGTTAAAGCCGGAAGTGATCAGCGAAGCCAACAAACCCGGTTACGAAAAAGCGATGGAAGTTCTCGGTGGGAGCATGCATTACAGCCGTGATCCGGATGAACTGGCACAGGTAGTGGTGAAGATCGTATCATCATCGCACCCAAAGACCTTATACCGCGTAGCGGAAGGCATTCAGAAGTTCAGTGTACAGTTGAAGAAGATCATGCCTGCTCGCATGTTCCTGCGCATGTTACGCAAGCATTACGAATAGTTCATTTTCATACATGATCACCTACGATTCCCGGAATTGGTTCAGAGCGCTTGCATTGCACAAAGCAGATACGGTCCGCAAACTGTTCTTCTGGTTGATCCTGGTCGGTCTATTCACTTGGGCCGTCGGTTATTGGGAGGTGAACTATTTAAGGATCGACAAGACCAGTTTCGTGAACAACCTTCCAGTGATGCACAGTCTGTTAGGCTTTGCCATCAGTATGCTGCTTGTATTCCGAACGAACACGGCGTATGACCGTTGGTGGGAAGGCCGTAAACTCTGGGGACAATTGGTTAACGTAAGTCGCAACACCGCTGTGAAAGCGGCTACATACTTACCGACAGAAGATAAGAATTCCCGTGCGCTGTTCTTACGACTGATACCCCAATTCGCCTATGAACTAAGGCACCATTTATTGATGGAAAAAACACGGCTTGAGCTGGATATTGAGCCCCATCCGGAAGTACCGGAAATGGACCGAAGCAAGCATATTCCTACGCAGATCGTTACATTGATGCAACAGCGGGTCATGCGCTTGTACAAAGACAAAAGCATTAGTGGAGAACAGCTCATAGCATTGAATACGGACCTATCACAATTCCTTGACATCTGTGGTGCTTGCGAGCGGATCAAGAATACTCCGATCCCCTATTCGTACAGCAGTTTCATTAAGAAATTCATTGTCATCTATGTATTCACGTTGCCCTTCGGATTCGTGTTCTCACTGGGCTATATCGCCATTCCCGTTGTGGTCTTCATCTTTTACGTCCTAGCTAGTTTGGAGATCATTGCGGAAGAGATCGAAGATCCATTCGGCAAGGACACGAATGATCTTCCTATGAATCGATTAAGTCAAATGATCAACAAGAACATTGTGGAGATCCTAGGGTGAGATGTTCACTGACCGCCGCACAGTCCTGTTGATCGCCGTAGCCGCAATGGGCTATTTCGTGGATATCTACGATCTGGTGCTTTTCAATGTAGTGAAGCGCGAAAGTCTGGAATTCATTCTGGGTGTTGGCGACCCGCGTATTGCTGATGTGGGTATTTCGCTCTTCAATTACCAGATGCTCGGCATGTTGGTCGGTGGTGTGCTCTGGGGTGTTTGGGGCGACAAAAAAGGACGGATAACCGTGTTGTTCGGGAGCATCCTGCTCTACTCCATTGCGAATATCGTGAATGCCTTTACATACGACATCACCACTTACGCGATCGTACGGTTCATTGCAGGTGTGGGTCTTGCTGGCGAATTGGGCGCTGGCATTACGTTGATCGCGGAGACGATGCCCAAAGGGAAACGTGGTTATGGTGCTATGATCGTTGTGGTGTTCGGTGCGTTGGGTGCTGTATTCGCAGACGAGGTCGTTCGGCAAGGCCAGAAGTTCGGAGCGATCTGGGAAAGCATTACCGGCAATGGTCTCATGGACTGGCAGGTCGCGTATCTCGTGGGTGGTTTTATGGGCTTGGCACTCTTAATAATGCGCTCCGGAGC
>JAGNUG010000151.1 GCA_017987115.1 Flavobacteriales bacterium | reverse complement strand
GGGCCGGAATGCTTGCCGCACCATCTAAAAGTGAGAATTGCGTATGGACGTGGAGGTGCGAGAATTTCATAAAGAGCAAGGGGCCTTGGAAGGGCTACGAAGTTACCGGACAAGAGTGGGGTAGAAGGGGTGGAGTTTTCCACGATCGGCATAACGCGCGGTATTCACGCTTTGCTCATTCGCACCAACTCACCAACGGTCTTCCAGTTGCGTGTAGTTGCACGCACGTTCAGCTTTTTCTCGAAGAAGTTGTTGTTCAGTTTTGTCCTGCCATAACCATCCGGACAGTAGACAAAGACGGTGTTTCCGAAGATGGTGAATTGGTCATTGCCAGCTTGTCCGGTTGGAATAGTTGCAATTGCCTGCTTGGTCGGAAGTGCTCCTAAGAATGTTACGTGCAGTTCATCAATTGCGATATCGGGATCCTTCAAGAATGGATTACCCATGTAGGTCTGCTCTAACTCGTGGGCAGAGATCACGATCACCGGAACATCGTAACCGTATTGCTTTTCGATCCGCTGCTCAACCGTTTTTGCGAATGCTTTTGGATCGATCTTTACTTTTTCAAAGATCACATTTCCACTTTGGATGTAAGTGCGAATTGTCCTACAATCCAATGTTTCGAACAGATCGCGCAACTCCTTCATTGGAAGCTTGCGCGCACCCGCCACATTGATCCCACGAAGTATGGCGATGTAGGTGTTCATTTCCCTACTGCTGCCAATGTACATGCGCCTTTATGCCGCACAGGAAAGTTGACCGAGTTGGCGATGAAGCATAATTTATTGGCTTGTGCATGCAGGGCTTCAACCTTTTCTATCATGCGTTCTTCAGAAACGGTCACTACCGGGTGCAACACGACCGATGTCAGTTTTCCGCTACCATCGGTGTGTGTTTCCATCGCGCCTTCCGCCTTGTCGCTATAGCTGGTTACGATCACGCCATTCAGCACACATACGTGCAGAAAGCTCATCATGTGGCATGCGCTCAACGCAGCAACAAGTAATTCTTCCGGGTTGTGCCGCTCCGGGTTTCCTCGGAAGGTAGGGTCCGCAGAGCCTAAAACGTCCGGTTTGTTGGTTATGCGAATTATGTGATCGCGCTTGTAGCTCCGATAATGGTCCGTCCCTGTGCCTTGATTGCCGGTCCATTCGAGGGAAACGGTGTAGTGGTGTTGGTTTGGCATGCGACAAAGTTCGGAATGTATCTTCACCCCCATGGCTGTATTGGATCGATTCTATTCTGCATTCCAGGATCGCGATTGGGCTACCATGGGTGCGTGTTACCATCCGGATGCTCATTTCAGCGACCCCGTTTTTCCGGATCTTGATGCTGCCGGTGTGCGTGCCATGTGGAAAATGTTGCTGACAAGCGGCACCGACCTGAGGATCGGATTTTCCGTCCTGGAAGAGACCGGTACGAACGGTAAGGCCGAATGGGAAGCGCATTACACCTTCAGCAGGACAGGTCGAAGTGTGCATAATGAAGTGGTTTCGACATTCGTGCTTAAGGATGACTTGATCCTCCAACAGTTGGATGTGTTCGACTTTTGGAAGTGGTCCAGGCAAGCACTGGGTACACCCGGCGCTCTTCTTGGTTGGAGTTCCATTATTAAGAACAAGGTGCGCGACACCGCAGCGAAAGGATTGGCGAAATCCAGGAGGGTATAACGACAGTCGTTTGATCGTTAAGTTCCATGTGTAGGTCCGATCAATTTTTTCTCAATAGACGTCTTACTTACAAAAAACGAACGCCCGAAAAGCAATTTGCTCTTCGGGCGTTCCCGTAATGTAATTCGTGATCTAGTGTTCCACGTGCATCTTACCGGTACCGTTCACTGCACCGCTCAGCTGGTAGTGGTACGCTCCGGCTGACATTCCACGTCGCTCAATGGTGAACCTTCCATTTCCGCTGGCATCAACTTGTTGTTGCACCAATCGTCCTTGGAGATCCATCACACGTAAGGTAACAGAACGTCCGACAGGCGGGTAGAGTAGGGTGGTCTGATCGCTGAATGGGTTCGGGAATACGCGGATGCCTTGTTCAACACCAAGATCACCAACACCTGTAACGGTCGTACAAGCGTTCTCCAGAACGTTGACCGAGTTATGGTAGTTCTCATTCACTACATCGATCACTTGGTCAATGCAGATCATTGAGCTTGGGTTGATGAAATAGACCCTGCATAATGGTTTGTAGTTCGGTCCACGCTCGATCAACGAATCAACTTGGCTCAAGCACATCAAATGTCCTGTACCGAAAGACCACGAAGGAGTAGCAGGATAGGCGACCGGATCGTACAAGCTCTCTACGCTGGTTATTTCAACGCCACTCAGCATCAATTCATAGCCAAGCATTTTACGGTGCGAATTCTTTACGTGGATATCCATCCACCCTTCACTCGTGTTCAAAGCACCAATGGTAAAGGTCACGCTGTCATTCGGGTTGATGATCTCATTGAACGGGAAATTGCAATGGTCATGTACGGCAGCGCTATCCGGTGGATGGTTGTAGATGTTCCAATAGTTACAGAACGCCATCAATGCAGCATCTGTTACGGTAATGTTCCCGTCCTGGTCAATGTCATTACAGGGCATTGCAGTGAGGTCGTTGCCCATGATACCGTTGAGGTATTCGTTCACGTCCACATTATTCTGGTATCCATCCGTATTCAAGTCTCCGATCAACGCTGTTCCGGCACAATCGCCCATGCAATCCATTTGCGCAGGTCCGTAGATCTCTCCAAGACAATCCACATAGGGGTCGCAATTCGTATCAATGGAAACCGCTAGCGTCGGGGTGCGGTCAATGAACAAACAGAGTTGCGCCCAGTTGTTATAGATATCGGTTTCAATTCGGCCTAGCGCATCCGGGTCATTGTCCCAGTTCGTCCTTACCACCATTGTATAATTACCCTCCGGAACGCCAGTGATATCCAACCAATTGCAACTGGTGCCACTGCCGTACACATCTGCACATCCCGCACTGATCCCCATGTTGCCGCAACCATACTGGCTCGTACCACCGTCATTGCAATCAATGTCCATAACACAGAATCCGTTCTTGAAACCGATCGACATTTGTTGTCCATCGGAATCATACAATAGATATTCTGCATAGCCCTTGTAGTGCGTGTGACCGTGACAGTTCTGCAATTCGAATTGATCCGGGTTCGCAGCAGGCGTACCGATGTAATAGTCCAACTGGCCAATGTTGGCTATGCGTGTGCTGAAGCGTAAGATCTCGCGCTCACCAAAGCCGGTCAAACACCCCTCAGCGATGTAGCAATTTCCTTCAGCTACTGTGGTGGTGCTGAGATTCAAAGATGTCATCAAACGGTTCTGATCTACGGTTAGATCCGGACCATCAGGACAAAGCGGGTCGCCCCACATGATGCAACTGCCGTCATCAACTGTAGCCAACGGGTCGTAATTGCAAGAGTTGAATTGCGTGCAGCCAGTGATCGGTCCGAAGTAGTTTATCGACCAATCAATTGCAGCGTTGTTACAAGCGCCTGCGTTGTCACCGATCCGGATCCAAACTTCTTGACCAGCAGCCAAATTCGCAAAGAGCTCGGCTTGAGGCCCTGTGGTACATCCACCTTCGGAATAGTACATGGTACCTGCCGGTGAATTGTCCGGAACCAAACCTGTGCAATGGTCATATACCCAGATACGCGTATCGCAGCTTGCCAGATCACAAGTGGTTATCACATATGAACCATTCGTTGTTGCGGTGAAACTGTACCACGTGTTGGCCTGTGGCGCAACATGGGTGCCTTCCGTTACTGTCAAAGGACCGCTGCAACTGAACCCCGGCGGACAATTCAGTTCAGTGATCTGGCTATACGTGTAATTATTGCCATTGCCGGCACCGCCGCTGGCAATAACTACGCCGTCCAGTGTTACGGTATATCCTCCGGCACCTGTAATGCCATCGCCATAACTATCCAACATATTGAAGATCATGCACTGGCCATCTTCAACGCAGAATGTAGCACCATCCACATTGCCGCTTTGAACCGTGGATCCGTTCAATTGTAGATTCCAAGAGATCTCATTGGGCCATGCATCCGGCACAATGGTCACGATCATTTCGCTCTCGCCAGTGGAGCACGGTTGGGCAAGCATAGGCGCACTGAGCAACAGTGCCAATGAAGAAAGGAGTAAAGTGGGTCTTAGCATGTTCTGGTCCAATAGGTTTTTTGGTCGCTAACGCGAAGATGACGCTTTTCTGACGATCATTGAATACCATCCGGTGCCTAGCCTTAAGATCCCAGATCCATCGTTCAACGAACGGTGATCTCATCCAGGAACAACCAGGAAGGATTACCGGCACCCGGAAAACCATCCGGAATAATGCCCTTGTGTTTAATGATCAAACGAACATAACGGGCTTTGGCAGCCATTTCGTTGCCCAGTTCCATACGCCCTGAATTTGCGGTAGTTGTTTCCACTTTTCCATAGGCTGTGTAGTCCTTGCCATCCAGACTCGTTGTAATTACGACCTGCTCGGGTAGGTGGATCCAGCTATGCGTTTCATCCAACGCGCCGATGCCGATGAAACTGATGTCCTGTTCACTGCCTAGGTCTATAGTTATCACAACATCTTCCTTCCAGCCCAGCCATTCTGTATTCACACGCTTTTCTTGTGCCGTTATGCCGTCTACTAACGTGAAGGCGCCACCTTCATTGTAATGGTCGTTGGGTTCAGCGCTCAATGTGATCTTCTGGGCGGTCGCTTTGTTGAAGTGGAAAGTCCTTTTTATTAAAGGATACGACGAAGTTCCGAATAGGGTTGAGTCTGAATCTTGGAGTTGAATGGTTATTGTCTCGTCCTCTGCGAAAACGGCTATATGATCTGGATCAAGTCCGGTAACCTCAGTATAGAACGAGAGGACCTCATCGCCCTCCAACAAGGTAGTCATTCCGGTCTTTTTGTATGCCACGTGCTTCGATTCAAAAGGATTCTGTAAGATACAATCAATGGAACCTGGCTCTTGCCCTTGTTGGAGTCTGATGCCCACTTGGTACAAGCTTCTACTAGCATTTATCTTCATTGCTTCAAGCTTCAAGAATTCCAATTCCAACCTTTTTATGAAATCCCCCTCATTCCGCATTTCCTTCGGTGTCCATAACACTTCCGCCAATGCAGCCATCCGCGGCAGCGCCATGTATTCCACATGCTCGGGGGAGAGAATGTATTCTGTCCAGATATTGCCCTGTGCACCGAGTATATGTTTCGCCTGTTCAGCGTTCAATTCATTAGGCACCGGCTCATAGCTGTACACTTTTTGAACCGTGGTGTACCCACCAAAGGCCAACGGTTCATTCGCAGGGTCGCCTTGGTAGTGGTCGAAATAGCAATGACTTCCAGGACTCATCACCGCATCATGGCCCGACTTGGCCGCTGTAACACCACCTTCTGTTCCGCGCCAGCTCATTACCGCTGCATTAGGTGCCAAACCGCCTTCCAGGATCTCATCCCAACCAATGATCTTACGCCCTTTGCTGTTCACGAACCGCTCAATGCGTTGAATGAAGTAGCTCTGCAATTCATGCTCATCCTTCAATCCCTCCTCTTTCATCAGTTGTTGGCAGTGGGCACATACTTTCCAACTTTCCTTCGGACATTCATCACCGCCAATATGGATGATAGGACCAGGGAATAGTTCCATCACTTCGGTGAGCACGTTCTCCAGAAAACGAATGGTCGTATCAGTTGGACAGAACACCTCTTCGAACACACCCCAACCTTTTTCAACTTCGTACGGTCCGCCGGTACAACCCAATTCCGGGTATGCGGCCAACGCTGCCAGTGCATGTCCGGGCATCTCGATCTCCGGCACCACGTTGATGTGACGAGCAGCCGCGTAGGCAACAACTTCGCGGATCTCATCCTGCGTGTAAGATCCACCATACGGTATGGTGTCGTACTCCAGCCTGCTATATGGCCCGATCTGGCTGCCACTGCGCCAACCACCGATTTCAGTGAGCTTTGGGTATTGCTTGATCTCGATCCGCCAGCCTTGGTCATCCGTCAAGTGCCAATGGAAGCTGTTCATTTTGTATCGAGCCAATAGGTCGATGTACTTTTTGACGAATTCCACTGGGAAGAAATGTCGCACAACATCCAAATGCATTCCACGCCAGCTGAAGCGAGGGTGGTCCACAATGGTCAAACATGGAATGCTGCCTTGTTCGTTTGCAATTTCCAACAGCTGGATCAATGTGCGTGTGCCATAGAACAGACCTGATTCTCTGTTGCTGGTGATCGTGATCCGATCTTCTTCAACACCTAAGCTGTAATATCCTTCCGGCACCAAGGTGTCGAATGCGACCAGTTGCAAGGTGATGGGTAACGGTGTTCCGGAAATAGTATCATAAGCACTGCAGATGGCAGAGACCTCTGTGCTCAAGAATTCGGTCAAAGTCTTCGCTTCCGGGGTTGTTCCAGTAAGCTTCCAAGGCCGATCCATGCGACACTCACCATTCGTCAGTGTTAGCTCTGCAGGAGCAGGTATGATCCCAGGCACAGCAAGTTGAGCTTGCGTCAACAGCGGCAAGAGCAAGAACAGAAGGATGGGGCGCATGCTGCAAAGATGCAGTGTTCCCAGTGAGGGAGATCCAGTCGACTTTCACAGGATCACGGGTGTATGTTTGCGTTGGTATTCGCGGATCGTAGCTTGAATTGAGAGGAGATCCGCAAGCACATTTGGTGGTTTTACTTTAAAACCTTACTTTTGCAC
>JAGNUG010000150.1 GCA_017987115.1 Flavobacteriales bacterium | reverse complement strand
GCCTTACCAGCTTTGAAATCACCTTGGCTCTTGATCCGTTGCACTTCACGAAGGAGATCACCGAACAGTACCCGCAACTTTTCGTAATCCTGAATATCATAGTAGGTGTCGCCATCGCGTTCCACTTTTGCGATCACATTGTCCTTGAGGCCTTTCTCGAATACCCATGCACTCACCCACATCCGATTACGCATGTGTGCCTCCTCAACGTTCTTCCCGATCTTCAAGCGACGTAATTGCACTAAGAGTCCATTGCGGATGTAGGAATCGTATTCTGCCTTTCCTACGTCCAAGCTCGGCATAACGCCCAGGTCCATGAGTTTTGGATCAAGCATGTAGTAGAGTGCAACCAGATCCGCACGCCCTTCCTCCAAGGTGCTTGCGTAATTCTTCAACGTAACATCCGGACCAGCAATTCCTTTTTCCAATTGACCGCTGGCGTGCCCCACTACTTCATGCAAAGCGGTGTGCAGTTTGCCAGCCAATTGACCGTGTTCCTCTGCGCGTGCGATCTCTTCCGGATCATGACAGAACACTTCCAGACTACTGGATCCGCTGCTCTTCTCATACGCATCACTGATGTTGCCTAGGCTTACGCTCTTCGAACCATGCGTTGCCCGGATCCAGTCCGCGTTAGGAAGGTTTACGCCGATCGGTGTGCTCGGTGCAGCATCGCCGGCCTCGCCAACGGTATTGATGAAACGATAGGTAATACCGACCACATCCTTCTTCTTATGCTCCGGCTGTAGCGGGCTGTTGTCCTCGAACCACTGTGCATTCTCCATGATCTTGCTCATGGCCTTGCTCGCTTCAGGGTCGTTCACCTCCACGATCGCCTCATAACTACCGCGCTTGCCCAATGGATCATTGTAGACCTCAACGAATCCAAGGATATAATCCACTGTGCTCTCAGTGTCCTTCACCCATGCCACATTGAAATCGTCCCAGGTCTTAAGATCGCCCGTGCGATAGTATTTGATCAACAGTTCCAGCGCCGTGCGTTGTTGCGGTGTTTCCGATACTGTCATGGCCTTCTCCAACCATTTCACGCTCTCTTCCAACGCTGGGCCATACATGCCACCAACCTTGTACACCTTCTCCACTAGCTTACCATCCTTGTCCTTGATCAGCTTGCTGTTCAATCCGTAGCTCAATGGTTCTGCATCTTCCAGACTGCCCATTGTGGAATAGAATGTTTCCACATCTTTCGCTGTAACACCTTCTCCGTAGAAGTTCACCGCGCTTGATGCAACAAGATCGGAATTATCGTCAAGGCTCACTTTCTTAGCATCCACGTTCGGGTCGAAAATAGCAGCCAACACATCGCTGGAAAGGCTTGATCCGCTTTCCTTCAACGCCGTTTCGAACCACGCTTGGCCGAACTCAGGTGTATGCTTATCCATGCTGTAATGATGGTGGATCCCGCTGCTGAAGAACACTTGCTTTGCATAGGTCATGAAGCCATTCCAATCAGTCGTGGTCGTATCGCCCTTGTAATTCTTGATGACAGCTTCCAGCGCACGACGGATCTTCAGGTTGTGCTTGTAGTTCTGATCGTACATGATATCGCGTCCGGCCAGACCTGCCATATTCAGGTAATAGCACATCTGCTTCTGTTTCAGGCTTAGCTGATCCCATCCTGGAACCCGGTATCGCAGAATACGAATGTCAGCGAATTGGTCAGCTTCCCATTCGAATAGGGAATCCGGAACTTCCATTGCCGTGCTATCTACAGTTGCAGCGGTGGTTTCGGGTGCGTTCCCGGATCCACAGGCCATGAACAATGGGGCAATCAGAAATGCAAAAATTACGTTACGCGTCATAAGGGTCTAAGTTTGGGCGGTGAATATAACCCCAACCCGAGAAACCTAAGGTGCTCGATCACTTCACGCAGAAGGCCTTAGCCCTTCTTGCTCGATTGCAACATCCGCACTTTGGCTTCCTCCACCACCTTTTTCATGCGGTGATAGGCGGCCAGCTGTTTGTTATAGCGCTTCAGGTCCGATGGGTCCAATTGCGCAACATGTAATAGATCCATTTTATCAGCAAGGTCATGGATCTTTACCCGAATGGCCAACCCATCCAACATAACGCGTTCTATGTACGCCTCATAGGTCTCCGGTGGAATACGACTGATGTGTTCCAATGCCTTCAGCACGCGTGCAGAGAATCCTTTTTCTGCCAGATCCGATACCGTTAGGTTGCTGCGTTCAAGTACGTCGTGCAATGCACCCAGGATCTGTTCATCCAGATCGTGGCCACGCATCATTACCCGCATGACGTGCAGGATGTAGGGCTTTCCGAAACGATCCACTTGTCCCCGATGGACCTTAGCAGCAATACGGATCGCTGTTTCGAGCAGGTGATCTTCCATGCTACGTATTACTTATTCAACGGAAACCTGAGATCCAATGCTTTGCGGTCCTTGCCTATGATACCAAAGTCCGTCTCCATCCGAAATTCCTTCGTTCCTGGCCGTTCTGCTGTTACTTCCGGCGCTGAAACAACTGTTCCAAGCGGCTGTGCGAACTTGAAGCTGAACTTGTATTTCATGGTCTCCAACATGGCACTCATGTCCATGTCCGAGCCTTCTTCAGCTTGTTCTTCACCTTCATTCGCAGACTCGGCCATGCCAGCGCCCAGTTCATAAGCGTGATCATTGTTGATCCTTACAAGGTCGTTACCTTCCCACTTGAAGAATTCGGTGGTCGTGCCCGAGCTATCCGGCATCAACACGTTCAATGCAGCATTGAGCGCTACGAGATCCTTGAACTTGAAGCTGACACGTTGAACCCATTCCACTTTCTTGTTCACCTTTACTTTTTGAATGCCAGGGATCTTCTGCAATGCCGCTACCTCCTCTTCCATATCCATTGTACTGAGATCACTCGCACCACCCTCTCCGCCATCTTTGCTGGCATCCTCAAAGCTCTTCATCAGTTCTCCCATTTCACTGAGATCCACCACGTATTCCATGGTACCGCTTCCATCCTTTTTGAAAACATAATTCTCTTCAATGGTCAAGCAACCGGTGAAGAACATCAGCAGAATTACTGCTAGAAGAGGGCGAAGTGTAAGGCGCATGGTCAATTACAAGATGGCGCAAGTTATGTGTTTGCAGTGCGATGTTGGATACCCGTCGCGGATAACCCAGAACCGGTAAGCGATCAGTGGATCAGGGTAACGTAGCGTACGTCTTCTTCAGGATCAAAATAACAGAAAGAACATTAAGCATCAGTGTTCCATTACCGATCAGCCTGATACTGAACGCAAAAGCCCCCGACATGGTCGAAGGGCTTCTGCTGTTCAAGTTGGAAAACTATCAGCGTACCAAAGGCACTCGGAAACTTCGTGTGAGATCGCCATTCGTTACATGAACGAACCAAACACCTGTGATCAGTTCAATGGTGTTGATCACAATGCGCCCTGGAACAGCAGGAACTTGCTGTTGTATGTGCTTACGCCCAGAGGCATCCAGAACATCGACGATCACCTTGCCTTTATTGAACGTGTGCTCCACGTTGATCCCTTGTTCAGAAGCCCACACGTTCACGTCCTCGGCTGAGAGGTCTGCAATGCCTGTGTTCGCAGAAACCACCACATCGCTGGTCGTGATGATGGTACAGTCGTCCGCAGTTACTTCCAATGTTACGGTGAAGGTTCCTGGCAACATATAACTATGCTCAGGGTTGGCTTCCGTACTGGTCGTGTTATCTCCGAAGTTCCAAACGAACGTACCGTAGTCGGTACTGTTGTTCGTAAATGCTACCGTTTCGTTGACGAATGCACTGGCCGGCGCTTCAAATGCTGCAACCACAGCTGTTTCGTCAATGTCGATGTCGAAGTCCAACGAAATGGTGCCGCATACTGCATCAGTACTAATGGTCACGAAGTAATTATCCGCTACATCCGTGCTGAAGATCACTTCCCCGGTCGCATCTGGCTGTGCCAGTACAACTGTTCCCCCGGATGTGCTCCAGGTAACGTCAGCAACTGCATTACCTAGATCGACCATGGCCGTTCCATTGGCACCGCATGTGCCTGCTTCCGAGGTGAAAGGAACTTCGCCAGCACTGTGGATAATGAACCGTTCCTCAGGATCGGCACTCGTTGCCAATTCGAAGCTGTAGGTAGCACCGTCGATCAATGGGGTCATGGTACCGGTCTGAGTATCTTCCAACCAGAGGCATGCAAGCGGTTGGCCACTGATCTCTGCGGATATGGTGTATGTCCCAGCAACGCCGGTACGTACTTCTACAGGTATCGAAATGTCCTCAGTAATTGAACCATACTTGCTAATGGCCAAACGCTCCCCTGTGGATGCCAAGGAGGCGATAAACGGTGCGGAAGCATCGCTGAA
The DNA here is from genome assembly GCA_017987115.1 of Flavobacteriales bacterium. GTDB lineage: Bacteria > Bacteroidota > Bacteroidia > Flavobacteriales_F > PHOS-HE28 > PHOS-HE28. The sequence goes on along the minus strand of JAGNUG010000150.1, from coordinate 2,474 downwards.
GAACATTTTAGGTGCATCGATCGGTTCGAATTCCGGAACCCCTACATTGAATACGACCAAGGCATTGTCCTGATACGTGTTCATGCCGCTGCTCATGTTCAATCGAATAATTGGCATGGTCGGCTCATCCGCTCCGCCGAACAACCCACCTCCATTTCCAGGAACCTTGGCGGTCTCATCAACGGAACTGTTGGTCGGGCTTGCTGCGGTGGCTTTCAGCCAGAAACCTTGTGAACTAGCGATATCACCGTTCAAGAAGGACCCTGAGCTGGTGCCCAACGATTCATCCCATACTTCGGTGCTACCATCGATAGGGCTATAGACGTAGTACCCATTGAACGTATTCGCACCCAACGTAACGGCACTGAAATCGATCGCGGATGGCAATGGGTTGCTCACCATGTTCCAACCATCTTCTGCAACGCCGCCACCTACCGTGTAAGTTACTGGGAGATCGATCGGACTGCTTGCGATATTCGGAGGTCCGGTAACATCAACCGTGAATGCCGCCGTGGTGGATAGGTTATCCCCGCACCATGCGGCGAAGCCTTTACCAGCGGTCAATGCAACTGTATTATTTGCAACGCCATCCAATCCATCATTGGCTACACCCGTATTCGTTTCATCGTATTCACGAACGCTTGGCCAATAGTTGGTACTGTTCGCTGGACTGTAAAAATTCGGATAGTCGGATCCGGGGAAGCCCGCTGTGAAGAAATCATCCTTCCAGTTGTTCACTGTTTGGCCACTTACAGCGCTACCGAGCATGCGCCAGTTGGTGGCACCTCCCGGAATATACCTATTCACCGTAAGGTTCCCGACGTATGATGCCGTAGGTGACACTTCTCCCAAGCTGCCTGTACCGGATGCATTACTTACCAAGCTAACAACACCCGTTGCCGTGAAGACACCATCTTCCAACGTGAGCGTGCCTCTTATGGGCATATCAGCCGAGCACGTGAAGCCCGCAGGCGTATTCACCGTCATATCATACACATCCAATGTCCCGCTACCACTCAATGTTGCAGCTGTTGCGGAAAGAATGGAAATATTCGCTGTACCACCATCCAAGGCTCCGTCCACCACGATGCTGCTACCGTGGATATCGATCGGGTTTGAACCCAAGGACATTGTAGCCCCGGCTCCAATGGTAAGTTCATCTACCGTTAATGCTGATGTATTGGTGATCGTATGACCGGTCTGGATATGTACTACCGAGCCGCTATTGAAAGTGGCCGGACCGCCTGGGCCACCTGGGTTGTGACTCCATATTGGATCAGCAATTGTGCCACTTGCTTGGCTATACCAAGGCGTGTTCGTTCCTGCGCACGTGCAGGTACCATCTATCTGATCGTTGATGGTATTCGCATCACTGTCATCACATGCATCACCGATCAATCCGAACAGTGTAGGGCAGTTATCCGTGTTATTGAGCACGTATCCACTAACCGGAGTGCAGGACGCCGTGGAAACAGCAGGATCGCCGAAATCATCGCTATCCAGATCCTGATAGTAGATCGGGGTAGCGTTGATAGTTATGCCTGCGGTAGTAGAGAAAAGTGGACAACCACCTGCTGCTGCGACCGTGTATGTTACAGTGTATGAACCGACCACGCTTGTACTTAATGTTACAGCTCCAGAAATAGGGTTGATGGAAAGACCTGCCGGACTTGAACCATAGGAGCCGCCAGCTGTTCCTGTGTGCGTTACGCTTGCCGTTCCCGCACCTTGACAATAGGGACTGCCCGAATAAGAGATCGTAGCGGATGGTGGCGTTGTTACTGTAACAGCCACATTCGTATTCGTAGACCCACAACCATTGGTAACAGCAATGTTGTAATTCCCTGATGCCGCTCCTGTAACAACTGGAGTTGTGCTAGCAGCATTCGGACTATAAGAACCGGTACCGGTCCATGCATAAGTGAGCGGAGCAGTACCTGTTGCTGTTACGCTCAAGTTCAAAGGGCTACCCGCACAGATCGGACTGTTGGAACTGGAGGCGGTGATCTCGGGTACAGTGCAGAAATTCAGTTTCAAATAAAGCACATTGCCGAAGTCCGCTGCTTCGTTGTCGCAAATGGTGAATACCCAATTGCCGTTCGGGTTGCCTGTGAAGCCAGCCAAGGTTTGTTCCGGTGCATACGGTCCAGTTGCGTTATTTGTATTGGTAGTGGATAGCGCTGCACCACCATCAGCAAAGATCATGGGCGCGGCTGGGCATGTTGTTGGATCGCCAAGGTTATCACCACTTCCGAATCTATCCAGAATGAGGTCACGCGTTACGGCACCCGGTGCTGTTAGGCTGATGTGGATATCCCTGTTGTAGGTATGGCTCACGATCACCTCTACACTTTGCAAACGCGCATTACCAGGATTCGTACCGAGAACCGTTGGTAAGCCGCTGATCGCGATCGGAATGACCACGTTGTTGCTCGATCCGCAACCATTATCCGGGAGGGCATTGCCTGCATTAG
>JAGNUG010000044.1 GCA_017987115.1 Flavobacteriales bacterium | reverse complement strand
ATCGCATGGACGACGGTGCTGGCCGGGGTCTTGTTCACCCGTAGATCCTTTGGGGGATCCGCCGCAACCATGATCCTATCAGCTACTGTTTTGTTGGTCGCGATGTTGAGCTATCTGGATCCAGAGATCACCCCACTGGTCCCCGTGCTTCGTTCATACTGGTTAACGATCCACGTTTCGATGGAGGCTGGTAGTTATGGGTTCTTGATGCTCGGTGCGGTGATCGGTTTGATAAACTTGATCTTGATGATCTTCTTGACCCAGAAGAACGAAAAACGCATCCACCGATTGGTGAAGGAGATGTCCTACTTGAGTGAAATGACATTGATCGGTGGGCTCACCATGATCAGCATCGGCACATACCTCGGCGGCGTTTGGGCGAATGAATCCTGGGGCCGTTACTGGGGATGGGATGCGAAAGAGACATGGGCTTTGGTGACGATCCTGGTGTACGCTTTCATCTTGCACATGCGCATCATCCCGAAATTGCAAGGCTTGTATCTATACAATGTCACCTCACTCTTCGGTTTGGCCTCGGTGATCATGACCTACTATGGTGTCAACTACTACCTCTCCGGATTGCACTCATACGCAGCGGGTGATCCGGTACCGGTTCCTGACTGGGTCTACATTGCGGTAGCCTGCTTGGTCGTTATCGGGATTCTTGCGTACATGCGCAAACGAAAATTCAAGCTCATCACTTGACCCAGCGACCTCCTTCCAGCAGGATATCGTACTGATATCCTGAGCCGAAATCCTTGTTCAGCGCAACGGTGCCGATCATGGTAACGTTCTGCCCTTCGGTTACTGGAGCATCAGTGGTCATTACCACTTCATTACCGGCATCCTTCATATGGATCCAATTACGACCCATGATGTTCGGGTTCACCTTAGTGCACGTACCGTTCACTTGAATGACCTTGCCCTCGTACTTCTTGGGTGTTGCGATCAGGTCCGCGATCTTGGTGGTACCCGGAACGTCGAGTGCGGGCAAGGGTGTGGAATTTGTTGGAGCCGCTGCTACAGAAGGAGCTCCCGACGGATCCATTGTGGTTCCGTGATCCGATGGAATAAGCTGTGAGATCAGGTACAATTCATCGAAGGTTCGCTTGTACTCCTTGCTTTCGAAATTCGTCTTCAACAGACCACCGCGATAGAAGTAGCTGCGACCGATATTGATGTCCTGCAGCGTGGCTGCGATCCAGAATTCATCTTCTCCTTCTTTCACCCGAACATATACGTACTTCTCCGTTGGCAAAGCCTCAAGGGCCACCACCGTATGCAGGTCCTTCTCGATCGCTGGATCAACGGCATTGGCCTGTGGTTGACCGGATGGGTCGGAGAACACGCCGGTCCCTGATCCTTGATCATTACTAGGAGCATCCGATCCAGGGATTGTTTTCGGACCTGTATCACACGCGATCATTGTGAAAAGGAAACCATGGAACAGGAGGGTCCGAAATGTATTCATCGCTTTTTCTTGCTGTCGAATCGTTTGGTCAAACTAAGATTCAATCTGTAATTTTTTTGATCTGCAATGGTGGCCAACTCACCAAGCACGGTAAAGGTAAACGTACGGGCGAAGATCAACATCATATCGGCACCATAATAGCGTTGATGTGCTCTTGCTGAAAGCGAGGTACCGTCGGTCCTGTTGGCATATTTGTATTCCACGATCCTATAGTAAATCCCCATGGTCAATCGTCTTGGGACCAAGGTGCGTCCATGCCTGAATGAAAGCACATCACTTCGCACATAACTGGATGTGTTCCGGTTCGCTTGAATGGTCCAACGGCCTATCGTTTCAGGATCCTTAATGATGTTAACCGTAGCGCCGATATTGTCGGAAGCATTCATACCATCCGCTTGGAACCGCTTGCTGTATGCGGCACCCAAGCTCAACGTTTTCATGGGGCGCACATTCACACGGAAGCGCGCACCTTGTCGGGCATCATCATCGTCCAAGAGTATTTCCACATCATTCCTGAATGTCTCATAGAACACCACACGGCGTCGATTGTCATATGATGCGAAGATGTCCACTTTACGACCAAAACGGTATCGGGCGGAAAGGAAGAAGTTCGTAAGCCGAGGACCTTTTCCATATGTTCTGTAAAGATCCAACTCTGCTGAGGAGAAGAGATTCAAGTTGCCTTTGTACGTAGTTGAGTGCTGGAGGTAAGTATAGCGCCTGTCCACATTACCACTGTTCGTTTGTTGTAAAAGGCCAACGGTGGATCGCGAATAAATATTGGTGGTCTTGATCTGTGTTCCCAGATATCCACCATATTGCAGCAAGTCGAAATTCAGTCCATAGGTATAAATGTCCGGCCGAAAACCAACTATCGCTCCGGCGAAGAATTTCCCGAAGTTCCGTTCGGCCTGTAGCCCATCGATCGCACCTAATGAAGAGGCGCTGTTGTTGATCTTTCGGCCCAAGGTCAAGGAAGTATTGCTATCCGGAGCATAGCTCACGGCAAGGTTATACACGTTGAAGAAGTCCGTTCGTTGCGGTCGGGTATCCAAATTGGCGGGATACAAACGGCGATAGTTCAAATACGTTTCCGCTGAGAATTTTGAATTGTTGATGTTATCGGCATCCAGCGAAAAACGATACATCATGCGGTGGTCATTGTCGCGTGCCGATGGCATGGTACTATAGCTCGCTGCTGAAAGTCGAGCGCGAATACGTTCCGTGCTTACAGGAAGTGTATCTTCTTCAAGCGGCGTTACGCGCGTTGTCTTTTTCCGGTCTCCAAATGGTGTATCCTTTTTGGCCGATGCGCTGATCGTTGCTTGGACCTTATCCGCCTTTTCCACGTTGCATCCCTTCACCACTTCGCACACACAGGAAGTGGACGACATGTTGTTCACGACCAAGCAGCGCGAATTGGATCCGTCCTTCACAAGATCCAATGTGTCCTTCAACGCAATACCATCGGTGCTTTCAAATTTCACGTAAACGTGTTGTGATGTCAGGAAAGTAACCTCCCCCATCCGCGTTTCCTGTGCAGAGCTTGCCAACGCAATAATAAAGAACAATGCTATGGAAAAGATCCGTTTCAGCATTCCATCTTAATTCCCGTCTGGGTGGCAGCTATAACAGGCGTTGCTGTTGTATGAATATCCGCTCACCTCGTCATGCTCGCCTGCCAAGTCGTTCTGATCGTTGTGGCAATCTGTGCAAGTGAAAACACTGTAATCCGAACTGTTGGTATGGCATTCAGCACAAGTGTTCCATTCATTATCGTGATTTCCGCTATAGATCGGGAACATCGGGTCATGGTCGAAAGTGGCAGGTGTCCATGAGTTCTCTGTGTGGCATGCGGCACAGTCCGTCGGAAATTGTGCTGCAGCGTGGTTCGGGTTGGTAGTTCCGTTATAGTCCGAAATATGACAGGCGCTGCATGCTGTGGGTGTGCCAGCGTAGCCATCCGCATGGCATTGTATACAGTTCGCTGATTGGTGTGCACCATGCAGCGGGAATGCCGTGTTGTTGTGATCGAAGGTCGCGTTGCCCCAAGACGTTTCATCGTGGCAAGCAGCGCAATCCGTGGGGAAGCCGGAATCGGCATGATCCGGTGCGGTCGTGTTGTTGTAATCCGTTATATGGCAGGCACTGCACTCCGTTGGTGTTCCAGCATATCCATTCGCGTGGCATTCGATGCAAGCCGTGGTCGTATGTGATCCGTGCAACGGAAAGGCCGTGCTGTTGTGATCGAACGAAGCTGTCCAGCCTGGTCCGGTTGTATGGCACGTAGCACAATCGGTAGAGAACCCGGCGGCAGTGTGGTTCGGACTTGCCGTGCTCGTAAAATCCTGCATATGGCATGAAGAGCACTCGGGTGAGGCGTCGGAAAAATCACCCGTGGTATGGCATTGCGAACAATCCTGAATGTCATGTCCGTTCATCAATGGAAAGAAATCGTGGCTAGCGAAACTAGTGTTCCACCCTGTACCCATCGGATCATGGCATTCGATGCAATTCGTAGAAAAACCGGCACCCGTATGGTTAGGGTGTTGCGTGGCCATGAAATCGGCTTGATGGCAATTGATACAATCGTTCCCGACCCGTGCAAAGGCCAATGTATTTCCGTCGGTATGGCAATCAACACAGCTCAAGTTGCTATGCACTCCCACCAAAGAGAATCCGTTCTGTTCGTGCAGTTCCGGAATGTCATCCACCAACCACGTGTTCGGTACATGGCAGCGTGCGCAATCGTTTCCGACGGACATGGCGTGCACATCCGTATGGCACGAAATACAATCTGACGAAACAGGTATATCGAACTGTATGGATCCATGACAGGAACGGCAATCCGCGCTCGTGTGAACGCCCATCAAGGGAAATGCCGTACTGTCGTGATCGAAGCCTATCGGTTGGGCCATGGTGGTCCAGTTATCCGGAACGTGGCATGCGGCGCAGTCCATTATGAATGCCTCGCCGTGGGGTGATTGAGCATAAGCCCAACAAGGCAACAAAACACCGAGGACCAATGCGATCCACGCACGATCAACAGATCGCGATCGCGACCGGATGATTGCTAATATTTTCAGTTCCTTGGGCATTCTTATGGGCTTCGATCCTTAACGTTATGTATACGAAGCTGCGGGTATTTTGTTCAGTTATTCAGATTTATACGTCCAGTACTGAATCAACACCCGCAGTTCCATTCAAATTGAGGATGAATCATGCCAAGCCATCTAGTTTCCATTGGGATGGCAGCTAAGGCAGGATGTTGGGGTATAGGAGTAGCCGTTCACTTCGCTATGGTCATTATTCACCTGTGATTGGTTGTTGTGTTCATGACAATCGATGCAACTGAATAAGCTGAAGTCACCGGGAGTTGTATGGCATTCAGCACAAGTATTCCATTCACCATCATGCCTTCCGCTATAGATCGGGAAATACTGTTGATCATGGTTGAACGTTGATGGATCCCAAGCATTGGTATTGTGGCACGCCACACAATCAGTTGGGAATTGCGCCGATGCATGGTTCGGATTGTTCGTGTTGTTGTAATCCGGCATGTGGCATGCATCGCAATTCGTTGGTGTACCGGCATACCCATTCGCATGGCATTGAACACAGCTCGCGTTCAGGTGCTGCCCGGTCAATGGGAACGCGGTATTATCATGATCAAAGTTACCAGGTATCCATGCAGAAGTGCTGTGACAAACAGCACAGTCAACAGGGAATCCGGCCTGTGCATGGTTCGGCGAGGTCGTCCCATTGTATTCCGTGATGTGACATGCGTCGCAGTTCGTTGGAGTGCCTGTATAGCCGTTGGCGTGGCACTGTGTGCAATCCGTATTAACGTGTTGACCTGTCAAAGGGAAGGCAGTGTTATTGTGATCAAATGTCGATGTTGTCCAAGCTCCTTCATCGTGGCATAACGCGCAGTCCGTAGGGAAGCCGGCTTGACCGTGGTTCGGCTGCGTGGTTCCGTTGTAATCCGTGATGTGGCAGCCTTCGCAGGTGTTCGGTGTATTAGTGTAACCGTTTGCGTGGCATTGATTGCAGTTCACGTTCTGGTGTGATCCGTTCAACGCAAAACCGGTGCTTGATGTGTGATCGAACGAAGAAGGCGTCCAACCGTCGGTGGTGTGGCATTGCGTGCAATCATTGCTGAACTGCGCTTGTGTGTGGCTTGGATCAGTAGTGCCATTGAAGTCAGTTTGGTGGCAAGCTTCACACGTGGTCGGTGTACCTGCAAAACCATTGGCGTGGCATTGCATACAGTCGACCGAAACGTGCTGACCAGTTAATGGGAACGCCGTTGAATTATGATCGAACGTCGCCGTGGTCCATGCCCCTTCATCGTGGCATAACGCGCAGTCCGTAGGGAAGCCGGCTTGACCGTGGTTCGGCTGCGTGGTTCCGTTGTAATCCGTGATGTGGCAGCCTTCGCAGGTGTTCGGTGTATTAGTGTAACCGTTTGCGTGGCATTGATTGCAGTTCACGTTCTGGTGTGATCCGTTCAACGCAAAACCGGTGCTTGATGTGTGATCGAACGAAGAAGGCGTCCAACCATCGGTCGTGTGGCATTGCGTGCAATCATTGCTGAAGTTCGCTTGCATATGGTTCGGATCCGTGGTGCCATTGAAGTCAGTTTGGTGGCAGGCTTCACAAGTGGTCGGCGTACCTGCAAAACCATTGGCGTGGCATTGCATGCAGTCCACAGAAACGTGCTGACCAGTTAATGGGAACGCAGTTGAATTGTGATCGAACGTCGCCGTGGTCCATGCCCCTTCATCGTGACACAAGGCACAGTCCGTTGGGAAGCCGGCTTGTCCGTGGTTCGGTTGTGTCGTCGCATTGTAATCCGTTATATGGCAGCCTTCGCAGGTGTTCGGCGTGTTGGTGTATCCATTCGCGTGGCATTGGTTGCAATTCACATTCGCGTGTGATCCGTTCAACGCAAAACCGGTAGACGAGCTGTGATCATATGATGAAGGTGTCCAACCGTCGGTGGTGTGGCATTGTGTGCAATCGTTGCTGAAGTTCGCCTGCGTATGGTTCGGATCCGTGGTGCCATTGAAGTCAGTTTGGTGGCAGGCTTCGCAAGTGGTCGGCGTACCTGCATAACCGTTGGCGTGGCATTGCATGCAGTCCACGGAAGTATGTTGGCCGGTCAATGGGAAAGCAGTCATGTTATGATCGAAAGTTGCATTCGTCCATGTCGTTTCGTCATGGCAAGTCGCACAATCCATGGGGAATCCAGAATCTGCATGGTTCGGTTGGGTCGTCGCATTGTAATCCGTGATATGGCAGCCTTCGCAGGTGTTCGGTGTGTTGGTGTAACCGTTCGCGTGGCACTGGTTACAGTCCACGTTGGCATGCGAGCCCATTAACGGCCAGTTGGCATACAAACCATGATCGAAACTACTCGGTATCCAGCCATCTGTCGTGTGACACTGGGTACACTCGGTACTGAAGTTCGTCTGCGTGTGACTCGGATCTGTGGTATTGTTGAAGTCCGTTTGATGGCATGCTTCACAAGTGGTCGGCGTTCCGGTAAAACCGTTCGCATGACATTGCATACAATCAACTGAAACGTGCTGTCCTGTAAGTGGGAAAGCAGTCATGTTATGATCGAAGGTTGCATTCGTCCACGCCGTTTCATCGTGACAAGCTGCACAATCCAGTGGGAAACCGGAATCCGCGTGGTTCGGAGCAGTGGTCGCGTTGTAATCCGTGATGTGGCAGGCTTCGCAGGTGTTCGGCGTGTTGGTATAGTTCCCGTTGTGGCATTGATCGCAACTCACAGGAACGTGGGATCCCATCAATGGCCAAACGGCATGATCATAATTTGCGGGACTCCAACCCGGGTTGGTCGTGTGGCATGCTGCGCAATCGGTCGAGAAGCCTGCGGACTGGTGGTTCGGGTTCGCGGTAGTGTTGAAATCATCTTGATGGCATGTAACACATTCCGGCGAAGCATCAGCGAAGGAACCCGTTGTGTGGCATTGGTTGCAATCATTGATGGCATGACCCAAGGTCAATGGGAAAAAATCATGATCAACATGGTTGGTGTGCCAATCATTACCCATCGGATCATGGCATTGGATACAATCCGTAGAGAACCCGTTCATAACGTGGTTTGGTGTTTGGGCTGTTTGGTAGTCGTTGGTATGGCAACTGATACAATCGTTCCCAACCCTTTCGAACTGCAAGGCATTTCCATTCGCATGGCATTCGGTGCAACTTACATTTCCGTGCGGGCCGACCAGTGCGAATCCGTTCTGTTCATGTAGCGCTGGAATATCATCCACGATCCACATGTTCGAATTGTGGCACCGCGCACAATCATTTCCGACCGACATCGCGTGCACATCGGTGTGGCAGGATGCACAATCCATTGAAATATTGTCGAATTCCAACGTGGTATGGCACAACTTACAATCCGTGGTGAGATGTGCTCCGTACAACGGAAAATCCGTGGAATCGTGCGAAAAGTCCATTGACTGTGCCAGCGCATTGACCTGTGGTTCCGTTTGTCGCGAACGCCCTTTGTGTTTTAACACTTTGGCACCTTCTTCGTTCCAGATCAACGTTGCATTGGTCCACCCTGCCGGACTGTGGCATTTCGCGCAATCAATGGTCAAAGTCTCCCCATGGGGCGACTGCGCGGATATCCGCGCTGAGGTCAAGATGACCAGGACGATTATTTGTGACAATCGGCGCATTCAAATTTCTCGATCTTGAACGAAAGCACCTCGGTGTTAGGATCCTGCACATGGCATTCCTTGCAATCCACTTTCACATGTTCACCTACCAAGGGAAACTCGGTAAAGTCATGATCGAATTTGGACGGGAACCAATTCTCCGAGACGTGGCATCGTTTGCAATCCGTCACACCTTTCTCCGCGAAATCTTCCCCGTGTACATTATCATGGCAATCCATGCAATTCTTCCCAAGATCCCGGAAGGTCCATTTCTTTTCTTCTTTCATATGGCAAGCGGTACACGGCGTTGCAACGTGCGCGCCCTCCAACGGGAACTTTGTGGCCCTATGCTGCTCCAATGAGAACATGCTCACATCGAACCCATCCAGGACCGAATGGCACTCAGCACAATCCGGAGTCACAGCTTCCTTGGTGAAATCACCTTTGTGATAGTCCTCGTGACAGCTGCTGCATTGCGCGAATTCCATGGGATCGGTAAAAGATCCTTTGTGGCATTTCTTGCAATCCACATCTACGTGCTTCCCCTGCAGAGGAAAATCCGTGACACTGTGATCAAAGAAATCCATGGATTTCAAAGAGCGGAATCCAGTTTCTTGATGGCATTTCGCACAATCGTTCCCGAATTTCCCCTCGTGCACATCTTCATGGCACGTTGCGCATTGGTTCACCGTTACATCGGCCCTGTCCTGGAACACACGGATTGGATCACTGGTCTTCTGGTGACATGCGAAACAATCAGTGGTCTTATGCTTGCCTTTCAATTTGAAGTTGGTCTTGTCGTGATCGAAACGCTTCTTACCGGAAAAAATGTTGAATCCATCTTCCGTATGGCATTGTGCACACGCATTTACAAAGTGCGATGCGTGCGGATCATCGTGGCATGACTTGCAATCGGCATGTGGCACATCCGCGAATTTCTGGAATTCCTTACCCTGTCGAGTGATGGTCTCATGGCATTTCGCACAATCGACGGGAACGTGTTTGCCCGTTAGTTTGAAATCCGTTTCATCATGATCGAATCTACTTGCGGGCCTGAATGCATCCATGTTGTGGCACTTCACGCATTCGCCGGACATGGTAGCTTGGTGAAAATCATCATGACATGAAAGGCATGCTTGGTCCATACCCAGAAAAGTCAACTTACGTTTCCGGATCTCGCTGTTCTTGATATTCTCAGGTGCGTGACATTTGCGGCAATCGATCGGCTTATGTGCACCTTCCAATTCATAACCGGTCAGCGCGTGGTCGAACGCTTTCTCATCGAACCGCACCATTTCGAATTTGCGGCCGTGATGTTCACTGTGACAAGTAAAGCAATCCTTGTTCTTTACATCCGAGCTCGCGTGATATCCCTTCTTCTTCGTGATCAACGACTTAATGTCCTTATGGCATTCCAGACATTTGTTATTGGTCACCTTATTGCCGAGATCATGGCATTGGGTGCAATTGCTCATGCCTTCGAGGTCGGCATGGGCCGTGGTAAGTTCTCCCGGTGAAAGTTGCGCAACCACCGCCGGACCGGCGATAAGCAGGATAAATGTGAGGTATGTGCGGAACAAGTTCATGAATGCTTTTTCACGATATGACCGAATCGTTTGGTGATCTCCACACCTGCCTTCTGCAAAAAGCCAGTGGGCAATTCACCTCCAGCGAAAATGTAGACCAGGTCGTTCTTTATCTGTTGCGAGTCCTCTCCGAATTTGAGTAGCACGGAATCTTCGGCGATGCTCACTAGGTCAGAATTGAATATCACCTTGAGTGCGCCACTAGCTACAGAGGCATCAACCGCCTCCTTGTTCTTTGGTTTGATCCGTGCGAATTGTTCTTTGCGATAGGAAAGGATCACTTCATTGCCTTCGGTCAAGAGCATCGCTGACTCCACTGCGGAATCGCCGCCGCCCACCACGATCACCTTTTTACCGGATATGTTCTCCGGCTCCAGAAGTCGGTACGCCACATTAGGCAATTCCTCTCCTGGTATACCGAGTTTTCTTGGGCTGCCCCTGCGCCCAATAGCCAATAGCACGTTGTTACCGATGTACTCTTCACCCGCATTCGTGGTAACCTTGAATGTCCCATCTTTTTGGGGCAGTATACTTTCCACCTTCGTGTGCTCCTTGATCGCTATCCCTTGTTCATTGATGACCTTCTTCCATAGATCGAGCAATTCACCCTTAGACGTATCGTACAACTTGGCTTTTCCATATAGCGGCAAGTCCATTGGCGATGTCATTACGATCTTGGCCCGTGGAAATGTGAACACCGTGCCTCCCAATGAATCTTGTTCCAACGTAACACTGGACAATCCGCGTTTCTTGGCTTCGAGCGTAGCGGAGATCCCTGCAGGACCGGCACCGATGATAACGACATCGAGTAAGCCTTCCTTGACCGGCTTTTTCGCTGCTGCAATACTATCCATCGCTTGCTGACCTTGTTCCACACTGTTCTTGATCAATCCCATCCCGCCAAGCTCCCCGGCGATATAGATACCCTTGATGTTCGTTTCGAACTGCTCATTGACATGGGGCAGGTCCACGCCTCGCTTCTCGGTTCCGATACGAAGCGATATCGCCTCCACTGGACAGGCGTGAAAACAGGCGCCATGGCCAACGCAATTGGAAGCGTTGATCACTGTCGCTTTACCATTCACAATTCCAAGGATGTCCTTCTCTGGGCAATCGGCCACGCAGGCAGCACTTCCGATACATGTGTTGAGATCGATATAAGGGTGTAACGAAACCGGTTCGAAAAGTCCTTCGATCTTCGCTACTTCCACCTTCTTTTCCACGATCGCTGACTTCTTGTTGAGGCTACGCATATAAAAGAAGATAACAAGCCCACAGATCAGGATCACTGAACCATAGATCGCTATTTGCTCTATCAAGACTTCCATCAGAAGATCCAGCGATAACCGAATGAAAGTGTAACTGCCACGTGTATGACCAACACGATCAGCATGATCAACGCGAACGGCAAATGAGCCACGTGCCAATATTTGAACAATTTCTGCATAGTCAGCAGGCGACCGATCCTATGCGAAAGGGCGAATTCATCCTTCACCATACGGATGATGTCCTTACGCTCATTCATGGCCACATTCCTCGCATTCAAGGAGGAGCGTATGGCTCCAATCGCCTTTCGCTCATCAACGTAGCGCGAAATAAAGTTCCCTTTATCGGGCGCCTCACCATCCACTCCGGACCGAGTGACCAGTGGGATCAATTCCACCCCTAGACCAGCGCTACTTTTTAGTTTTTCCAAAAGATCGGACCTCATCCCTTTTACCTCGTTCAAACTCAACTCACGCCCTTCGATGGTGCGTGGGATCTGGATGTAGATGAACCTACCAATAACACCACTGGCAACGACAGCCACCATGCTCCAGAACGCCACGGAGACCAGCCCACCGAATTTGAATGCCGTATGGAAAAGGATCAGGATCGGCCCTAGTGTGCAAAGGAAGATGTGGAACTCCAAAAGGTATTTGAGCCGAAGTTGTTTCGTCATGAAATTGTAGCGTTTACGGGCGATATAGATCGTGACCCCGAACAGGATCATGAACGTCCCTAGAATGCCTATCCCATGCCCGTATGCTCCGCTCGGCTTGAACCAATTGTGTTCCGGGTGGTAGAAACGCTCTTCCAACGGAAGCTGGTAGTACGTGTAACCAACATAGGTCAGATAGGCCGTGACCACGAGAACGATCGCTGCCATGGTACCGATATAAATGGAATGAATTGTTTTAGTCATATTTTAAGCCATCAATTATTCTAGCACGTTCCATGCGCTCCTGTGCGTACAAAGCATCCTGAACCTCCCTAATGGACCAAAGATCCGAGCACGAACCAAAAGACCATCTCAAAATCACTTAAGAGCAGACCAGTAAGTATTACAGATTCTAAAAAGCGACCATCACTACCGTGAATGGTCCTGCCTTCCATAGCACGCTAGTGAAATCAGCTTGCTAGCGGCGATTCAAAAGGCCAGTTTCGGCGGCTGGAATACAGCACGGCCAAGCCATTCCCCCTTCCATAGCTTCTGCACCGGAACGTATTCGGTCACTAATTCAGATAGATCGATCAGATCCATCGTCGCATTGTTCGGGATGAATATCAAATGTATAAGAGAAGTATTATGGAACGGCAAATTTCCATGCCTGCCGTGATCCTTTCTCTCGTGTTCCGCATCGGCATAGTGCATTACCAAAAACTCACCTAAGGTCAAGGTGCCGCCACTTTCGACAAGATGGACTTGAAAGTGTTCAAAAAGCGCGGGTAACCTTGTTACCTCTGCCAGACCGGAAGGGGCCAATGTGCTGATCAGCAAATGCAAGATCAATATGCAGGCCACTGCGGATTTCATTCATGACGAAATTATGACAATTCACTGATCTGAAACAATTGTTCGCCCAGATCTTCGACAAACCCGGTCTCCAAGTTGCCCAGACCCCGGAAATCATTCCCGAATAGGCCAATGAAAAAGGTCAGCGCTGAAATGGACCTACAGCAATTGAAAACTACAGTCCAAGCAAAACCTCCCCTGGTTCCTTACCACCGAAGACCATCTTGGTAGGGTCTTCGATCATTTGTTTGATCGCCATCAGGAAGCTCACACTTTCCTTGCCGTCAATGATCCGGTGATCATAGCTCAACGCTAAATACATCACCGGGCGGATCACTACCTGTCCATTGACGGCCACGGGCCGCTCAACGATGTTGTGCATACCAAGGATCGCACTTTGCGGCGGGTTGATGATCGGGGTGCTGAGCATGCTACCGAAAACACCTCCGTTGGTGATCGTGAACGTGCCACCGGTCATTTCGTCGATACTGAGCTTACTATCGCGTGCCTTTATAGCGAGCGTTTTAATACCGGATTCGATCTCAGCCAGGCTCAGTTTTTCGGCATTGCGCAGAACAGGGACCATCAGGCCTTTCGGGCTGCTAACTGCGATACCGATATCCGCATAGTCGAAGGTGATCACTTCGTCACCATCGATCTGCCCGTTCACATTCGGGAATAAGTGTAATGCTTCGGTAACTGCCTTGGTAAAAAAGCTCATGAAGCCGAGGCTTACGCCCTTTTCCTCCTTGAACTTGTCCTTGAATTTATTGCGCAGGTCCATCACCGCGCTCATATCCACTTCATTGAAAGTGGTGAGCATAGCCGTCTCGTTCTTCACGCTCACCAACCGCTCACCAACTTTCTTGCGCAGCGTACTCATGCGCGATCGGTTCATTTCCCGCGATCCTCCCCAGCCATTCAATGTTACACCGTTCGGATCAATACCGCCACTTACGTAAGCATCCACATCACTACGCGTAATACGGCCATTGGGTCCAGTGCCTTTTACTTTGTCCGCAGCAATTCCCTTGTCGGCCATCACGGCCTGGGCCACAGGTGTTGCATGCTTCGCGCTCGTTGCATTACTTGTAACAGGTGCTTTGCTCGGCGTTGAATTCTTCTCTGCTTTCACTTTTTCACCTGCCTCACTCTTCTCCACTTTCGCCTTAACCTCCGGTTTTACGGAAGTATCGATCTTGGCAACAACATCACCAACATTCACCGTGGCATCTTCCTCTGCTAGGATCTGGATCTTACCAGCTTCTTCCGCGCTTAGTTCCAGCGTTGCTTTATCGCTATCTATCTCCGCTATAGCTTGATCCTTTTCCACCACATCACCATTTTTCACAAGCCATTGCGCTATGCGTACTTCGCTTATGCTTTCGCCGGGACTCGGCACTTTAATGTCGACGGTTGCCATTCGTTTTTGTGGTGAGGTAATGAAGTGGTTAGTTATGAATTCAAGGTATGCTTATGCTGCAACCGTAAAAGGATCATGCATTTTTGTTCTTGGAGTAAACAGCTTTCGATGGAGTCGTTCCATTTGCAACGATCTTGCCTTTCGCTGCTTTCTTGGAAACGGTTGAGCCAAGACCAGTGAACGCTTGTTCAACGATCGCTTTTTGTTGGATGGCCCAACGGACACTGCTTCCCGTCGCTGGTGCACCACTAATGAATCGTGAAATGCATTCGAGCTTAATGCTGGTCCAATTCAGTTTGAGGTATCCCCATGCACCCATGTTCATCGGTTCTTCCTGCACCCAAAGATGGTCCTTCGCGTTAGCATACCGTTCCAACACAGCGTTCAGCTGCTTTTCAGGTAACGGATGCAGTTGCTCGATGCGCACAATGGCAACTTTATCTGCACGCAGTTCTTCCTTTTTCTCCAATAATTCGTAATAGATCTTTCCCTGGCAGAAGATCACACGTTCTATCAATTTCGGATCAGCGGTCGGGTCATCGATCACTTCCTGGAAACGCCCTTCGCTGAGGTCTTCCAAAGTACTCACACATTTTGGATGACGCAACAAGCTCTTGGGCGTGAACACCACCAACGGGCGGCGGAAATCGAACGCCATCTGACGACGTAACACGTGGAAGAAATTCGCAGGTGTGGTGCAGTTCACCACCATCATGTTGCCATCGGCGCAACAACCGAGAAAGCGTTCCATCCTGCCACTACTGTGTTCCGCGCCTTGACCTTCGTATCCGTGCGGAAGCAATAGGACCAAGCCGTTCATGGCCTTCCATTTTTCCTCAGCAGCGCATAACCATTGATCAAGAATGATCTGTGCACCGTTCACGAAATCGCCGAACTGCGCTTCCCAGATCGTGAGCGTCTGCGGACTAACGAATCCGTAGCCATACTCAAAACCCATTACGGCATATTCGCTCAACAGTGAGTTGTAGATCTGCAATAAGGCCTGGTCTTTCTGCAAATGTTTCAAGTGAATGAATTCCTCATCGCTATCGGCCATTTTAACTACAGCATGGCGATGGCTGAACGTACCGCGCTCAACATCCTGTCCAGTGAAACGCACTGGGTGTCCTTCAACCAATAGTGAACCATAAGCCAATAGTTCGGCCATACCCCAATCGAGCCGATCCTCTTCGATCATCTTAGCACGATCAGCGAGGATACGTTCCATTTTACCGAAGAACTTCTTCCCCTCCGGAATCACCGTTAGTTTCTTACCGATCTCCAACAATGTCTTTCGCGCTACGCCGGTCTTCGGGCTTTGGTCGAAAACACTAAGATCGGGGCGTTCGAATCCTTCCCATCTATCGGCAAGGAATGGTGTGATACGACTCTTGTCGATCTGCTTGGCATCATCCAAACGATCCTGCAGCATGTTCTGGAAATGTTCTTCCATTTCCTTGGCCAGGCCTGCTTCGATCTCTCCGCTTGCCAACAGTTTCTTTTTATAGATGTCGCGTGGATCCGGGTGCTTGGATATCGCCTTGTACAACACCGGTTGCGTGAATTTGGGCTCGTCGCCTTCATTGTGCCCATGCCTTCGGTAGCCGAGCAGATCAACGAAGACATCCTCACCGAAATGTTGGCGATAGTCCAATGCCAATTGCATGACATAGGCAACTGCCTCCACATCATCTGCATTCACATGAAAGATCGGGCATTGGGTCACTTTGGCCACGTCCGTACAATACGTGCTCGTACGGCCATCGATGTAATTGGTAGTGAAACCCACTTGGTTATTGGTTACAATGTGAACGGTACCACCCGTGGTGTATGCTTTCAACCCGGCCATCTGCACCACTTCGTATACAACACCTTGTCCTGCAATAGCGGCATCTCCATGTACGATCACAGGCACCACTTTCTTCGGATCAAAAGCATGGTCCTGCTCAATGATCGCTCGTGCGATCCCTTGCACTACCGGGCCAACGCTCTCCAAATGGCTTGGGTTCGGACTCAGCGTCAACTTCACTCCTTTTCCGTTCTCCGCGATCACACAGCTGCTATACCCCATGTGGTATTTCACATCCCCCTCCACCAACGCATCCTCGTAATCTTTTCCTTCGAACTCAGCGAAGATGCTTTCATAGGTCTTGTTCAATGTATTTGCCAACACATTAAGACGTCCACGATGGGCCATGCCGATCACAACGTCCTTGATATCATGTGCTTTCGCTCCATGCTCGATGATCCAATCCAAAGCCGGGATCAAGGTTTCGACACCTTCAATGCTGAATCGTTTCTGGCCAAGGAATTTTTTCCCAAGGAATTTTTCGAAGACCACTGCTTGATCCAACTTCAAGAGAAACTCCTTTTTCTCAGCAAGCGTGAAGGACGGCGTGTTCCGTGTTTTCTCCATGCGTTCCTGAAGCCATTTAACGCGTTCAGGTCTACGGATATAATGGTATTCCACACCGATGTTATTGCAATACGTCTGTTTCAGGAACGAAACGATGTCACGCAATTTGGCAGGACCCAGACCAAGTTCATCTCCGGCCTGGAAAATGGTCTCAAGATCTTCCTCGTGCAGCCCAAAAGTTTCCAGATCCAACGTAGGGCTGTATTTGCGACGTTCCCTGACCGGATTGGTATGGGTGAAGAAGTGACCTCTGGCGCGGTACCCTGCGATCAATTCCAATACCCTGAACTCCCTTCTCAAATGGACCGCATCACCGGACTTTATCTCCTGTGCTTTTCCACTTACGCTGGCTGCTGGCAGCTTATCGAATTTGGTGCGCGCCAGATCGAATCCCTCGAAAAACCGGGCCCAGCTGGGGTCCACGGATGCGTGGTCCTTTTGGTAAAGTTGGTACTGTTCGTCCAGCCAAGCGCTGTCGACGTTGCTTAGGTAAGAATAGGTGTCCATTCAATAGGTCCTGCGGATCCTGTACAAAGGTAGTTTTTCCACTTGTGCGGGCGCGAAGGATTCATACGCGAAATGGTGTTCGTGGGTTCCGGATGTGGCTTTATCGATAAAACCCTTGACCTTGTTGGTAAAAAACAGTAGTGGAAAGGTCCTTGATCGAATTGGGGGCACTGTCAATATCTACCGGCATACCGCAATCGTGTGAGTACTTTCTGTAGCGCTCTGATCACACATTCACCAGCCAATGCATGCACCCCGCCGCTGGCCATCGTTCGTTTCAAGTGAGCCTCCGGAATATCCACACGATACATTGCAACCTGGAGAGCATGCTGGCTTTTCTGCTGCAGCGCTGTCAATACCGGTAGAACGGCTTTTCGAAGTGTTTCGAATGCTTCATCACCCACAGCGGGCAGGGGCAATTCCTGTTCTGAAAGTGAAAGGTCCTTTCGCAGTTGTGTCACAGTGGAAGACAGAACTTCTGCACGATCCAAGTACCGCTGAAGACCGCCATCAGAAGCGCTCGAAAGCTCAGTATTCAAGTTGTTATCCACGATCACAAAGGTTAAACAAGTGTGGCACTATTTTCGCGCTCCGGATCCTTGAATGATCAACAGCTCATGTTGATCGAGATCCAACCAACGAACCCGAACCCTACCGACCATGCAATTCCGATCGCTAACCGCACTCGTTCTTCTTGTTTCCGTAACCGCCACCGCTCAATATGGCACTTTCAATGCCGCGACTGTGAAAGCAGCGAAAAGCGAAACCGTTCTGGTGGTGCTCGATGCGACTGATACGCCATACAACAAGGCGATCATGAATGCTATGAAGAGCAATTGGAAATTCAATGAGAACATTGAGTACGTCAACATCGATGCGATAACGACCGCGCCTATTGCTGAGGACAAGTTGTATTTGGTGAAAACATCAAAAGTAGATCCCGTGAAGTTCGAAGGAACCTTCTTAACGCTTGTGCAAGGTTGGAAGGCGAAGAAGAACGATAAACTGGAACTGAAGGACAATGCCTTCACTACGTTCCCCGCCGAACAGGAGTTGGCGTATATCCTGATCGACGAAAAGGGAATGGCTGAAAAGAACACATCCGCTCTATTAAGCATCTATGTAAAAAACTTGCAGGATTATTTGAAACAGGTTGAAGGAGGAAAGATCACGGATAAGACCACCGCGGACAGGGTCTATTCCAGCCGTACACGCTTTGTGCACGAAGCTGAACTCTGGATGGCGAAAGAGCATTTGGACAAGACCATTCCGGACGCAACGAAGGTCAAGGAATTCTATACCGCACCCGCTCAATTGATGGACCTAACGCAATTGATCAGCGCCGTTCAAAGTGCCGACAAAAGTGTTATGATCAGCGACGTCGTCCTGACCGGCGACTATAAGAACAAACATACCTTCAAGCGGGTATTCAATGCGGGTACGGGCGAGCTGATGTATCAGAATGATGATGCCGCCATCTTCGGAAAGAAAGAAGGTTTCATTGAAGAGGACCTGAAGAATCTGGAACGAGCCAGGTAATTCAACTTAGCATCTTTTCTTGAATTCCCTTATGGAACAAGGAGCAATTGAACATGTCCAGACGTGCCACGCTTCTGAAATTATTCGATGATCTGGAGCACGACAGGCTTGCATTGTATGCTCAGCTTGAAACGCTGACCGAAACTGTGCTTACCGCCGAACCTGCACCTCAAAAATGGAACGTTGCTCAAGTCATCACCCACTTGGCGATCGCAGAGGAAGGCGCATTAGCATATCTCCGTAAGAAACGTGATCTGGGCGCTCACAAACCCGTTTCCTTCTCCTCGCGATGGCGCATGGCAGCACTAAGGGCAGCCCTCAACCTACCGCTCAAATACAAAGCTCCTGTTATTGTTGCCACTGTTCCTGTGACCACTTATTCTGAGGCAATGACACGCTGGACAAGTGTGCGTAACGCGATGCGTTCGACGTACGGATCGATCCCGGAAAATGAGTTAGGGCACGATCTTTTCAAACATCCGATGGCAGGCAAGTTCGATCTGATCCAAAGCGTAAAGTTCATGCACGACCACATGCGACATCATGAAAAACAGATCGAGCGCATCTTAAGGTCCGTAATGTGAACCAATGGGACCTTGCCTATCTTGCGTGAGTAAATCCGTATACCGACCATGAAGCAAGCATCCATCGTGCTTTTTCTGCTATTCACATCAAATGCTCTTTACGCGGAACATTTACCCGGTGGTTCCATAACCTACAAATGTGTCGGCAATTCATTGTATGAGATCAACCTGACGTTGTTCCGGGAGTGCGGCGGTACAGCCATGATCCCTCAGGAAGTGAGGTATGACAGTGATTGCGGGATCAGTTTCGTGCGCGCCAATTTATTGCCGGATGCTACCATGGAAACATCACAATTATGTGCAGCGAGCATGGCGAACAGCAATTGCAACGGCGGTCCCTTGAGTGGCTATTTGGTCTATACCTATATCGATACCCTCTTCTTAACGCCTTGCGATGGCTGGACGATCAGCTGGGACATTTGTTGCCGCTCCGCCTCGTTGAATCTTAGCGCAACGCCTGGATTGTACATGGAAGCGAAGCTCAATAGTGTTACCGCTCCGTGCAATAGCTCATCACAATTCACACAACAGAGCTTACCGAACGTCTGCGTGAACCAGCCCATTATCTACGACGCTGGCGCTGTTGACGACAACGCATTCAGACGTAATTTCAGTTTGGTGGATGCCCGATTCTATGGCGGCAGCCCAGCTTTAGTGACCTATGTCTTTCCCAATTATGGCGGTGAACCAATAACTGGAATGACGATCGACGCGATAAGTGGCGAGATCAGTTTCACACCCACGAATATTGGAAGTATCGTCACTGTCATTCAAGTCGATGAATACGACAGCAGTGATGTTTGGATAGGCAGCGTTATGCGCGATCTGCCGTTCGTAGTGGTTGCTTGTACGAATGCTCCACCGGATCCGCTTTCAGGTACCATCGCGTCGACCACAGGAGATTGCGAGCAGACCGGGGAACGATCACTATCGATCTGTAGCACGGGAGAGTTCTGTCTGACCACTGAGATCACTGATCCATCGGCTAGTGATTTGATATCGCTTACATCCAATATCGATCAGATCATTCCGGATGCAACGATCCAAGTTACCGGCACGAACCCCGTGACCGCCACTATTTGTGGAACAATCAGCAACACTTCGGTCGGCGTTCATCCGTTCACGATCACAGCGTTGGACAATGCTTGTCCCATACCGGGTCTGCAGGTCTATACGTACCAAATGACCATCCTTCCTGCCGATGACCCCATGTGTACTTCGATCGGAATACAGGAGTTGGAAATGCCCACGATCCACATTCATCCTAATCCAGCGAATGATCGGATCGTGATCACCGGTCCTGTTGGGACGAATAGTACTGTATTGTTGTCTTTATTCGACATACAGGGCAGAAAAGTACTGGAGCAACCGGTGACATTTACTTCCAATGAAACGGCAGTTTCATTGAACGGTGTTGCAGCAAACGGAACGTATATTTTGAAGTTGACGGATCCTATGGACGGCACTACGATCCATTCCTCAATTGTTCTGGAGCGTTGAACGATCAAGAACCAAATGCCACCGATCGACCAGCTCGGAAGGCCAAGCAATTCGAAGGAAATGTCCACGATCTTAATTACAGGAGGAAGCGGGTTGATCGGCACCGCACTTACCAGAACGTTGCTTGACACAGGTCACACCGTACGTCATTTAAGTCGTACTGCTAGCTTTCACAACGGGGTAGAAGCATATGCTTGGAACATTGAACGCGGGACCATGGACGAACGTGCGTTGGAACATGTTGAACACATTGTGCACCTTGCTGGTGCCGGGATCGCGGACAAGCGTTGGACCGATGCTCGCGTAAAAACCCTGATCGATAGTCGCTCTGTTTCGGCACGTCTTCTCTTGGATCGAGTTCGCTCCAATAACACAGCGATAAAGAGCTTTGTGAGTGCCGCGGGCATCAATTACTACGGTGCCGGAACAACCGATCATATCCATACTGAGACCGACCCACCTGGAATGGATACCATTGCACGTATCAGTATTGCTTGGGAGGAAGCTGTTGACGAATGGGCGAGTTATTGCCGCGTGGTGAAATTACGTACGCCCATCGTTCTGGCTCCGAATGGTGGCGCTTTGCAGAAACTCGCTGAGCTAGTGCGATGGGGCATCGGATCTCCTTTGGGCACCGGCGCTCAATGGGTCCCTTGGATACACATGAATGATCTCGTAAGGATCTACGAACAGGCGCTCTTTCGCGAGCATATGGATGGAGCTTACAATGTGAATACCGGTAACGATGTGACGAATGCTGATCTTATGCGCACCATCGCTCAGGTATTGCGCAAGGCTTATTTTCTTCCGAACGTACCCGGTCTCTTCTTGAAGTTGTATCTGGGTGAATTGTCGTCCGTTCTTCTGGAGGGTAGTCGAGCATCAAATACGCGCTTGATGGAGACGAAGTTCATGTTTGAATTCCCGACATTAAAAGAAGCATTGATCGATCTTCTGGATCGATAATACCCAAGAGCGACAGTACTGGTTAAGGTGGCGATGGGCTCGACCCGGACCCGTTCTATCTCAATTCCTGTATATTGGAGGCCCTTTAACGCAAACTTCAACGTTCATGAAACAGATCGTACTCGTTACATGCCTCTTTCTATCTGCTCTGGTCGCTAAAGCCGAACACCTGCCTGGTGGTTCGATAACATACGAATGCATCGGTGATAACCTGTACGAAGTGACACTGTCGATCTACCGCGATTGCAGTGGAACGCCAATGGTGGGACAGTCGCTCAATTTTGAAAGTGATTGTGGAAATTCATTCATTGTAGGAACCACGGATTTTCCGCTTGCTGTTCTGGATGTGACCGAAGTCGCATTGCTTTGTGATGCTAGCGCGTCGAACAGTACGTGCAACGGTGGCACATTGAACGGTTACGAACGCTATCGCTACAGAACTACGGTTTATTTGGCACCCTGTGCTGATTGGACCATCAGTTGGGACATCTGCTGCCGTGCTGAGGCATTCAATGTAGTTGGAACACCTGGTCTTTATTTTGAAGCAAAGTTGGATAATGTGGTATCACCTTGTGGGATCTCTTCGACATTTACGGATGTCAACGTGCCTTACACGTGCGTAGACCAACCTTTCCTATATGATGTTGGCGCAGTTGGCGGTAGTGCTGCGAGTCGTGCTTTTCATTTGATCGATGCACGGTACTTCGATGGCAACCAAGCCCTATCGATCGACTACGAGGCACCAAATACGGGCGCCGAACCCATCGCAGGAATGGTCATTGACACGGCTAATGGGCAGATCAGCTTTACACCGACATTGACCGGCAGCTTCATCGCAGTTGTTCAAGTGGACGAATACGACGTCGATGGCAACTGGATCTGCAGTGTGATGCGCGATCTTCAGTTCGTTGTCTTTGCGTGTAGCAGCAATCCTCCATCGCCGACATCGGGTACGATCAGCGGCACCACAGGCGCGTGTCAACAGACCGGCCCAAGGGCAGTGGATGCTTGCACTTCAGGTGATTTCTGTTTCACCACGATCATTGATGACCCTGATGCAAGTGATATCATCCAATTGGTCAGCAATATCGAACAGGTGCTACCTGGAGCAACCTTCACGGTAACCGGTGTCAATCCCGTCAGCGCGACCATTTGCGGAAATGCGCAAGGATTGAGTTCCGGTCTCTATCCGTTCACCATTACCGCGGCAGACAATACGTGTCCAATACCGGGTGTACAGATATTCACCTATCAGTTCAGCGTTGGTAGTGGAGCAGGGTTGGATGGCACTGCCATGGCATGTTCCAGCACAATGGCATTCGCATTGATCGACTCCTTATTGGGCACACCTGCTCCTGGAGGCGTATGGACCGGACCTGGTGGCGCAAGCAACGGCATTTTCGACCCCATGATGGATGATGACGGTGACTACACTTACACTGTGACCAGTCCGAATGGATGCGTTACTTCTGGTACGGTAACGGTAACACTGTTGCCCGACACGGACCCGTTCTGCATTTCCACTGCGATATCCATGAACAGCGGACAGTCATTCGAGGTCTTCCCGAACCCCACAGCAGGCGAGATCGTTGTATCCGGTAGCTTAGTTTCCACTGGAAAATGGCAAATGGCATTGATCGATCTTCAAGGTCGCACGGTGATGACCAGAGCGCTGTTGAATACACTGGATCGAATAACCGTCATGTTCCCGGAGAATTTGCGCTCAGGAGCATATGTATTGGAATTGCAAGATGATCATTCAGGTGCATTCGATCGCCGAACGATACTGCTGAACAGGTAATACCAATTCGCACTATGAATTCGGGTGATCTTGTAGTGCGAAATAATAGTGTTCAAGCCACCCGGGCTTGCAGTTCGGCAACCAGATCGCGAAGTGGTGTTTTGCGCGCTTCCGGTACTCCAATTGTATCCAATTGATTTCCAGCAAGTGCTTCCAAACGTTCTATTTCAGCTTCTGCCTCGTGGTGAACACCAAGTGATCTGAGTGTGCTGATCATCGCTTCCACGTTACGTGAAGCACTAGGCTTAGCCAATTCGTTCGCAAGCGTTTCATCCCCATTGATCTTGGACACTTCAGTTCCGCGAATGAGCAGCCATGTCTTTTTACCTACTCGAAGATCACCACCGATCTGTTTCCCCACAATGGACTGATCACCGAAGGCGTCCAACAGGTCATCGCGCAGCTGAAAGGCCAACCCTAAGCTCTCTCCAAAAACACCAATTCGTTCTTGATCTTCGACGGAAGCACCTGCCTTGCACGCCCCTATCTTCAACGCACAAGCAAGTAGAACTGCGGTCTTCAAGCGGATCATTTCGCGGTATTTATCCAACGACACATCCGAACGGGTCTCGAATGCCATATCCTTCTGTTGCCCTTCGCAGACCTCAAGTGCATATCGATTGAAGATCGTCAGGGCAGCTGGATCCAGACCCATTAATTGATAAGCCTTTACCAATAGCGCGTCTCCACTAAGTATGGCCGTATTCGCATTCCATTTTTCATGGACGGTTGCTTCACCTCTTCGCAATTGAGACCTGTCCATCAGATCGTCATGCATCAGCGTGAAGTTGTGAAAGAGTTCGATGGCTACCGCTTCGTTCAACACATCTTCGGGCTTCCCTCCGAACAGCTCACACGCCATAAGCGTTAACAACGGTCGCACCCGTTTAGCGGGCAACTGAAGGAGATACGCCATTGGCGCATACAACGGATCATCAGGCAACGAACCCGTCCACTTGGCAATATGCTCTTCGACCAACGCGCGATGTTTCTCCATCACTTCTGGAGCATCTTCATGAGATACACCCCGTAGCCGCTTTTCAGCAATGGCTGAGCGAGCGCCTCCAAAGCAGTAGCATCGATAAACCCTTTCTTGAAGGCCACTTCTTCAATGCAACCAATGCTCAACCCTTGTCGTTCCTCGATCACTTGTACGAATTGACCAGCTTGGGTAAGTGAAGCGAACGTACCGGTATCCAACCAAGCTGTGCCGCGATCGAGGATCTCCACTTTCAATTTCCCTCGCTTGAGATACTCTTTGTTCACATCGGTGATCTCGTATTCACCGCGCGCGCTGGGTTTCAGATCACGTGCAATGTTCAGTACTTCGTTATCGTAGAAATAAAGTCCTGGTACAGCGTAATTGCTTTTCGGTTTTGCTGGTTTCTCTTCAATGCTCAACGCTTTATTGTCCGCATCGAATTCAACAACACCATACCGTTCGGGGTCGCTTACATGGTATGCGAAAACAAGACCACCGTCCGGATCAATGTTCGCGCTAAGCTTGCGACCTAAGCCTGATCCATAAAAAATATTGTCTCCAAGGATGAGTGCAGCACTATCGGTTCCAATGTGTTCCCTACCGATCACAAAAGCTTGCGCAAGTCCATTCGGTACTTTCTGTTCGGCATAGGTGAATTCGCAACCAAGTGATCGACCATCACCGAGCAATTTCTTGAAATTCGGAAGATCATGCGGAGTGCTGATGATCAAGACCTCTCTGATACCCGCAGCCATCAGTGTACTGAGCGGGTAATAGATCATCGGCTTATCGTACACGGGCATGAGCTGTTTGCTCACTGCCAATGTCAACGGGTGCAACCGTGTGCCGGATCCACCAGCTAAAATGATTCCTTTCATTCTTCTTTAGTTCCAGATCGATCACCACGGTCCTGTTCGGATACTCCTTCGATCCGCAATTCATCCAGATCGATGTCACCGTCTTCATCCAATATATCCAGAAGCGGCTCACGGAACGCTTTGGTCGTCATTACTTTCTCGAAGCTCAAGAGGAGCGAAGGCAGGATCAACAAGTTCGTACACATGGCCACCAATAGAGTGAATGATACCAATAGCCCTAACGCTTGCGTACCGCCGAAATCAGAGAAAACGAACAAGCTGAATCCGCAGAAGAGCACAATGGACGTGTAGAGCATACTAACACCGGCTTCACGGATCGCCTGGATCACGGATCCACGGATCTGACCACCGTTCAAATTCAATTCCTGCCGATACTTCGAGAGGTAATGGATCGCATCATCCACCGCAATACCGAAAGCGATGCTGAACACGAGAATGGTACTTGGCTTGATCGGAACATCCATATATCCCATCAGTCCTGCGGTAGTGATCATGGGGATCAGGTTCGGCACGAGCGAGACCAGAACCATGCGCGCAGAATTGAATAGCAATGCCATCAACCCACTTATGAGGATCACGGCCAGGATCAACGAAATGATCAGGTTCTTCACCATGTATTTACTACCTTCCAGAAAGATCACGCTCGCACCGGTAAGCACTATTCTGTATTTGCCGGGGTCAAAAATGGAATCCACTTGGGCACGCAGTTTGGCCACGATCCCATCCATTCGCGCAGTGCCCACATCGGCCATTTGAAGCGATATACGCGTTGTGCGCCGTTCCTCATCCAAGAAAGCGCGTGCCATTCCGCCTTTGTCCTGAGCGCCTTCCAAGTATGGAAGAATAAAGGTTTTTTCATTGGACTTGATCAACCCATAACGCGAAGGTTCACCACCATAGAACGACTGACGAACGAATTTCACGGCGTCGGCAATTGATAGTGAGCGTGAGAACTCCGGATACGTGGCCATGGTATCCTGTAATTGCGAGATCCGTTTCAACGTAGCATCGCGCAGCGCGCCCCCATTCTTGCGTGTATCAACCATGATCTCCAGCGGCATTATCCCCTTGAACTCTTGTTCAAAAAAGCGCAAGTCCTGCATAACGGGATCATCAGCAGGCAGATCATCGACAACACGACTTTCATTCTTAAGGCGTTGCACACCGATAAGGCCGACGACCACGATCAACAACGTTACCGAATACACCCAAGGTCTTTTG